>NZ_JBGSRV010000017.1:0-44275 GCF_041737375.1 Vampirovibrio sp.
TAGCGGCTTTCCAACCGGTTTTTTACAGCCGTTTCTTCTGATTTTTTTACGACGAAGTTTTTTTTGTAACCCAAAGAACTGGTCGTGATAAAATCCAAAAATCTCTAATTCAAAGTGGATCTAAATTAAGGACCCGGTCACAGTCATGTGGTGATTGATCATCCTATTTACTGAGGGGTTGGCTTAAAACACAACCCTTACTCAACATTCACTACAAACTCCCTGCTTCGGGCGACGCACACTCCATTTTTGATGATGAAACATTCGATGCAATGAGATCCCGTATACTCGGTACCTTCCATACGCACAAGTGGGTTATCAAAGATATTACCGCGAAGTCCTCGTGAATTGGCGGCTTGAGTACCAGTATTAACAACCTGCCATTTGACGTCGTATGGTTGCGGAACATTAGGATAGGCTGTGAACTTCAAGGATGCGTATTTGGGAAGAGCGGTACCATCACTATAGAATTCGGTGTATGGGCCATTACCGTATTGCATTTCCCCACGAATGGTGACAGTGTATTGAGAAATATCGGGCCAGCGCAGCGCTTCACGATGCGGAAGATTGAAAAATTGACGTATGGCTTGAGGCGCCCGGCGAGCAACCGCAGAAGAGACGCTTTTAGTTTTTTCGACTAGATCTGATAGTGAAGGGCCTTGGGTTAATGGGGGGCTTCCAAAACTTTTTTGAACTGCTTTTGTAGCGGCATCTTTACCGTAAGCAGCTTGGAGTTTGACCGAGACGTCTTCGTAGCTTCGCGAGTGAAGTAGGTCGATGTGAAGCTGCTCAAGGGCATCCAGCCATCGGAAGAAGTTTAGCATTTTTCGAGGGTGGTCTTCCCATTTGTCTGCAAAATTTTCTAAGGGATTAACTGGATTCGGTACCCAAAATTTGCCATTGATTTTTTTTATTTCAGCACGCATACGGGGGATACCCTGGTATAGGGTCTCCATCAAATCTTCTTCGTTTTGGTAGGCATGCGCAGCAAGAGTTGTAATGATAATCGAGATCGGTTTATCGTCATCATTCTGAAACATAAGATCACGATGGCGCTTCAAGAGCTGAACCATTCGTTGAAGGGGAGTACGAACCTTATAATCGGGAACGTCTACGACTTCAGCCTTCATAACTTGTGCCTGGATGAGCCGGTGCTTCTGAAAGGTGGTTGCCATCCTAGTTTTAAACCATTCTGCATAGCCTTCGGGGTTGCTTCTCGGCCACTCGATATCGTGATCCCAAGTCGCGCTGTCCGTAATGCAGATAGCATGTCTAGCATGACTTGGATCAACGCCATGTTGGATAAGACGTTGCTTGTGTGCAGCATCATCCGGGATGGCAGGCAAAACATCAAGATGGAATTTGGACCCGTCGGCGTATTTAAGTGTCCAGCAGCGTCGCCCACCCCCAGGAGGCTTAAGCATCGCCTTGTACGTCTTATGGTTTTGAAGACGACGACCAACGATAGCCTTAAGATCTTTTTGATGAGCGAATGTGAAAAGGGTGGCATGACGTAAAAGACAAACGGCATCGACATCATAGTCACCGCAATTCTGGGGATGAATTGCGGTGCCAAGCCTGAATGAGCCTTGTGAAAAAATTACGGGGTCATATTTATCGAGGTCAGGACACTCGCTGAGCCAAGCACCTACAGCATCATAGTGCTGTTTTGCCTCGTCATATTTACTGAGAGGAATATCAAGATCAGAAGCGAGCTGTTCAAGAACTAATGACAGATCCTTCTGGGCGACATTGTTCATGATTGACTAATTCTCCTACAGGTAAAGCGCGTTGATTAATGTCGAGAGCGTAAATAAAACCACCCAGTTGCTGACCCTCATCATAGACACGAAGAGGTGGGTCGGCCTTCTCAAGCAAAATCCGACCCATCTCGACAGCGATGGAATTCGGAATCGCGGGAAAAAGATGGATTGCCGCAGATCCATGCATGACTTTGATTTGGTCTAGACATTCCCTCATTGCCAAGCGGAATTCACTGAGTTGTTCTGGGCTTTTCAGGAAGTTAGTGCTGGGGACCTTGATTGAGAAGACCCAAGGGTTAAAGTTGTCACCAAGGATCGCCTGTATGCGATCTAGAGTAATAGTGCCACTAAGCGACATGATCAGAGCTGGAGGTCCGGAAATCGTTGCAGGTGGAGTTAGAATATACCCACCAAACTCAGCAGGGCGGGGCTGCCATTTCCAGTCTTGAACTGGCTCTCGTTGCAATTGACGGATATCCACAGGCGGTAAATGGGTTAAAAGCGAGCCCAAAAGAATCAGAAGTGGAATCGGGGCTACGGCAAATACAGAGATATGGCTAATAGAGTCTTGTCGCAGACGAGGCCGGACCCGATCATTGAACATTTTCATTAGATGAGTAGACTCTACCATCCAGAATTGCTCACTTCGGTCCTCCCAAGTACTATTCTGCATACCAAGAACCAGCCCATCCGGGCTTGCAGGGATTCTTTCCGGGAGTATTGCCTGGCATGCAGCATCATATCTAACCAGCCCGCGACTGGAGCCAATATTCGAGCCATAAATCAGAATTTCAGTGCTCATGTTTGGTTTGATGCCAGTTAAAAGTTGGATTCTGACCTCATGCTTACGTTTCATCTCTTCGAGGCGCTCTCTAGGGTGGCCGGGAACATCGAGATCGTCAATAACCCGGTGACATTGATCGCACATCAACATGAGGTTGCTGATATCTATCTTGAGCCTATCAGAATCGACTGCCTCTCCCCGTGGTCCAGAGGGTTTCCAAGAGACTATGTGAGCAATGTATGCCTTATTCATTTGGCGGAAGGTTAAGTTGTTCCGCCACAGCTCTTCATTGCAATTTTCATATTCACATCTACCGCCGGCAGCTAACCATAGGCGTTTGCAAGTATTCGATGGAATACTCGGGCGCTTCGGATCTTCTTCTGCAGACGAAGACCTACCCTTGGCCGGATTGGGCATTCTTATTTCCCCTAAGCTCTATCTTTGTGCTTGGTGGTAAACACGGGACAAAGAAAATTTAATAGAATCCCATGATCCATGCTCATCGTCTTTGTTCAAGCACAAATAAGAAACATAAGATATTCTTAAGAATCTCAATCTACAGGTTGACTATGGACAAAATTAAAGCCTAGGTCAAAACCTATCCCACCGAACCAGTGACCTCCACAATGTCAATGTGACATAATCTATTATGCTCAATAACTTTCAATCGTTAAAAGCTTTGATTTTAGGCATTTTTAAGGTTATCATGTTATTGAGGCTGATGGAGATTTTTGGAAGAAAGTTGCCCCGCAGTGTCCCATGAATGTCCCATAGAAAATGTAGGATCTGGCCATGGCCACTATAGAGAAACGTGAAGATTTGGACGGCAAGCTGTCTTATAGAGTCAAAATACGCCTCAAGGGCTTTCCCGTTCAAACTGCTACCTTTGCTAGAAAAACAGATGCTAGGCTATGGGCACAGCAAACCGAAGCGGCCATTCGAGAAGGACGGTATTTTAAGTCTTCTGAGCCCAGGAAGCGCACATTAGGCGAGATGATAGACAAGTATAAAAACGAACGTTTGGCTCAGCGTAATGATGACAAAGAAACTGTTGGGCCTCAGTTGCTTTGGTGGAAGGATCAACTTGGACGCTATCTCTTAAAAGATATTAGCCCCCAGCTTATTGCTGAGTATCGGGACAAATTGCTAAATGAACCTATGTTTAAAAAAGGCGAAAAGAAATCTAGAATGCTTTCAAACGCAACGGTTGTCCGATATTTAGCATCGCTAAGTGTTTGTTTTAGCTATGGTATCGAAGATCTGGGTTGGGCAGAATCAAATCCTGTAAAAAACGTTAAGAAACCAAAGCCGGAACGTGGCAGAGTTCGTTTCTTAAACGATCAGGAGCGTAGCCAATTAATCTCAGAGGCCCAAACAGACGCTTATAGTAAGCATCTTTATCCTGTTATTATTCTTGCCCTTCTTACAGGAGCAAGACTGGGCGAAATTATGGGTTTAAGGTGGCAAGATGTTGATTTTAAACGCCGGTCAGTTTTGTTTGAAGAAACTAAAAATGGTGAACGAAGAAGAGTGCCTCTTGCAAAGCCAGCTTTTAGAGTATTAGAAGACCTAAATAAGGTTCGACGAATTGACTCCCCCTTTATTTTTGCTCGTGAAGATGGGAAAAAACCGTATGAAATCCGTAAGCAGTGGGAAAAACTCGTCTCAAAGGTAAATCTTGTCGATTTTCGATTTCATGATTTACGACATACAGCTGCATCTTATCTGGCTATGAACGGTGCAAGCTTGTTAGAGATTGCTGATATACTTGGCCATAAAACTCTTTCAATGGTAAAAAGATACAGCCATCTTACAGAAGGGCATACCTCAAGTGTTATTGAACGGATGGCTCAGCAACATTTTAGTGAATAGTTTATGTACAAAAAGGTTTTTTGAATGATACCTATTAAGCTCAACAACAGGAAAAAACATTTGCTTATAGGTCTTTCAGGTTCAAAGCTTGATGATAAACCCTATCTTCTTAAGAGCAATAAACTGAAGTTCCTGTTAGATGTACTAAGGAATTGTTACGAGCTTAGCATGACTAATGGGACTTATTATCTTCACCCGGACGAAGCCAATTCCATTATCAAAGATCACTTGATGTCTGATCTTACCGCTGAGCAGTCATTGCCTTCTTCTTTTAACGAAAGATTGGGTCATGCTTTACTCTTTCTCATAAAAGATATGGAACAGTATGTTACGCATTCAGAAGAACAAAGCTTTACAGAAAGTTGGGAAAAAAGGCTTGATTTTATAGAGGTCGTCGTGTACAGAGTCAAGTTGACTGATGGGATGAGATGTCGAGTACTCTGGATTTGGAGCAGCGAAAATCACTCTGTGACTCATCTGGCTTTTAAAAATAAATACTGCGTCACTGAAGATGCCATTAAGCAATTAGTTTGGCGTGTAGGTAAAGAACTTAACAAATTTGGTTGGAAGCTTGTAAATTCAGATAATCGATTAACGATTATATAAACAATTAATATTGGCCGATATTTGTAACTCCCCGTCACAACCATACCTTCATAATCAACTTCTGTTAGCAACAGGAGAATGCAAAATGTTTCCAACTGTTTCCATTAATGAGCTAGTGCCTCTCAGTAAAATAGACCATTACCAAAGCGTACTAACGGTTCCTGCTGTCCGTTGGCATCGATTCAGGAATACTAATGGTTTTAATAAAAAAGTATGTCGGATGTTTGGCCGTAAAGTTCTGATCCATTTGCCTTCATTTTTTTCTTGGTTGGAAGAGGGTAATCAGCCCCGCACGTAATTCGCAAAGGGCTATCAGTAATAAACTGCTCAACGCTTCTATGATGGGCGTTAGGGCTTAATTTAATGCGAGGAAAATTTATGAAAAAGGTTTATGACATAGCAGCTGAGATAAATGAATACTCTAGTGGAAGCATCACTACCATAATTCCTGATGAAAAAATTCATCGTGCAGGTAAAAATAACCGATATTGGTACACCTCATCTATAGCCAACGGAAAAAGTGGCGACCAAATCATGTTTTGCACTTTTGGGGATTTCTCTACAGAGGATGAAATAAAAATTTATCAAGTACTTGGAAAGTCATCTCCCAATGTCGTAGCACCTCTAACTAGGGGTAAGATGAGTCTTGAAAAGGAAAAAAGTCAAGAAGATGTTGCCCAAGAGGCATTAAAGTTAGGCAAAATCAAAATTAGGCGAGGTGGAAACGACTATCTTGAAAGGAAAAAAATTCAAGAATATCAAGACCCTGATGTGATTTGGAGAGGGCGCACCCTGCATGTGTCTTGCCGTGATGTGAATGGTAAATTGTGGGGATGGCAAAAAATCAATAATTTGGGCGAAAAATACTTTTGCACTGGTCAAAAAGTTAAAGGTGTCTTTCACACTATTGGTAAAAATAGTAATGGGCCAGTCTGCTTTGTAGAAGGCTATGCAACAGGTGTCACTGTTCATTTAGCAACTGGCTTCCGAACTATCGTTTGTTTCTCAGCCGGAAACATTACTCCTGTAGTTGAAGCGTTTCATTCATGCCATCCAGATCAAGAGCTTCTGATTTGTGGAGATGATGACATAGATGTGAAAAATATTGGACGTGAAAAAGCTACTGAAGCTGCAAGTGCAGTAAGCTGTCCCGTCGTATTTCCGGTCTTTTCAAAGCTGAATGGTAAAAGCACTACCGATTTTAACGACTTGCACTGTATAGAGGGCTTAAAGGCTGTTCGGCAACAAATTCTAGACATGACCGCAGGGAGGAAAAGTTTTGGAAAGTAATCAGACCACTTTTTTCAGCCAACATTCTAACGAGATTGCAGAAAAAATTTTGAAAAAGCATTCAATAATCACTGATGCTCAAGGTCAATTCTATCAATTTGATAGTAGGGTGTGGCAACCCATCTCGAACTATCAGCTAATGCAATTAGCAATGTCTAATGACTTGCCTTCTGCAAAAGCCAGCAGGCGTAAAGAGATTGCTGATTATATCCGCATTAAGGCGCTGAAAGATCCAATTCCCTGGAATAGGATTTCGAAGACACAGGTTCCCGTATTAAATGGAGTTGTCGATTTTATTACAAATAAATTAGAGGCGCACAATGAAAAATATTATCTTAATAAGGTCTTAAATATAAAGTATAAACCAGAAGAAGGCTGTGAAATGTGGCTTTCAGTTTTGAACGACTTGCTTGGAGATGATCCAGAAAAAATAGAAACCCTTCAACTTTTCTTCGGGTATGTACTATTTCCTCATGCCCAGTTTAAAAAAGGGTTGATTTGCTATGGCCCATCTAACACAGGTAAATCTTTGGTGGCTAAAGTATTAGAACTACTTGTGGGTCAATCCAATGTGTGTTCTATCCAGATTGGAGCTATGAGCGATCCCCGAGCTTTAGCGCCGATTAAAAACAAAATGGTTAATATCATCTCAGAACTACCAGAAAATGCGCTAATGGCAGAAGGAGGATTTAAGCAACTGGTTAGCACTGGTGACCCAGTACAAATTGATCCTAAGAATAAACCACCAGAGACAATAACACCGACTTGTAAGCATGTCATTTTCACTAATACATTACCTAAAATTAAAGATACTACTCAGGCAGTTTATAATCGGTTGCTCATTATTTATTTTAAAAATATTATTCCTGAGTCAAGGCAGGCTACTGATTTAATCTGCTGGCTGGAAGAGGAAATTGACGGGATTTTCAATTGGGCTTTACAGGGTGCGAAACACTTGCAGCGAAATCAAGGTAAATTTCCGCAAAGTCAACGGGCTAAAAATGAACTTCAGCAGTATAGAGATAGTCAAAATCCATTGACGAGTTGGGTAACGGAATTGCTCAAGCCTGCTGATGCTTCTGCTTTTATTTCCAATGATGCCCTGTTCCAAAGTTATTCCAGCTTTCCTGATTCAGAAAAAATAACTAAGGCCAGATTTATAAGCCTTCTCAAGGACGCTGGATACCATACTAGTAGGACTAGAACTGTTGGTAAAAGAAGAGTCGGATTACATGCTTACAAACTTGAGAAATAAAGAGGAAGGCTGGCCATCCGGCCATCTTTGTTTAGATCTTTACTTACCAAAAAAAAATATATAAATAAGCCATTATGAGTGACCAGATGGCCAGAAGAATAAAGATTTTGAGAATCAAGCTGGTTTAGATAGGTTTGACAGTGAAATCAGCAAGCCGCTAGTCCAAAGTTTCTTTTTGGTGAGTCTGGTGGGCCTCGCTTCTATTATTCTAGAGTTGATTTAGAATCAGTTTCATTGTTTTAAAGCGCTTTGTGATTTGTGCTGGGTTAAGAGAATGTACTCTGCTAGTAGGTTGTGCCCATTTTCTGGCCCACTGCATGACTGAGGCTGTAGAGATGTGCAGTAGTTTTGCGATAGATTGAGAGCTGTGGCCAACTTCATAAAGAGTGGCTACTTGGCGTTTATAATTATCGCTACGGCCCTGAACCACGACCTTGGTATACTCATAACGGCAGAAACGACATTTCCACCGGCGTTTATTAAGGACATACCCATTTTTGATAGGCGGGCCTTTTAAACAGCGGGGGCAATTCGGACGCATGCTTTCCTCAACTTTAAACACTACCAGTATAAAAGCCTTGAAAGATAATGGGAAAGTTATTTTTTTGCCAGTAGTCAGAAAAACAATTTACTTTACCCATAATACAGAAACAGACACCTTTCAATTCAGGTTAAAACCTATTTTTCATACTATTCTTAAGCCTAATCAAGAAATACTTTCATCTCAATCGCCCCTATTAGAGGTGCTCTCCTGAAAATTCAAAATATTTTGTCAGAGGTTAAAATAGTAATAAAAAGACGATAGATCTATTAATTACTGTAAATAGTAATATAAGATAAAGCCATGGCCAATGATACGAACCTCCCTGCGGTCGCCGCTTGAATCTTCTTGCAACATGTAACTGAATAGCAGATATACTGACCGCCCAAGCAACGAGATACATATAAATACTATATGCATCTTGCTTTACAGAGAGCCTTTAATAAAATGAACGCTCATCAATTCTAAAGAACTCATTCCTGTAAAGGATAATTAAAATCATCATTATGTGACCTGAAACTGCAAGCAGGTGTCCTTTGCACTCCCCCTGTGCTTGAGCATTGCTATTAGTTGCAAGATAAGTTCTCAAGCTGATGAAACGGAAGTGGCAAGTGCCCGAACAAAAACCGGAAGTGTACCCCTATTGTGAATTGATGAGTTTTGGCAAGCTTTAATTCTGCTTACTGGGCGGCGCTTCGATTCAAAATAAATCTTGATTTCGGCCATGGCTTTTCTTGAGCCTGATTAACATTTCTATGCCGAGGCGGTTTTCTTTTTCATCTGGTTATTATTGACAAGTTTGCAGATTGAGCAGTCGTATCAGGTGTATATATTACTGTTAATCTAATCACCTAGTGGCTTAAGCCCCTATATTCTTGTGTATCCTTTCTAGTGTAGGTCGAATGAGTTGTAGATAGGCTCTGCTTTTAGTATGCTATGGAGGTTGTTATCTTTGCGGGTAGCAGCCGGGGCGTAAGAACCCTGCTTGTAGTGGTCAGCATCAGACCATAAAAAGATGCCGTCTTTCCGGTTTTTTAGCCGGGAGACGGCACAATATGTCCAGGCTCCGGCTAAAATGTGCCGTGACCGTCTACAAGCGGTTTCTTAACTCCCGGCTACCCTTCACGGGGTAGCTTTTTACATGATTAAAATTGTGTAAATTGAAAGGGTAAAGCCAATGAAGGACATTTTAAACAATAAAAAAAGAGCTCTGCTTATAGGGTCAGTTGTTTTGAGTGCAGCCTTGATCGGAACATTTCAGGTGAGCCTAAACAACCCAAGCTTTGCTGCCAACAAGGGACACCATTCTCCAGCCAACCAAAAAATGATAATGGTGGACTTTAATGAAAATAGCTACAAATACCATAATCCTAATTGTATTTGGGCCATTCGTTGCACCCATAACTGCATTCGCATCTCCAGAACGGAGGCTCTCCGGCGCGGTGGCGTCCCTTGCCGAATTTGTGGAGGCAGGTAAAATCGAATGCTGGAGGTCATAGCTTGAATTGGGTTTGGATTACTCTTATTGTCTTCTTTTTGCTATTAAGTACCGCTAATCGAAAGGCTGAAGAAAGTATTCAACAACAAGCAGATTTAGAACAAGAGCAATTACAACAAGATGAAGAATTAAGATTTCAAGAACAAGAATACTCTTACTACGAGTAGGATGCTCATGTAAATGAGTTTTAAAAACACGGACACTATTGACGCAAATGGAAACAATAAGTAGCAAGAGAAGGACTAATAAACGCAGGGGCTTTCTTGTGAAAAGAGGTGAATTTTAAATGCAGAAGATTTATACGATTGATTCGACAAACAACTTATCTCACAGATGGTCGTTTTTCAAAGATGAGTTTTGTTTAAATGGTCAACCAATAAAACAGGGCAAGTTGATACTCTTTACAACACATATGGGTAAACCAGCGCAGCTATGGATAAAAACTGCTTTCATGAGGCGTTACCAATGTTTTATCCAAGATGCAGAAGGTGGTAAGAAGCATGATGTTATCGATCTTGAAAGGCACTTTGGCCCGATAATACTAACTGTTCTAATGTTTGTTTTCAGCAATTTTTATTTTGCTATATTATGTCAGCTCATTGTGGAGCGCTGGATTAAGTCTCCTATGAACAAAAAAGAACTCTTTAAAAAAACGGCAAATATTGCATTAGTGGCCAATATTCTTACTTTCTTAACGGCTGGCCTAGCAGATAATGGAGCAGACTTTGTTATGGGCAGTACATTTTATTATGGGATGATACTTATAATTGTTAGATTGTTGGCTTAATTAGGTCGTACTAATCAACAAGAAGATTATTTTAGAGTATAAATTTGGGTCGGGTGCCTCGTTGGGCACCGGGTGCTATGCGATGAGCGGACTATAAAGGATTAGTGGCGGCTATTTCGGTGGTTGAAGGATAGCCCACTCCCTGCGTCGCCCCCTCCCGCATGCGAGGCTCATTAACCTGCTGCCCTTCGCTTGGTATTGTCTGTTCCAGTCCTGAAACATCAAGACCAAGCCCTTCGGGTGGCTTCATTCTTCAGCCAGTCCTGACATTTCAGGCCTTCCACAGAGGAACCCGCTATAAGGTCAGCCTGTTAAAAAATGGCGCAGTGTGCCTATTTTAGCCGATGCGCAGCAGTTCAAGCTTTTGGAGAAATTGAAAATGGCAGTAGAGCAACTAACCCCTAGAATTTATGTGACCTGTTTGTCCGCTTATAACGCCGGTAAGCTACAGGACCGGTGGATGCCTTGTGATGATGTGGATACTCTGCAAGATTCGATTAAAGAGGCTTCTCCTGAACCAGATGCGGAAGAATGGGGCATTCACGACTGTAAGGGCTTTGGCTCGGTCTCCCTGTCTGAGTATCAGAGCTTGGAATCGCAACCGCCATGGCCTAGTTCATCCAAGAGCATGGGCCTTTGGCTTCTGAATTGATTGTCCATTTTGGCGGTAACCTAGAAGAAGCCCGATAAGCTATGGAAGACCGATACGCTGGATGCTATGCCAGCCTGGAAGACGTTGCTGCATCATTGACCGAGGCAGCCGGCGGACTGGAGCAAGTCCCTGAGCATATCCGGGGATATATCAACTATGCCACCATGGCTAGAGACATGGAGCTATGCGGGGATATTTTCACCTTAGAGGCCCATGTTCAGGAAGTTCATGTATTTTGTAATCGCTAGGATGCTTGTAAATGAAAAAGAACAAATGGGACAACAGGTCCGTAATGGGTTATTAAATTCTTTTTGTCATATTCCTTAAGTATGTTCATCTTCTTTGGAGAGACCTAAAAGTCAAAGAGCTAAGAATTTTTAGAAATGATCTGGATTTTTGAGAAGCTCAGAGAAGGCGTTTCGTAAACAATTAGGTTGCCGTTCAAGCTAAAGTATAGGGTATCTCTTTCTGGTTGCTGATATTTGTAAGCCTATTTTGCCGTAGTTGCCCATAGTATTGAAGTTAGAGTAGAAACGAGGTATATTTAAAGTATATATCCCTATTGCGTCCTGAAAAGGATGCTTCTCTTGAGAATTTGAGGTAAGATCCTTCAAAGGAAGGAGATTTTCAGTAGATGGCATCAAGCCCGCAGAATATCAAAGCTTTGTTTGAACCTGCAAATAAAGCGCATGCCATTATTGAGGCAGTATTCTTTTGTGAGTTCCATCAACCGTTTGAAAGATCGGTCATTGATCGTCTGCTGACCTTGGAACATGATGAGACGGTAAAGGCCGATCTGCCAGGGTTTAAGAGGGTTGAAGGTGGAGGAATAGCTTTTTCTGCAAAAGATTCAGCATTTGCTATACAGAGAACAGTAGATATGGAGCCGGTTGGTGTCTTATTAGAACACTTTCAACCAAACGGTACAGCGGACTGGGTAGTAAGGGTAATGCCCAAGGTGGTATCCATTCACTGTCTTGATTACACAACTTGGTCTGATGTCTGGGAGCGCGTACAAAAGTATTTTAATGTGGTTTTTCAGAAGATTACACCTTCACAAACAAAGGTTGTTGGTCTAGGCTTGAAGTACATTGACCATTTTAAGTTTAATGGTCAACCAGAAGAGTATGATCCTAAGCTCCTGTTTTCTCCAAGTTCAGAGTTTTTGCATGGTAAGGCTCTTACTTCCTCAGGTTATCGTTGGCATTGTCATAGTGGATGGTTTGAGACGATTGATAATGCTGAGCCTGATAGAGAGTGCTTAAATCAGGTCAATATTGATGCAACAGGTACTTCTGGAGGGCATCTTACAAAGATAGAGCACAGTATGGTTATTCAAGGTTTTGAAGCTGATACAGAGTATCTAATGGTCCAATCGGAAGTCTCTGATACCGCCTTAGCCAAAGCTATGAACTATCTGCATGACTCAAATAAAAATGTTTTACGAAATCTCTTGACCCCGGAAATGATAAAACGAATTAATTTATAGTCAGGAGGATTGTTATGTCTGCTTGCTTTTCCACAACATATATCTTTCCTGTTAAACCGTTGACCTTGGTTGAGTCCAAGACCGCAGAAATTTCCGTATTAGAAAAAGCTACTGAAGACATTCAGTTTTGGGAAGCTTTTAAAAATACAACTGAGCTGGGCTTCCCTATTCCTAACGAAGCCTATAGTGCTTTAGGTGATTTTCAAACAATCCCCACATTTTTTACAGGCATAACTTTAGATGAGAATCGTGTCGATATTCAAATACTTACTCGGCTACGAACATTAGGAATGTATGAAAACGGCTGGTATGCCCCTGATAGCATAGCGCCTTCCAGAGAAACCATTACTGATGCAGAGGTTTTTGTACGACATATAGATTGGAATAAGGTTGAACGCCCCTTTATTGGGCTAGCAGAAGATGGTGAAATAAATTTTCTCTGGGAAAACAGTCGTATTGACCTTGACTTAGGCTTTTTTGGAGATGGGACCTACTCATACTATGCTAAGCTGGCGGATGGAACAGAAATTTTGAGAGATTATATGCCAGCTAGAGAATCACTGCCAGAGGATATCCTAGGGTGTCTGCAGATGGAGTAATGACTAGTTTCCGAACTCATTTCCTATTGCATGAGGATTGCGCTCAGTCTACCTATTCTCCGGGACTTGTAGGTAACGAGGAAGTTCTGTTGCGTACTGGTTTTAATCCAGAAGCAATAGACGAGCATGGGAATGTTCGTAAGACAGCCATTCCATCCGAGCACTTAAAAAAAAGTGGATTTAGTGTAGATCGCAAAAAGTATGCTTCAGCTGCCATAATTCGGGAAAGAGTGGCTGCTCAAAAAGCCAACCCTAATGTTCAAGGTAGAGCTGAAGAGTTTATATATGAACTCCTCACCCAAGTTGTTAGGCATGAAATGCTGGATGCTAACTCTGAGCGTATCAATATCGTCTTGGACACTGCTCGTGAAGATAATCGGGCACATGCTTCCATCTATACTTTTTATCGTAGTCCTTCTGAGATAAAGCAATTAAAAGATATGCTGGAGCCTTTTTTGCGAAGGTATGTCCCACTAGAGAAGTATCTGCAAGAGCATCTTGAAGTCAGTAATGCTGCGCAATAGAGCCGCAGGAGCACCTACGGCTTAATGATTTCGGAAAAGCGTTGGGCTAGCTATCAAAAACAAAAAATAAAGGTATAGCTTCTTTTCTTTTCTTTTTGAATTTTATTGAAAGTTATCGAAGCTTTTTGACTTTAAGTGTCCCGCTAGTGTCCCATGGGGTATTTGGGGATTAGTTGCGATATCTTGGAAACCCTGGGGAGAGTATGGTGGGCGGTACTGGATTCGAACCAGCGACCTCCACAATGTCAATGTATGTTATTCCAAACAGATTTTAATCGGTGTTTTGAGCTTGTAAATTACAGAATCTCTTTTTGTGGCATATCGATGTACACAAAAAAAACAGCCATTTCCGGCTGTTTTTTAAACTTATGAATTATATGGTGGGCCATCGGTGACTTGAACACCGGACCTCGGGTGAGCCCTAAAAAGAAAAAATCGGGATGACAGGATTCGAACCTGCGACCCCTTCGTCCCGAACGAAGTGCGCTACCAAGCTGCGCTACATCCCGATAGGTCATTTATTTTCCTGCATTATCTGTGAAAGTACTGGACCTTGCAAGCTGGAAGCAATGTACGGTGAACCCTGTCACATCATCTCCTCCTTTAATTCGGGGCTAAAAGCCCACTGTTCAAAATGATGGGTCTGACTTTTGGGTGAAGAAGCAGGTTGCATCGGCTTTTTGTTGACTGTTATTAAAGTTTAAAAAATTAATAACACCTGCCTAACTGGGCAATAGTATTCAGCTCATCATATGGCTTACAATCAAAAAATCTGGCTGCGCGTTTATTGTCGCAGCTTTTACGCTCTGTAATGACGATTCCCTCCCCAAAAAACAACCGAGAAAAAGGAAAACTCATGGTTGTCCAATATGATGACTGTCCTGATTGTGGACATTTTGATCTGGCACCCCGGCAGATCCTGGTAGGATATGGTTTTATGGCCGCACCGGTTCCGCAGTATCGAGAAATTTTGACCCTGAAGTGTCAACAATGCGGCTGGCTGGGTGAGCAACTAACCAATGCTTTAACTTAAATCGATTTCAGCGATTCAGAAATGGCCCATCCTGCGCTCCAGCAAGCCTGAAAGTTGAAGCCGCCGGTTAATCCATCAATATTCAGGCTTTCTCCGCCAAAGTAAAGGTCAGGAACCAATCTGCTTTGCATGGTTTTAAAATCCACTTCTTTTAAAACCACCCCGCCGCAACTCACAAATTCTTCCTTGGAAGGGCTTTTACCGCTGATTTGCAGCGGGCAGCGCTTCAGATTTTCCACCAGTCGATTGATGGTTTTTTTGTTGACGCTTTCCGCTTTTTCTTCCAGCGGGGCACCGCTTTCCGTTAACAGGGCCTGCCAAAGCCGGTTGGGCAAGGGGGCTAAGGAAAGGTTAATTAACTTTTTTTTGCTCTCCGTAACCGTGAAAAGCTGGGTGAGGGTTTGCCGTAGGTTTTCTTCCGTTTGGTCTGGCAAAAAATCGACCTGTAAATCGGCTTTGTATTGGCTCCCTGCCAACGCGCTGGCTCCCCACGCCGATAAGCGGTAAATCATGGGGCCGGATAGCCCGGTGTGGGTAATGAGCAGGGGGCCTTCGGCCTCAAACTTTTGAACCGAATCGGGCAAGGAAACACGCATTTTGCCCCCGGCTTTGGTCAAAGCAATGCCTTGTAAATCCTGCAACAGGCTGTTTTTAACGGTAAATGGAAACAAGGAGGGCGTAGGAGGGATGACCGTATGTCCCAGCGCTGCGGCCAGCTTCCATCCGGTGGGGCTGTAGCCTGTGGTAATCACGCAGATATCAAAAAGCGCCATTTTGTTTTGGCTCTGGGCGCTTTGGTTGTGGACCTCAAACAGTCCATTAACTTGCTGAATCGCTTCTACCCGGCTTTGTGTGCGCACTTCAATGCCGTGCTTCTGGGCCAAGCGCCGAAATAAATCAATCACATCCTGAGAATTGTCGCTGACCGGGAACATGCGGCCATCTGCTTCCGCCTTCAGTTTTAAGCCTCGGCGCTCAAACCAGCTCACCGTATCTTTGGGTTGAAAACGAGCGAACAGAGAGCGCAGCTCTTTTTGCCCCCGTGGGTAGAATTCAATCAGGCGGGTCGGGTCAAAGCATCGGTGGGTCAGGTTGCAGCGACCCCCGCCAGAGATAAAAACCTTTTGCAAAGGGCGGTGGCCCGCTTCAAAAATGGTGATTTGCGCCCGTGGGTTTTTTTCAGCGGTATTAATGGCCGCAAAAAAGCCCGCTGCGCCACCGCCAATAATGGCAATGCGCGTTTTTTGGTGGGTCAGCGGCGGTGGCTCTGGTGTTGAAGGCATGCACCCAGTATAATCAAAAAGCCCTTTTTGTGCGGTCCCGTCCCGTTTGTTTCAGGTTTTAAAAGGAGTGCCAATGCCAGATACTCAATTACCCCCTTTGCCAGTACCCCCGGTTAGTCTGGAGACTTTGGCGACGGTGGTACCCGGTGCCGTGCTTCACGGCAATGGCGCTTTGCAGGTCATCAGTTTGGCGCACCCTCGCATGATTGGATCTGAGCAGGAGATGGTGCTTATTTTAGAGGCTGGGGCCTTGAAATTGCTGGCCCAAAGCCCTATTCAGGTCAAGACTGCCGTGGTAGCCGCTGAAGTTGAAGTACCAGAAGGCTTGTTTGAAGGCTATTTGGCGGTAGAGCGACCCCGTTTGGCTTTGGCCACTTTGCTTTCTGTTTTTGAAAAGCCGTTGCATTTTTACCAGGGCATCCATCCCACGGCGGTTATCGAGGCTTCCGCTCAAGTGCATCCATCCGCTTCGGTGGGCGCTTTCTCCTATGTGGGAGAAAAGGCTCAAATTGGCGCGAATGCGGTGCTGATGCCTCATGTCACGGTGGGGGCTGAGGCGCAACTGGGCGAAGGTTGCCTGTTGCATGCGGGCGCTCGGGTGGGCGAACGGGTGCTAATGGGCAAGCGGGTGGTCTTGCAGCATAACGCCAGTATCGGCGCGGATGGCTTTAGTTACGTTACCCCGGAGCCGGGTAGCGTGGAAGCGGCCAAATCGGGCGGCAAGGTTTCGGGTCAAAACACGTCGGTTTATAAAATTAACTCCATTGGCACCGTGGTGCTGGAAGATGACGTTGAAGTGGGCGCTTGCGCCACCATTGATCGATCCAACCTGGGGGCCACCCTGATTAAAAAAGGCACCAAAATTGATAATCTGGTGATGATTGGGCATAACAACGTGGTGGGCGAGAATTGCCTGATTGTCTCTCAGGTGGGTATTTCCGGCAGTTGTGAAATTGGGGATCGGGTGGTCATTGCCGGACAGGCAGGCTTGGCCGATCACCTGAAAGTGGGCGATGACGCCATTATTATGGCCAAATCCGGCGTAATGCGAGATATTGAACCCAAAGAGGTGGTGGTGGGCATTCCTGCCATGCCACGCCGGGAAACGTTCCAAACCCTTATGTACATGGGCAAGCTGCGGGAGATGTTTCAGGAAGTGAAAAGTCTGAAAAAGCGGGTGGCTGAATTGGAGTCATCACAAACAAACCCCGCTTCTCTCCCTCTTGAGACCAAGCCCGAGCCTGATAAGTTGGAAGTGTTATGAAACTGGCGCCTAAAACCGTGACCCACACAGCGCCCATTGTGGTTTCCGGGGTGGGTGTGATTACCGGCAAGCCGGTGCAGGTGGAAATTACGTCCGCCGAACCCGGCCATGGCATTGTGTTTTATATGGATGGGGTTTCCCCTATTCCGGCCCGGCTTCAGTCTGTGGCCCAGACCGATCGAGGGGTTACTTTGCTCAGTCAGGACGGCAAGCCATTGTCTATTGTGGAGCATTTCCTTTGCGCGGCTTCTTTGGCAGGGCTTTCCGATTTGAAGGTATCTGTTACCGGCGCGCCAGAATTGCCCATTTTGGATGGCAGCGCTCAAGACTGGTTAAAAATATTTGCCCAGCATTTTGAAGTAAGCCTGCCCCAGCCTGAGATTGCCCTGCCGCACGCTGTGTTTTACCGGCATAGTGAGGATATTGCGATTTACGCCATTCCCGATACCCATTTTAAAATCAGCTACAGCGTCAGTTTTGATCACCCCGATTTGCAAAGCCGATGGGTGCGCTGGGATAGCCGCAAGGACAATGCGGCGCTGATTTCCACGGCCTGCACCTTTGGTTATGTGAGTGAACTGCCCGCCTTACACGCCAGAGGCTTGGCCTTGGGGGCCAGCCTGGAAAATTCGCTGGGCTTGTTTGAGCAAGGTGGCTATAGCCGCGCCTTGCGTCATAATGATGAACCCATCTATCACAAAATGCTGGATTTAATCGGCGATCTCAGTTTAACCGGGCTGAATCCGCTTTCCTTAAAGGCCCATGTGTTTGCGTTGAACGCTGGGCATAGCAGCCATGTGCCTTTTGCCCGAAAATTACTAAAAGCACTGCACCGTATGTAAGCCACAGGCGTTTTCATTTGGGTGTGATTTGGTTATAATGCGCCCAAGTGACGATACGGAGCCTGTTTTAAACGTGGAAACCATGGTAATGACTGATAAACCCGCTCAACCCCATCTCTCTAACGATGAAATACTGCTCCCGCCCCAAAAAATTCGGGAAATTATGGACACCCTGCCGCACCGCTACCCCTTTATTCTGGTGGACCGGGTAACGGAACTGGTGCAGGGCAAACGTATTAAGGGATATAAAAACGTCACCATTAACGAACCCTTTTTTCAAGGGCATTTTCCGGGCGACCCTATTATGCCGGGCGTTTTGCAACTGGAAGCCATGGCTCAGCTGGGCATTTTGTTGATGAAGACCATTCCCGCCACTGAAGGGAAATTGGCTGTTTTTGCCGGAATGAATGATGTTCGATTTCGGCGCATGGTGATTCCCGGCGATCAGTTTGAAATGGAATGCGAAATTCTGAAGCTCCGGCTGCCCATTGGTAAAATGTCTTGTAAAGCCTATGTGGCTGGCGAGCTGGCGGTGGAAGCTGAAATTATCTGCTCGTTGGTGGATAGAGAAGCGTCTGCCGGTCGTTAAGCTCCGACAACTCACCCCAACCCGGCACGTTCACTGAATAAGAGGCCTTTAAAGCAATGTCGATTCATCCCACCGCCATTATTGATAGCACCGCCCAGCTGGGACACGGGGTTGAAGTTGGGCCTTACAGCATTATTGGCCCCCATTGCGTGGTGGGAGATAATACCCGCATTGATTCGCATGTGGTGCTGCAACGTTATGTCACACTGGGGGCCGATTGCCAGGTGTGTCCCGGTGCCGTATTGGGCGGCCTGCCGCAAGATATGAAATACAACGGCGAAGTCACCTATGTGCGGATTGGCAACGGGGTGATTATTCGGGAAGGCGTTACCGTCCACCGGGCCAGTGGCGAAGGTTGTCAAACCGTGGTGGGTGATAAAACCCTGCTGATGGCCAATGCCCATGTGGCCCACAACTGCGTGGTGGGTTCGGAAGTGGTTTTGGCCAATGGCGCGCTGTTGGGCGGCCATGTGGAAGTGGGCGACTTTACGTTTATTGGCGGTGGATGCGCCGTTCATCAATTTGTGAAAGTGGGCAGAATGGTGATACTGGGCGGACTCAGCGCCGCCCGTCAGGATTTGCCGCCGTTTGCCATGGTAGATTCCCGTCCTGCGTTTGTGGTGGGACTGAATAAAGTGGGGCTAAAGCGTCGGGGTGTTGATTTGGCCACCCGAACCCGCTTGAAACACGCTTACAAGCTGTTGTTTTTCTCGCCCTTTAACTACAAGCAGGCCATTGAAGTGATTAAAGCCGAAATTGAACCCGATCCGGCGGTCACGGAATTGATTGAATTCATTCAAAATTCGCCCAAGGGCGTTTATCGCATTCGTCGCAAAAGTTCGGCCAAGGCGGCCAGTGCCGAATCGGATGACGTGGATATTCTTTCTCGCACCATGTTGTAAAAAAATTACCCAGTAACCCAGTGCTAGTGTTGACTTCAGAGGGGACCGGCAATGCGTCAAAATCAGTTTAAGGCCGTTATTTTGGCGGCGGGCAAAGGCACCCGGCTTAAAAGCGACTTGCCGAAAGTACTGCACCCGTTGTTTGGGAAACCCTTGCTGGTTCGGGTGCTGGATACGCTGGGGTTGTTAAGCGCGGAAGAGGCTTGCGTGATTGTGGGCCACGGACGTGATCAGGTGAGTGAAACGCTGGATGCTTATGAAGCCGGTTATGCGGTGGGCACCGTGGTGCAGGAACCTCAGTTAGGAACTGGCCACGCCCTGTTGCAAGTGCGTCAAAAACGGGCCGACTGGCAGACCTTTGATGGGGATGTGCTGATTCTGTCTGGGGATGTGCCGTTGCTGGAAGCCAGCACCTTGCAAACCATGCTTCAGGCCCATCAGGCCGAAAAGAATGATTTAACCGTTCTGGTGGCCACCATGGACAATCCCTTTGGCTATGGCCGGGTGTTGATTGAGGGCCAATCCGTGGTGCGGGTGGTGGAGCAAAAAGACGCCACCGATACGGAAAAGCAGGTGAAAACCGTCAATACTGGCATTTATTGTTTGAATTGGGCCAAGGTGTCTCCGCTATTGGAGCAACTGTCCAGCAATAACGCCCAAGGCGAATTTTACTTAACCGATGTGATAGCGCTGGCCGTTCAGGCGGGCTATCGGGTGGGGCTGTCTCATTTGGATGACCCGGATGAGGTGTTGGGGGTGAATGCCCGTGCGGATTTGGCTCAATGCCATGACGTGCTGAATCAGCGCACCCTGAACCGGCTGATGGCCGATGGGGTCACGATTTTGCATCCCGCATCCACCTTTATTGGGCCAGAAGTGAAAATAGGTGCTGATTCCACCGTATTGCCCGGTTGTTATTTGCAGGGGGATATTTCGATTGGCAAGCGCTGCACGATTGGGCCGCACACCACGATGAGTGGTTCTGTGGAGATTGCCGATGATGTCAAGGTCATGCAGTCCGCGGTTCGAGATTCCCGCATTGGGGCGTTTTCCAATATTGGCCCCTTTGCCCAGCTGCGGGATGGGGTGGATATTAGCCACCACGTGAATATTGGCAACTTTGTGGAAGTGAAAAAAACCCGCATCGATCACCACACCAATGCTGCCCATCTCACCTATTTGGGAGACGCCGAGCTGGGGGCGGACGTGAACATTGGGGCGGGTACCATTACCGCCAATTACGATCCGGTTCGGGATATCAAGGAGCGCACCGTGATTGCGGACGGGGCCAAAATTGGCAGTAATTCCGTGTTGATTGCCCCGGTTACGGTGGGCGAAAACGCCAGTGTGGCGGCGGGCTCGGTCATTACCAAAAACGTAAAGCCCTGGGATCTGGCCATTGCCAGAGGCAGACAAGTCGACATTACCGGTTGGGTGAAGCGGGCCAAAGCCAGCACAGTGGAAGTGAAGCCCTAGCAAACCCGAATACCAAGGGTGGGCTGTGCCTTGTCGGTTAGTGAGTTTTTTCGGCGATTTTTTGAGACACTTCCCGTTTTAACCAGGGAAAGCCCGCTTTGTCGCAAAAACTGAGGCCAAATTCGTTTAAAATGGAGAATTGAACCAGTTCATCCAGTGGTAACGCAATACTGGCGGCGCTTTCAATGTTAGTAACTTCGGTTTGTTTTTCTGAGGCGGTTAACATGTCTTTTAATTCCGAATTGAGCCAGAGGAGAAGGGCGTGGAGCCGTTGCGGATCATAGAGTTCCAAAACTTGGGAGAGATGCGGGTTTAGCAGCATGACAACATTCCTGAAAAATTCCCTTTGAACGGCTTTGCCTTGTAACAACTATACTTATAAAAAGGGGCTATTACCCGAATTGATCAAGATAGAGAGTGTATGGGTCAAACTTTACAAAAATTCAAGCGTTTCAGACCCAAAGCAGGCTTCAGAGCCTTGGCCATTTTGGGCGTTTTGGTGTTTGGTTTGTTTCTTTCCAGTTGTCAGCGGCCCACGGAAAAAACCACCCGCATCCAGCTGTCCACCTGGGGTAGCGCACAGGAAGTCAGTGTTTTAAAGTCCATTTTAAAAGATTTTGAGCACACCCATCCCGGCATTTCCGTGGATTTACTGCATATTCCAGAAAATTACTATCAAAAACTGCACATTCTGGTGGCGGGTGATATGGCCCCGGATGTGATATTTACCAACAGCATCAGCTTTCCCATTTATGCTTCTCAAGGTATTTTTCGAGATTTACGGCCCTTGTTGGCCGCCCAATCCGCCGATTCCGATTTGGCCGAGACGCAGTTTTATCCGCAAGCCTTAACCGCCTTTAGCTGGCAACCCCCTTCAGGCCCCAAAATATTGGCGGCGTTGCCTCGGGATATCTCCAATGTGGTTATTTTTTATAACCGGGATTTATTCGCCAAAGCGGGCTTGCCGGAGCCGAAGGCGGGCT
This sequence comes from Vampirovibrio sp., assembly GCF_041737375.1. Classification (NCBI taxonomy): domain Bacteria; kingdom Bacillati; phylum Candidatus Melainabacteria; class Vampirovibriophyceae; order Vampirovibrionales; family Vampirovibrionaceae; genus Vampirovibrio; species Vampirovibrio sp. The sequence continues at coordinate 22,033 of NZ_JBGSRV010000017.1, forward strand.
GGAACTGGGAAGAATTTCGAGAGACGGCGGACCGGTTGACCGTGGATCACAATCTGGATGGGGACCCGGATCAGTTTGGATTTTCCTTTTACAGTACCCCACCCTTGTTTTGGCTGCCCTTTGTGTGGAGCGCGGGCGGAACCTTATTTAGCGATGATCTCCAGCGGTTTACGCTGGAGCAGCCCAAGGCGGTGGCGGGCTTGCGCTTTTACGCCGATTTACGCACCAAGTGGCATGTGGCTCCTAAAAAAGTGGAAAGCGGCGGGGCCACTATGAGCCAGCTATTCATGCAGCAAAAATTGGCCATGATGGTCAATGGCCGCTGGAGTGTGCCCGTACTGCGAGAGCAGGCACCTTTTCAGTGGGATGTGGCGCCGTTGCCAGTGGGGCCGAGTGGTAAGTCCGCGGTAGGCCTGGATGCCTCCGGGTACGCCATTGCCGCCAAAAGCAAGCACCCCCAGGAAAGTTTTGAGCTGATTCGTTATTTATTAAGCCCCTCGGCAATGAAAAAAGTAACGGCCAGCGGGTTGATTGTGCCGGCTCGCAGGGATGTGGCCGAATCTGATGTTTTTCTGTCGCCGGGGCAAGCCCCCGCCCATGCGCAGGTGTTTTTGGATAGTATTTCCCACGGGGTGCCCAGCCATACACCGGCCCGCTGGAATGAAATCGCCGAGGAACTGGGATTGGCACTGGAACCCGTTTGGGATGGTCAGGAAGATGCCGCTCATGCCATGCGGGGCCTGAAGCCCAAAGTGGATCGCTTGTTGGAGGTAAGCCCATGAAGGCGTATTCCAAAACGGAAACCCGTTGGGCGTGGTTCTTTTTGCTACCCTGCCTGCTGGGTTTGCTGGTTTTTACCTACATTCCCATTGTGGCCTCCTTCGGGTTGAGTTTTTCCTACTGGAACCTGTTGGGCGTTCCCAAATTGGTGGGGCTGGACAATTACGCCGCCGTTCTGAGTGATCCCCTGTTCTGGAAATCCTTTGCCACCACCTGGACTTTTGTGATTATCTCTGGCTTTTTAGAGGTGGCAGTGGCCTTATTGTTGGCAGTGTGGCTGAACCGGGCCGTTCGGGGACAAAGTTTTTTTCGCACGGCTTACTTTTTGCCTTTTATTACCCCCATGGTTAGCGTGGCGCTGGTATGGGGATGGCTTTATGATCCCACCTACGGCCTGATTAACTGGTTATTGCAACAGGCCCACCTGATCCAGCAGCCCATTCCCTGGTTGTATGACCCCAAAACGGCCCTGTGGGCGGTCATGATTTTGCGGGTGTGGAAAGACATTGGGTATAACATCGTTATTTTTCTGGCGGGGCTGCAAACGGTTTCCCCGTCGTTGTATGAAGCGGCCAATCTGGATGGGGCCACCGGCTGGCAAACCTTTTGGCGGGTCACTTTACCCATGATAACCCCCACTCTGTTTTTTATTGGCATTATGACCCTAATCAACGGTTTCCAGTCGTTCGATTCGGTGTATTTGCTCACTCAGGGCGGGCCGCAGCATAGCACCGAGCTGCTGGTGTACTGGATGTTCAAAAACGCCTTCGAATTCTACAAAATTGGCCCCGCTTCCGCCATTGCCTATATTTTGTTTGTGGTGATTTTGCTGTTAACCCTGGGCCAGTGGCAACTTCGCAAACGTTGGGTTCTGTACGAGGATGAAGCGGCATGATGGGCGCAAGCAAGCTGAAAACGGCCTTGATTTGGCTGGCCATGCTGGTGGGGGCCTTGTTAATGATTCTGCCCTTTTGGGTCATGGTGGTCACCTCTTTGGTGGGGCCAGACGAGGTGTTCCAGATGCCGCCCCGCTTGTGGCCAAGGCTGTTCCATTGGGAAAATTACCAGCGGCTGTTTCAACAAGCGCCATTGGCCGTGTACTTATTCAACAGTGTGCTGGTGGCGGTGGTAACCACGGTGGGGCATGTGCTGTTTTCGGCCATGGCGGGTTACGCCTTTTCCCGACTGCATTTTCCCCATAAAAACAAGCTGTTTTTTGTGTTTTTAATGACCATGATGGTGCCGCCCCAGGTTAATATTGTGCCTTTGTTCTTCCTGATGAAGTCTTTTCACTGGCTGGACAGCTATGCGGCCCTGATTGTACCGGGCTTGTTCGGGGCGTTTGGGGTATTTATGTTGCGGCAATGGTTCAACGGCTTGCCCACCGAGCTGGAAGAGGCCGCCCGTATAGATGGATGCAACCCCTGGCAAATTTTCTGGAAAATTGCCCTGCCTTTGGCCACGCCAGCCATGGCGGCTCTGGCCATTTTTGTGTTTATCAACACTTGGAATAGCTTTATGTGGCCCCTGATTGTGACCCATTCGGAAGGCATGCGTACCTTGCCGGTGGGCATTGCCACCCTGAAGGGCAGTTTCAGAGACACCACCGACTGGACTGTGCTGATGGCTGCCGCCACGCTCTCCATTTTGCCGGTGGTTATTGTATTTTTGATCGGTCAAAAGCAGTTTATGAAAGGCATTATGGCAGGTGGGGTGAAGGAATAGTTAAATGAACAGGGCGTGGCGCTCAAGCGTTTTGAGGGATTCATAGGATAGCCCTGCCTCAGTGAGTTCTTCGGGGATGATGTTAAACAGTTCAATCAGGCGCAGCGCCTCTGGGTGTAGTTCGGATAGTGCCAATTGGTCCTGAACCTGGGCAATGGCCTGATTTCTGGTCATGCTCTGCCCTTCCTGGAATAACCAGGCCGAGTTCATTGATCGGATACGCGATTTTTGAGTTCTTCTCATACACAACCACTTCATACACAAATCACTGATTTATCTTGCGCTGACTGCTATTTCAGCGCCTCTTTATCCACAAATTAGCCTGTAATCAGCATAGAGATCTCTTCAGAGGATCTCAAGCGGCAAATATACTACACTGGATCCAAGCAGAACCGGAAAATGACAGTAAGCAGGCTGATCAAGTAGGATCGATCTCATTGTTACCTTTTGAACTTTTCTGTAGTTTCTTCAAGTATTATGAATATTATCGGTCGATTTTTGGCCGGTTCATGGTGGTTTAAAACCGCTTGGTTGTTTAAAGTGAGGTATGTTTATTTATGGCAAAAGCAATTAACTGGCCCCTTGCATTTCGGGAGGAAGTGATAACCGAGGATTGCGAAAATCTATATAGCGCCTTCCGGCTGGGTAGCCTGTATTATGAGAATCGCTACTGGGTGCCGGATGAGGTGGTGGACATTCGGGTGAACCACAAAAAAATCAGAAAAGCCCAAGTGGTGGGTGATTTGAGACAATGCGCCATCAGCGAGCTGTCACCAGAAGACTTTAGGCAGCAAAAAACCACGCTACGCACTCGGGAAGCCCTGATTCGCTTTTTGGCGGAAACCTATAACCAGCCCGTGGATGAACAGACCCCGGTGACCATAGTGACGTATCGCAATCAACCCGTGATTCCCGAGGAGATTGAACAGCAGGATGATCCGCATATGTAGCCTCGCCAAAGCGACTTTGGCTTGATTCCAGCCGCTTTGCGAGGGTTTGAGCTGTAATGGACTACCGCCCTAACAAGCTGAGCGCAATACTAGGAAAGGTGTTGGCCTGTGCAAAGGCGTAAGCGCCTGCCTGTTGCAGGATTTGCAAGCGGGCCAAATTGGCCGACTCAAAGGCCACATCGGTATCTCGAATGCTGGAAAGTGAGGCCGATACGTTGGTTTTGGCAATACTGTTGTAATCCATGCGGTTAATCATGCGGTTTTGGTAACCGCCAATGCTGGCCAGGTTGCCAGCCACCGTGCCTATGGCCGAATCAATCTGGCCCAGTAAGGTGGTGGCGTTGGCTGCCGATGCCAGCGTGGTTTGTGTAATATTTAACCCGCTGGCCCCGGTGGTGTTGTTACTAAACGCCGCCTTAATATCAACGCTATCCCCGGTATTGGGGCCTGCCTGAATGTTAAAGGCCGCCCCGCCCGAAATAGAGCCGTCCAGTAAGGCGAAATCCCCAAAACTGGTGCCGGACGTGATGCTGGTAATGGCGGCCAGTTCGGCAGTTAGGCTGTCTTCAAAAGCGGCGTACTGGGCGGAGCTGTTGGTGCCATTGGCCGCCTGAACCGCCAGTTCCCGGATGTTTTGCAAGTGCTCATTTACTTGCTGTAAAGCGCTATCGGCGGTTTGTAGCATGCTTAAGCCTTGTTGGGCGTTGCTGGTGCCTGCGTCGTAGCCTCGAATCTGGCTGGTCATGTTTTCAGCCACCATAATCTGGGCGGCCCCGTCTCCGGCCCGGTTTAAGCGAGATCCGGTTGAAAGCCGCTCCAGGCTTTTGTTGAGCCGACTATTGGTAGCGTTGAGGTAGCGGCTAATATTCAGCCCAATGGTATTGCTGTTCAAGGTAATGGTCATCTTTACTCAATCCTTTCACTGGCCCTGATAGAATCCCCGATGATTTTATTGATTTGAGCGGGTTGAGCCGTTACGACTACCTTGAATCATGCTGTTTTAAAGCCAGCCATGCCGCGTTATCCAGTGCGCGAACCGATATATGACCGCTTTGGTGGTTCTCTTGGGTCACCTGATCACGGGGGGTGTTCTCTGAATGCGCATGTTGGTGTTTCCACCCGGAGAAAGCACCGTTTCTCATGGAAGGATCGGGTATTTTGGCTGGAAATGTTTCCTGATTGTGGTGTTGCTTTTGCATGGCCTGTCTCCTTAATGGTTTTGGGCGTTTAAACCACCCGGCGCCCGCTTCCTGCCAGCGCCCGACTTGTTTGGAATATGGGGATGATGAACCTGTGAGCCGGGGGGAACCTGTATGAGGTGTGGAAGCGCAGGGCGGAACGCGCCAGATACTTCTACTGTTTCCAGCCAAAGATTCCAGAACGAACTTGTTCAGTGTTAGAAGGGAGCCGGTTTGTTCCCTGTGGGTACCCTGATCAACCACGGTATGGGGACTTACGGCATTCACCGGATATTCCAAAAATCGCCTCAACTCTAAATGAAGGGGCGTTAGCGTTGAATACGCTCTATTTGGGAACAGAGCCTGATGAACGATAGGTCCTGATGAATTACCAAGTTTTAGTATCGACTTGATTTCTGAGGAGCTGAAGGGTACAGCGGACGATTCGTTACATTCCTTTACGGGTAGGGCTTTTTAAAATGCAGCCCATTAAAAAAGCCCCACTTTTTGTAAGTGGGGCTTTTGCGGTTTTTTAGGTTGACGTGGCTGGGGTTATTGGTGTTTTCGCACGGCCATGGCCACGGCAACCCGGCAACTGGACAGGGCAGCGTCTGAAGCGGCTATGTTCTCCATAATTACTTTTAGGGTTTGGCTGGAGACACCGGTGGGCAAAGCAGGCCCGCCCAAGCTGTTGATTTGTTGAATGGCGTTGTCGGACATAAACTTCATGGGGGTTTTTGACATAAGGCTCTCCTTAGGTTGGGCAATGAACAAAACAACACGGCATAATACAATCCCGGCGGGATATCAGAGGTTTACAAGGACAGTTTTGCTAAAGAGCGTTAGCGATTTTGCAACAGGCTGAGGATCATTCGAGGGAGCTGGTTGGTTTGGGACAAAACGGTTGTAGCGGCTTCGGTTAAAATTTGAGATTGGGTCATCAAAGCAGCTTCAGAGGCGATATCCACATCCCGGATTCTGGAATTGGAGGCCGAGAAGTTTTCCACGCCCTGTTCCAGGTTGCTGCTAACGCTTTCCAGCTGGTTTTGAAAAGAGCCGATGGTGGCCCGTTGCACGTTCACTGCTTGCAGCGCTGAGTCTACATCGGTTAGAAACGTCATGGACAAGGCATTGGTGCTTAAGTCAATATCGGCCACGGTGGCAAAGGTTTTGGGCAGGACGCCCACAATGCCAATGCCAATGGAGCTGGCATCCACCAGTGCGGGGCTTAAATCAACACTATTGGTTCCCGCGTTGGAGTTGGGGCCAATTTGCAGTTGGGCGTTGGTGGTGGTGCCATCTAGTAATGGAATGCCGTTCAGGTTGGTGGCGGCCGCAATGCGATCCACATCCGCCAGCAAGGATTTGATTTCGTTGGTAATCGACAGACGTGCGACGGCATCGTTGGTATCGTTGGCCGCCTGAACGGTCAGTTCCCGCACCCGTTGCAGGTTATCGCCAATAACACCCAGAGAACCTTCGGCGGTTTGTAACACGCTAACGCCATCCAGCGTATTGCGAGACGCCTGTTTCATCCGACGAATTGAGCTTACCAGGTTTTGAGAAATGGTCAGTCCCGCTGCGTCATCGGCAGCCCGGTTAATGCGGAACCCGGATGATAAACGCTCCAGCGATTTTTGCAGGCTTTTGGAATTGGTTCCCAGTCTGCGTTGGGCAATGAGGGAACTAATATTGGTATTGGGTACTAAAGACATACGGCACGTTCTCCTTAACGTTTCCGCCGTCGCCTGTCCGTGGCGACCGGTGAGTGAATCGGTTCTTGAAATTGGTTTCGGTTCACCCCCGGCAAAACTTGATAGTCCGCCTCCCGGATTTCCTCCCAATGAATGACCCATATCCGGGGGAAGGCCTTGGTGTGTTGTTTACACCACTTTTTTCAGGCTGGAATCCTTTGCACTGTGTTGTTTTATGGTAAAGTAGAGTCAAAGAGTTCTTTGTGAAACTGTTGTATGAAAGTGAGGGTTGGCCAGTGAAGATCGCCGTTATTGGATCGGGCTATGTGGGAACCGTAACCGGGACTTGTTTGGCAGAAATGGGCCATCATGTGGTGTGCGCCGATGTCAAAGCAGGCCGCATGCGGAATTTGCAGGAAGGCAAAGTTCACTTTTACGAAGAGGCTCTGGAGCCTTTGATCCGGGGCAACCGGGAAGAGGGTCGGCTGGAATTTACCACCGATATCGTGCAAGCCGTTTGCAATTCCGAAGTTATTTTTCTGTGTATCGGAACCCCATTGCTTCCTTCCGGCAAGCCTGATTTCAGCAGTTTATCCGCCGCCGTTAAAAGTATTGCCGAAGGCATTGACGGGTATCGGTTGATCATTGAAAAAAGCACCCTGCCCATTAAAACCGGAGAATGGCTGCAATCGCTGCTGCAAGAGCAGGTTCCAGTGGGTATTGAGTTTGATATTGCCGCGGTTCCCCAGTTTTTGCGGGAAGGCCATGCCGTTAATGATTTTATGCACCCGGATCGCATTATTGTAGGGGCGGAAAGCAAGCGGGCCATTGATACCATTGTGGAAATCTATCGCCCCCTGAATGCCCCCATTCTGGTGACTGATACCAACAGTGCGGAGTTGATTAAACACGCCACCAACGCCTTTTTGGCCACCAAAATCTCGTTTATCAATTCCATTGCTCAAATTTGCGAAAAAACCGGTGCGGATATCACCAGCGTGGCCCGAGGGCTGGGACTGGATCACCGTATTGGGCAGGAGTACCTGAATGCGGGTATCGGTTACGGAGGCATCTTTTTCCCCAAAGATTTGAACTCCCTGATTAACATTGCCGAGGATTATCATTTAAACCTGGATTTGCTCAAGCAAGTGGATATTATTAACCGTTATCAGCGCATTAGCTTTATTGAAAAAATTGATGAGGCTCTGGGCAAAAACCTGTCGGGCAAAACCATTGCCATTTGGGGTATTGCTTACCGCCCTCATACCGATGACTTGCGGGATACCCCCAGCTTAACCATTGTGCGTGGACTGGAAAAGCGAGGGGCTAAAATCCGGGCCTACGATCCGTTGGCCATGGAGCAGGCCAAAGAGTTGTTGCCCGATATTACCTACTGCCAATCGCCCTACGAGGCGGCTCAAGGGGCCGATGCCATCGCTATTTTGACCGAATGGGACGATTTTGCTTACGTGAACTTCCTGCGTTTGCGTCAGGAAAGCGACTGTCGTCTGATTGTGGATGGCCGCAACCTGTTTAACCCCGAGCGCATGAGAAACCTGGGTTACACCTACGTTAGCATTGGCCGTCGCAAAATTCTGGCTGAAAAATCCCCGCTAAAAGTATAGCCTGTTGGGGAGCGCTTGCCTGAGCGATAAGTTTAAACAATAGAACTTAGAACTTGGGCAATGCAATTCAGAGTACGCAAGCTTAGCGGATTCATTTAAAATAGAAGGGAGCCGGTCAAACAATCTTTGGGTTGCGGGGTGGCTCCCTTTTTAAAAACAGAGGTGTGGTTAGCGTTTTTATGGCCAATTTGAAAGATCAATCCCTACAAGGTGGCTCCCTGCCCCGCAAAATTGCGGAAGTATGGCCGGGAAGCGCTTTTTATGAGCCTAATGCGGTGAAAGCCATTCAGCAAAAAGTGGACAGGCTGGCCGCCCATATGCAAAAGCAGCTGAATGAGCATGAAGCCGCTATGCACAATACCTGTCAGGTTTTTGAGTATTTGTTACAGGACATGGAAAACTTTGTGGAGTGCTTTCAGTCCGCCTTTGACGCCAGAAACCCTGAAGATCTTGAAAAGTATGGCCCCCGCATTCGCTCACAATCTGATCCCGATCGCTCGGTGGGGATTTTACAGATTTTGTGGCATGCCATTAGTTTTACCACCCGTGGCAATACCAAGCCGTTGGCCCTGAATCGGCCGGGGCGTCCGCCTGCCTTTACCGGGCGTATTATCGCCCTGAATGGGGATTTTTTGGATACCCGCAGCAATTTGCATGCAGCCAGCTTTAACGAGCTGCTGGATCAGGAAATTGCCTCTCTGTATGTGCCTGCGGACCCGGCAGCGCCAGCGGTGATGAGTATCAAGCATTTGGCTGGTGAGGAAATCTACTTCCATCAAGCCGACGCCCCCCGGCGTTTCCTGCTTAAAGTGGTGGAAATTGTTTGCGGTGGCGGCTTTTTCCACGAGCAGTAGGGCCAAAACAATCATAAGCGCCGCATGCCCCCCCCCGATCAACACTCCGTTTGCAGGGTGGTTTCAATCATTTGCGCAATGGAGGGGATGAGCCGGGTTTGTAAATCTTCGGGGCAATCGCAAAGCAGTTGAATGGCTGAACTCAGGGCCTCGTGCAGGTCGTACCACCGGCGGTGCTGCCTGTGCTCATCCCAGGAGGCTTGAGTGGCCAGCGTTTGATTCAGCGCTTCAGTGGAAATGTCGGTGTCCTCTTCCATCTGATGCTCCACCACGATTTTGATAATATTGAGGGCCACCTGAGCCTGTTGCTTATCAGTGGCTTGGCGTAGCTGTTCCAGCGCTCTTTGCAGGACAGGATCCTGGTCGTACCAGCGATTGGCCAGATTTAATTCGGGTTCTTCCTTGGGGCTGTTCATGTTGGGTGGATCAGTCATATCAACAATATGGTTATTATAGCCTCCGCCTTGGTTGACAAGCACCCTCCATTCAACCCATAATAAAGTCCCCAAGGCATAGTAGCTCAGTTGGCTAGAGCACGCGGTTCATACCCGCGGTGTCGCTGGTTCGATTCCAGCCTATGCCATTTTTTAATTTCTTCAGGTTTCTGGATTTCATGGAGGAAGTGGTTGCCCTCCTTCGGAGATCCCTTTATAAATAAAGGGAGTCTGAAAGAGTGAAAGTGAGAGGCCTATGTCCACAAGCCAACCGTCGTTGCCGCCCAATATGCAGATTTCCGTGCTGGTGTTTATGAAATCCTTGGCCACGCCGCTGGTTTTATACTCGGATAACGCCAATCAGCTTTATGATGAAATAAAACAGCTGATTAAAACGGCCAATCCCCATACCCCCAAACTGGTTGAAAAACAGGGCGCTGGCCCTCTAAAAAAAGTCGCTTTTCTGGATACCGAGATTTCAGGGGTGGCCATGCAGCTAGAGCCGGTTTTTGGTCAGCGCTAAAATCGGTTATTCCAGTAATTTTTTCTTCAGCAGTTCGATATGCTCTTTAATTTCCGCTTCTTCTTCGGTATCGGTGCCAATTTGCAAATAGGTTTCAAACATTTTAATGGCGTTGGCGTACTGTCCGGCCTTTTGGTAGGCGTAGCCCAGGTTGTTATAGGCGTTTCCGTAGGCCGGATCAATTTCAATGGCCTTTTGGTAATGCTGGATGGCTTCCGGCATTTGTTCCTGGCAATAGTTGGCCAATCCCAACTGGTTATAGGCTTTGGCGTAGTTGGGGTCAATTTCAATGGCTTTTTCGCTGTAAAAAATAGTGCTTTCCCAATCCCCTTGTTTAGCCAGAGAAATGGATAAATCGTAATTGGCTTCCAGATTATTGGGATCCAGCTCCAGTACTTTTTTAAAGCTGTCAATCGCTTCTGACAGCTGTACAGCTTGATCTTGCAGTTTGCCCAAAAACAGGAAGCCGTTGATATTTTCAGGATCATATTCGGTGGCCTTTATGTAGGCGGCTATGGCTTCTTCCGTTTTTTTCTGTCCCTCATACACCAGACCCAGGGTGTAATGACAATCCGGGTCTTCCGGGTAAAATTCCAGGGCGGTTAATAACAGCTGCTCGGCTTCCGGGTATTCCTTATTTTCGTAAGCCAGCAAAGCCAGATTATAAAGGGAATCCAAATCTTCTGGCAACAGCTCCAGCACGTTTTGGAAGCAGTCTCTGGCGTTTTCTTTATCCTCCAGCTGTAAATAAATTAACCCCAAATTATAATGAGCATCTGAAAAATTCGAATTCATTTCCAAAGAGCGCAAAAGCAGGGTGACTGCCTTGTCCAGATTGCCCCCTTTGTAACAGTCAATCGCTTTGTTGTAATACCAGCTTGAGCTGCGATTGCTGATGCGTATATAAACTACCAACCCGGCCACGACGAGACAGCAGGCGATTCCGCCTGTGACCATTAAAATCACGCCAAAGGTTTGAGGGTTCATGGTTTGGTTGCATCCAGAAGTGTGTAAACTTCAGGTTATATAGCACTTAAGGAGGAAGTAACGCCTCCTTCTAAAGATATATTAGAGAAATCCAGCGTAAACCGACAGGTCTGGGCGGTGGATTTTCCTTCAGGAAAAGTCATTTCGACTCCTCCGGTTGCAGTAACCAATTCTGTTTTTGCGTTCCAGGACATGGTGGGCGCTTTGAGGGTGCCCCCTTTTCCACCGGTTTCCGGCTTTTGTTTGGAGGCCGCAATGACCCCGCCACTCAGCGTGACCTGGTTATTGTTGGTTAAATATTTGCCATGAGGCGCACTGAATGCCAAAACGGGTTTGCCCTCAGCGTTATAAAACTCCCCTTTTACATCGTTCAGCAAGGCTTCGGAGTTATCCTCGCTATAAGTGGCGGTGGCGGCATCCAGCTTCCACTTTTTAACGTTCCCCTCTGTTACGGTGAAAGAGGCATTTTTGCCGGTCATGGTCGGGTTTTTTTGAGCCGCTTGTTGCTGTTGTTTGCGAATGGCTTCTTCCCGCTTCAGGTTTTGGTCGGCGTTCCAAATGGACCAACCGCCGCCAATCAGCAGGATGATTAAAGCCAATAATATTAATTTACGGTACGAATTCATGAGGGGCCTGTTCGTGTTGAGTATTAGGGGGCAGGTTCCTGAAAGCAGGAAGGCTAAGGGCATCATACCAAAATTCTCCCACGGGAGGCACCTTGTTTTTACTTGCATGCATGCGGGGTGAGCTTTACCATGGGTGAGCCCAACCTAAGGCGAATGAGCTGGTTTATCGGCCTGCTTTCTTTAATAAGGGTTTAAATACGACCTTTGGAATTGCTAAATTAGTCATAAAAAGGAATGATCGTGTCCTCGGAGTTCTCCAGTACTTCCCTAATTATGAAAAACCTGCGGGTTCTGGTGGTGGATGACGATGCCGATATTCTCTTTTTGGCTAAGCTTTTTCTGGAATCAGCGGGTTGTGTGGTAATGGACTGTTTGGAGCCGAAGTTAGCTTTAGCGGCCTTGGAAACCGAAAGCGTGGATTTGTTACTGACCGATTTTCGAATGCCCGGCAGTATCAGCGGGCTGGAGTTGGCCCACTTGGCCACCCGCCTGCATCCTCAGCTTAAAGTGATTATCGCCACGGGCATGGGCCCGGATTTTTGCCAAGAAATTGGAGCGGAGGGCTTTATGGTTCTGGAGAAACCATACAACCGGGATCATCTGGTACGAACCATTCAAACCTTGTTTGCGGAGTGAACATTTGTGGCATGAGGCTGTGGCAGCCAATGTCCGTCGCTCAGTACATTTTGTAGCGCTTGGTGCGCTTTTTGCAGGGCGGGCTTAAACAGTAGAGAAATCTGGTTGTTCAATGCCAAAAAACAGTTCTGCAACCGCTCCACCGCTTGGCTGAGCCTTTCCTGGTCGGCTTGGGTTCTCAGTAGCCCGGCGTTCACGCATTGGCGAATTACATCGATTAGTACTACTTTGTGGGCCACCTGATGCAGTTTGAGAATATCCAGCAGGGGCCATTCCGGGTGGTTCAAATCTGCTTCCAGTGCCTGCAGGAAGGGCTCTTTTAAATGCTCCCACACTTCTGGGCGAGCAAGGATGGTTTGGGCCAGCCGCTGGCCAGCCTGCTGCCGTTGGGAAGGCGCTTGGCGGAAATCAGTGAGGGGTTCCAGAAAGTGGGCGTGATCCAGAAACGGCAGCTTTTTGCTTTCCATTAACTGCTGGAATATAGCGCTGCGGGGCTTGGAAAACCCATCTTCCTCCTGAAAAACCAGTTGACCATTTTGATAGAAGGACCAAAGGGGTTTATTCTGCCAGGAATCGGTTTCCCATAAAAGCAGGTATAAAGTGCTTTTTGAGGTGTCCCAACCTGCGGTCCACTGTCTGGCCCGGTTTCCAAACAGCATGCCCAGCGGGTCATGATATTCTGAGGAAAGCCGTTGCCACCGGTTTTGAAGCAGGTTTTGCAGCAAAGCGTCAGCCTCTTCGGGAAACAATCGGGTGTTTTCCGGGCGCTGCGGGTTGGCTTGGGCTGGGTGGGTGGCAAAGGTAGACATTATTTCAGTGTATAAGGCCCCGCACTAAAAGCAAAGAAGCCGATAGTGCCATTGCTAATGCTGAAATAAAACCCGTCACCCCTGATTTGTTGCGACCCCATCGCTCGGCTGAACTACCCTTCAGCAACAAGGCGCTGTGCCTTGCTTGCCCTAGTGGCCTTAGGCGTTTTTCCAAACTGCGGCGCGCTTTTCCTGAAAGGCGCGCATGCCCTCTTTTTGATCGGCAGAGGCGAACAACAGGTAAAATAAATGCCGTTCGTAGTCCAACCCGTCTTCCAGCGGTGTTTCAAAGGCTTTTAAAATGGCTTTTTTGGCCAGTTGAACGGCCATGGCGGGTTTTTCGGCAATGATTTTGGCCAAGGCCATGGCCTCTGCAATGGTTTGGCTGTCGGGTACAATTTTGTTGATTAAGCCCATATCCAGCGCTTCTTGCGCTTTAAAGGGCCGTCCTGTCAAAATTAATTCCATGGCTTTGGCTTTGCCCGCCACTCGGGTTAAGCGCTGGGTGCCGCCTGCCCCGGGAATCACCCCAATGTTAATTTCCGGCTGCCCAAAGCGGGCGCTTTCCCCGGCGATAATCAAATCGCACATCATGGCCACTTCGCAGCCGCCCCCCAATGCGTAGCCGTTAATGGCGGCAATCACCGGCTTTTTTAAAAGTCGAATGCGATCCCAAACCGCCAGATCATTGGCAGCCATCATCTCAATGGCAGAGGCGCCTGCCATTTGCTTAATATCAGCGCCAGCGGCAAAAACGGTTTCGCCCCCCGTTAATACCATGCAACCAATCTGCTCATCCGTGTCAAAGCGCTCCAGAGACGTTACCAACTCCTTCATCAAGTCTGGGTTCAGGGCGTTTAACGCTTCTGGCCGATGAAGTTGCAACACCCCCACCCGGTCCAGCTGGTGAACCTGAATATAGTTTAGGGGGGTAGCGGCTTGGCTCATGGCTTAATTATCGCTGATGGTGCGTTCAAAAATATCGGCGCTCAAGGCTTTATTACGGGTAAAAGGATTGTTGGCCTCATTGTTTTTCACGATTTCAATGGGCTGAATGTCCTGACCCGTCAGTTTGCGGTGCAAATTCCGTAAAAAGCCACTACTGTAAGGCAGGGATTTGGAATTTTCCTGATGCGCGACCAGTTCCACAATGCCATGGTCGTTACCATGATCAGTCTGATCGACTCGTTTAATGAAGACATCCAGGTTTTCACCAAACAGGTCATGAGAATCTTTTTTAAGCCGTTCAGCCTCCAGTTGTCGCAGCACTTGCGGCTGAACGCCCGAAAAGCGAAGAATTCTTTTTGATAAGGGGCTTAACGGATCCATTTGGGGAATTCCTTTTTAAATTTATTTGTTGCGTATTAAATAACCAAAACAAACTACGGGATCACTCGTAGATGAGCAAAAACAGCATTATTACTTTACAAATGCTCGCAACATCAGGGCGATACCCGACTTGAAATGGCATTCAAAGCCATGAGCCGAGCTGCTTTTCATGTTTTACGCCTACTGTTTTTACACGTTAAGGCGCTGATTTTTAGAAAAATGGATAACAGGCTTTTGCTTTGTAAAGTTAAAAAAATATTTATTAAGTACCGGCTAATTCTACCTGAAAAATAAGGCAAGTCAAATTCTTAACTGTTTGATTATACAAAGGATGGCCTGTTTTGGGGGGATTTAAAAAGCACGGTAATATATATAAATGAGCGGGCTTTCTTAAAGCTTGCTGGGAAAGCCATCCAGTTGATCTCGTAACTGGAGGGCAAAGCGGGCCAATGCTTTTTCGGTAACGCTGAGGCGAAGGGTCAAAGTGTCCTGCTTGCCGCTGGGCAAATCGAGGTTCAATTGGGACAAACGAACCACACAATCAGAGGTTCCCGGCTCCCCGGCATCCGCCCAAGCCAGCTCTAACACGGGTTCCAAAAAATCAGACTGAAAACTGCCGCTTTGGCCTTTGCCAAGTCGGGTGGCCGCCTCCAGCCATTCTTCAATTTCATGTCTCAGTAAAAAAGGGCCTTTGTAGGTTTGGGGTGCTTGATGAGGGGCAAAGGCGCTGATCTGGCAAATCAGCCATTCATCATAACGAGAGCAGGGAAACTGGCCGGTTTCCCACTTTAAAATTTCAAATCGAAAGCCGCTTTGGCCATCGGCTGAAAGCAGTTCGGCCATCGGCACGGTGAGGGGTGGGTTGGGGGTGTTTTTTTCGGGGGGCGAAAAATCTTGAACCACCGCATACAACTTGCTGGCCTGAACCAGTGCCTGAGTTAAAGCCCCTTCCCCGATTTGAACCTGCTGATGCCACGCTTGCACCCGGCTAACCACTTTGGTATTGCCCACATGGGTAACCGTTGAGCGCACCCGAACGGTGGCCCCAACCGGTGTAGCGGCCATGTGCTTTAAATCAATGTGATAGCCCACGCTCTCTTCGCCTGCTTCCAGATAGGGGGCCACTTGTTGTCTGGCGGCCCATTCCATGTGGTTTAACATGGCGGCGGTGGCATACAGGGGGTGAATGACCTGATCCCCGAACTTGGGCCTCATGTCCTCTTGTACCTGAATAAAAAACTCGTGAAAATCGCCTGCCTTCAGCCCTGGTTTCATTGCGGGGTCCTTTTGGGGTTGAGGGGGGTGGTACTTTGGGGAGAGCGGTACGCTTGGGCCAGAATGGAAACAGGATGACGCACTTGCATGGGTAAATGGCTGTCCTGAATGCCTTTTTCCAGTTGCAGCATGCAGCCCGGATTGCCGGTGATTACCGTGGAAGCCCCGCCTTGATGACAAGCGGTTTGCAGGTGTTCCATTTTCACATCCAGTATTTCGCCGCTCAATTCAGGATGTTCCACGTTAAAAATACCGGCGCTGCCGCAGCAGGCTTCCATCTGGGTAAGTGGCACCAGTGTCACTCCCGGTATTTGGGCCAGCAATTGCATAGGTTCCTGTTTGACTTTTTGGACATGATACAAATGGCAGGCCGCATGATAGGTGACGGTTTCGTGCATGGCGTAATTTTTAAAGGGGGCCAGCGGCTTTTTGGCCAGCAGTTCCATCACGTCTACCAGTCGTTCCGAAAACAAGGCCGCTTTTTCCGCAATCAGCGAATTGGTGGCCAGCAAATGGCCATATTCTTTCATGCTGGAGCCACAACCGGCGGAGTTCACCACAATCCATTGGGGGTTCACTTTCAGGGTTTTTTCCACCAGCGCTTCGGCCAGTTGGCGGGTAATATCGGTTTCTCCGGCATGGTGGGCCAAGGCTCCGCAGCAGCCTTGCTCTGGAATGACTACCCAGTAGCCGTTAGCGGCCAGCACCTCAATGGTGTCCCAGTGCACCGGGTTGTAAAAAATATCCATTACGCAGCCGGTGAGCAGGGCCACGGTTTCCCCGGTGGGATCCCCAAAGCCAGCCCCCGCCCGGAGTGCTTTTCGGGCCGGAATTTCGGGCAGCAAGCCTTCCTGATGGGCCAGCGAGGGGGCTATGTTCAATAACCCCAGTTGGCGAACCATTTTTTGCAGGCCGCTGCGTTGATACAGCCTTAACAACTGCCCTCCCAGCACCAATAAACCATGATTGGGCAGGACTTGGCTGAAAATCAGTCGTTTGAAGGCCCGCAAGCCGCTGGTATCCTGCTGGGCCATGTCTTCACGGGTACTCAGTAGCAACTTGCCATACTGTACGCCAGAGGGGCAAACCGTTTCGCAGCCGTGGCAGGCCAAACACTGATCCAGATGGGGCTTGACCGCTTCGGGGGCCAGTTGGCCTTCCAGCAGTTTTTTCATTAAGTACAGCCGCCCACGAGGCGATTCCGCTTCTGAGCCGGTGACTTTATAGGTAGGACAGGCAGGCAGGCAGATGCCGCAATGGATACAAGCTTTTAGCTTGTCCAGTTCCAGTTGCAAGTGGGGCAGTGGGTTGGGGTTCATGGGACTCACGATAAGGCTTGGGCTAAGGGCAATCTAGGCGTAAACAAAATGCCTTTGGGATCATAGCTCTTTTTTAAATCCCGTAGCAAGTGGCGCAAAACGGGTTGAGGGGGAATGTTAAACTCGGCGAAGATGGCGGTGGCTTCCGAGGTGGCGGTTACATCGCTTTTGGCGATTCGCAGGATCTGCAAAACGCCTTCAAACGGTTGGGCCTGTTCTTTCAGGTAGCGCAGGGCGGCAAAGGGCAGCCGGGTGGCGTGGATATAAACCAGTCCTGCCGCGGGGCGAACCTGAAGGCGCAGCTCCCCCAAGGAGCTTTGCTTGCTGATTTGGGTAACAAAGCCCTGCCATTGGTTGAGCGGAAAGGAAACCTCAATCAGGGTTTGCGCTTCCAGCTGGTTTTGCAATTCAAAAATCAGGGCCTGTCCGCTTCGGGTATCCAAAACAGAAGGTTTGGGGCCGCCCAATTGAGCCAATACCTCTTCGTACTGGGCAATAATCAGATCATCCCCGGTCACTTCAATCAGCAGGAACCATTGCCATTTTTGCTGAAACAATTCGCACACATTCAGCGGCAGCTTACTGTCCATTAACCGGGTTAAAAAGCTGTAGGCGCTATTCAGGGATTCTAACTCGTACAGCCATTGCCTGCGGGCTTGGGGCAAGGCCGTCAGCTTCAGGGTAACCGAGGTTAGCACCCCAAAGGCGTGGTGTCCCCCAATGTGCAGCTTGGCTAGGTCGTATCCGGTTACGTTTTTAACCACATCCGCCCCGCTCACGGTTATTTGTCCATTGGGGGTGGCCAGTTCCGTTTTCAGCACATAATCCCGTGGGTATCCCCGCAAGCCGGTTTCCAGCGCTGGTCGCTCTTCCGCTAAAATCTGGCCAATACTCATGTTGGGCGGGTAACTGAGCGGCCAGGTTTGTTGATGAGGCGCCACTACCGCCAACAATTCCCGGTAGGTCATGCCGCATTCCACTTGAATGATAAAATCCGCCACCGGGTGCTGGCGAACCTGATTGAGTGCTGATAAATCCAGCCACAAGGGTTCTGGCAACAGGGCGGCCTCTGTTTCGCTGAAGGCCACTGGTTTGTCTTGGGCCTCGCACCATTGCAACCATTGGGCCACTTGCGGGGCCGTTTGCGGGGTGAGCTTGTGCCCGTTTTTGCCTGCAAAATCCCAAGGCAAAGCCAGTTGGGGGGCTTGCGGGGCGGTGGATAACTTTAAATCCATAAGCCCTCCCCGGTTAGCAGGCTGGGACTGATGGCATGGCGGGCCTCGCCGCAAGCGGTTCGCATGGGGAAAATCTTTTCCGGGTTGCTCAGGTTGGCCGGATCAAAAATGCGCTTCAGTTTTTTCATGGTTTCCAGCGATTCCGGGGAGAACTGTAAGGGCATTAGTTCGGATTTTTCAATGCCGATGCCGTGTTCTCCGCTTAGTGCGCCGCCCACCGCAAGGCAGGCATGCAGAATTTCTTCGCTCGCTTGCATGCCCCGCCGCACCTGATCGGCGTTGTCGGGGTCAAACAATACATGCGGATGCAGATTGCCATCGCCCGCATGAAAAACGTTGCAGATGATGACATCATAGCGCTCGGCCACTTCATAAATTTTTTCCAGTAAGGGAACCAGCTGGCTGCGGGGAATAACGGTATCATTCAGGTAAAAGGCAGGGGCGTAACGACCATAGGCCGCCACTGTGGCTTTACGGGCTTTCCATAAGGCGGCCCGCTCGTCTTCGGTTTCCCCAACCCGTATTTGGCTAACCTGATGGGCGGCCAGAATTTCCTTGAGCTTGATTTCATCGTGCAGTAACTGGGCCGGGTAGCCGTCCAGTTCAATCAGTAAAACCGCTTCGGCATTTTCGGGGAAGCCCACGTTGAAGGCCTGATTGACGGCCACCACGGTAAAAGCATCCATAAACTCAAGAGCCGAGGGCATTAGTCCGCTTTGAATGATGCTGGCCACCGTGCCGCCCGCATCGGCCACACTGTTAAAGGCGGCCAGATAAACCCGCACTTTTTCAGGTACAGGGGTGAGTTTTACAATGGCTTGGGTAATCACCCCCAGAGTGCCTTCAGAACCCACCATTAAGCCCACCAGATTGGGGCCATGGCTGCGACGGTTTTTGCCGCCCATCCAGGTGAGGGTGCCATCGGGCAAAACCACTTGCAGGGCTAAAATATGATCGGTGGTTACCCCGTATTTAATGCAGTGGATGCCCCCTGCGTTTTCGGCGATATTGCCCCCCAGCGTACAGGCGCTTTGAGAGGAAGGGTCCGGGGCGTAGAACAGGCCGTGCGCTTTTAAGGCCAAATTCAGGCTGGCGTTGATGACCCCCACTTCGACGGTAGCGGTGCGGTTGGCTTCGTCAATTTCGGTAATGCGATCCATGCGGTTCAGGCCAATTTGCACCCCGCCTTGCATGGGCAATGCTCCGCCGGAAAGCCCGGTGCCTGCCCCTCTGGCGGTATAAGGCACGTTGGCCTCAATGCAGGCTTGTACAATAAAGGCCACTTCTTCCGGGGTTTTGGGAAGGGCCACCAAATCCGGCTTTTTTTGAATCAAGACGCAGGCATCGCACTCATAGGTGGCGAGTTCTTCTGGTTTATCCAGAATATATCTTGCTCCGAGTTTGTCGCGGAGCTTTCGAACCAATGCTTGCGACATGATGCCTTTCTCAGGATTTAAAAATGGCTTGGTCGTTGGAGGGTTCATCCACATCCGGGGGCAAAACCCGGCTTTTGTCCTGATCGGATTTTGCGAACATCCGGCAATCCAGAAATCCGGCCAGCCAGCCCAGGCCCAGCAGCATCATCCAGCCCGATGGATCGGGTGAGTTGCCGGTCATCAGCAAGGCGGCAATAATTAAGCAAAGCAATACGAAAAACATGCTTCTATTCTAGCTTTAAAGCCACCGTTTTAAAACCGTCGCTTCTAAAATTCTGGCTTTAAAAGCGTTATAAGCCCATAAAAAGTTGGCCAACATTCGACCGCAACCCCATAATCCGTTACAGTATAGCTTGTAGAAACCGGCTGTTCATTCATGTCATCCCCCACCGATTCCTCTAATATTCCTTGTACCGCTCATCCTCAAAGCCTTACCCGGCTTCGTTGCACTGAGTGTGAAACGCCCATTTGCCCCAAGTGTATGGTGATGTACGAGGTGGGCTTTAAATGCCCCGGCTGCGCTAAAAAAAGGCCCAGCCACTTGGCACAGGTGGCATTGCGTCACTGGTTAACGGCAGGGGCTGTGGGTCTGGGTTTAGGCTTGGGTTATGGGTGGCTGCACCCTTGGCTGATGGCCATTGGGGTGCTGCGTATTTTTGGCTTGCCGGTGCTGGCTTTTTTACTGGCTTACGGCTTGGGTAAAAGTGCGGGAGGGCTGGCCCATCGGCTGGCGGGTTATAAAAGAAACTGGAAACTCAGTTTATTGGTGGTGTTCTCCGTCTTGGCGGGCGCTTTTTTGGCCTTGCCGTTCCAAACGGAATTAATGAACGTTTGGGAGGTGGTGGGCAGTGCTTCCAGTAACCCGTATTTATCCGGCACTTCCAGCGCTTTTTATGTGCTGGGGCCTGCCTTGCGTTTGTTGGGGCTATACTTTTTTGTTCAGGGCATTTACCGGGCTTTTCAAGCCTAAGTAAACAGGCCGCAGGGCTGGGCTGGTCTTTTGGTGGTTTAAAATTGTGATTGCGCTCATGAGGGCAAAAGTGCGCATTCGGCTTTTGAACCATCGATAACCGGCGGCACGGGGTTGTTTTGCCAGTCGTTTAGTAGTTGGGTAAGCACTGTTTTATTGGCTTTGGGAAAGGCAAACTGTTCCAGTGCATCGGGGCTAACCCACTGCCAGCCTTGAGAGGCTAGAGATTTGGGTTCGCCCCCCAGATAGGCGCAATGGTAGGCATGCAGCGTAATTTTAAAGTGGGTGTAAGCGTGTTTGACGGCGGTAATTTTCTCTCCCACCGTCACTTCAATGCCCAGTTCCTCTTTAATTTCCCGAAAAACGGTTTGCTCCAGCGTTTCCTCAGGCTCCTGCTTGCCGCCGGGGAATTCCCATAGCCCGCCCAGTAGACCATTTTCAGGCCGTTGTTGAATTAAAACCTGATGATCGTTCCAGATGATACCCACCGCAATGGTATGGTGGGGCGTTGCTTTTTTGGGGGCTTTCACCGGGCGTTCATGCTGGGTGCCGTGGGCGCAAGCATCGCAAAACCGTTTGACCGGGCAAAGCAGGCAGCGTGGATTTTGCGGCGAGCATAGCGTGGCCCCCAATTCCATCATGGCCTGATTGAATAAATGAGGCTCGGTGCTTTCCGCCAATAGTTCTTCAGACGCTTGCCACATTTGATGGATGACCGCCGTTTTTTGAATGTCCTGATCAACATCATACAAACGGCTAATCACCCGCTTTACGTTGCCATCCAGCAGGGGGTGCTTTTGTCCGTAGGCAAAGGTTAAAATGGCCCCAGCGGTGCTGCGACCGATGCCGGGTAAGGCTTCCGCTTCCGCCAATGTTTGTGGAAATTGCCCGTTATGTTTTTCTACCATTTGTTGGGCTGCTTTTTGTAAATTACGGCAGCGGGCATAGTAACCCAAGCCTTCCCATAATTTTAAAACCTGATCGGGCGGTGCTTGGGCCAAAGCCGAAATGGTGGGGTATTGGGCCAGAAATCGCCGGTAATAATCCAGCACGGTTTTAACCTGGGTTTGTTGCAGCATAATTTCTGAGAGCCAGATGGCATAAGGATCGGTGGTGTCACGCCAGGGCAGTTGTCGGTGATCCGCTTTGTACCAATCAGTCAGTGCGTTGGCAAAACCCGGTTTGGATATCAATGGGTGCGTCATGAGATGGCTTTTTCTTAACAGTTGGCATGGGATAAATGGGGCGGAAGGGCCTTTCAGGTCCATCATATTCGTCGAAATGAATCAGTAGTTATTAAAGTAACAAAAACAAAAAGGAGGCAATTGCTGTTTATTGAATGTTTTTATTTTTTAAGGAATTGCTGCCAAGTGCAATGTAAAAAAGTATTGATAGCGCCATGAATGATGCATGACCGATCATTCACGCTGAAAGAAACATTTAAACAATAAACGCTGTGAGATAAAAAGCGCGAATTTTAGAGGAGAGAACAAGATGTCAATGTCTGGAATTGGAGCCGGTGGCCTTATGCCTACCGCATATAGTTATCCCCAAATGAGTAGTGCGCAAGCTGGTACTGCTGGGGCAGGCACCGCAGCAGGCGGCGGCGTCTTGGGCGGCGCTAGTGGCACTGCATTAGGCGGCGGCACCATGGCCGGTACTGCTGGTGCTGGCACCGCATTAGGTGGCGGTATCTTTGGTGGTACTGCTGGGGCAGGCACTGTATTAGGCGGCGGCACCATGATGGCCGGTACTCCTACCGCAGGCACGGCAGCCGGTGGCGGCGTCTTGGGCGGCACTGCGGGTGCAGGCGCCGCAGCTGGTGAAGGCGCTGGAGCCACTCAGATGCTACAAATGA
>NZ_JBGSRV010000018.1:0-281588 GCF_041737375.1 Vampirovibrio sp.
TAGCGGCTTTCCAACCGGTTTTTTACAGCCGTTTCTTCTGATTTTTTTACGACGAAGTTTTTTTTGTAACCCAAAGAACTGGTCGTGATAAAATCCAAAAATCTCTAATTCAAAGTGGATCTAAATTAAGGACCCGGTCAAATGATCGGCAATTGATTGAGGACATCCAGTTGCTTACCATTGATTCAGCTAAATATGAGGCAGGGCAGCTAACTAAACAGGCCCAGACCAGTAATGCTGCTTATAATCTCTTCGCAGGGCCGCGTATTGGCACCATTGGATGGAAAGAAAAATACTGGGATCAGGGTAAACAATATGAAATCGATCAGGATGGCAATGAAAAGCTCATTAACCAGGCCCATCACTTTACCTTTTTCTTTATAAAATCCATTGAATATAAAGATAATCCAGAAGGTATAGCTTTACTGAAAAAAGCTGCGTACCTAATTGACACTGATAATCCTCAAGATGTAGCACTTGCCAAGCTTGCAATTGAGTTAGGAAAGCAAATAAATGACGGTAAACAAGTTTGGAATAAATTACCTGAAGCAATTTATAAGGAGCTTAATGGTTAATGATTATAAAAAAGACTGCAATCCCAATAATTAGAATTGAAAATTGAATGCCAATAATTGTACTTATCAGTTTTAATAGTGGATTTTCTTTGTTTTTCAAAAAGCTTATCCAGGCTATAAAAGGACCTGTTATAAGGATGATAGCTTCAATGATTAAAACCGCTGGTCTTGAAATAGCAAACATCATAGAAGCAGCACTAATTCCAGCATCATAATCAGTACAACAAAGATTGGCATACAGAACCAATAAAAACATTGGTAAAAAATAAGCCAAACCTATCGTAAAAAACACAATGGATAACCAGAACCAAAGCTTTGGCTTTGCTAAAAGTATAGATGTCTTTTGTAAAATTTTCATATTTCCACTCTACTACAAGCCTACAATTCCTGTAAAAGCCTATATGCTCGGTTTTTTGCTTCTTAACCACTCTCCCAAGTTTGACGACTGGCTTGGCTCACTCTATCCGAGATGCGAAAAGGCCCCCTGGGGTACCTGATTCCCAGAGACACAACGGGAACATCAAGGTGGTCGAGGATGTCGGTTTAGTGTAATTGTACCTGGAAACGATAAGACGCTGCAATTGACAGCCCTCACTGATGCATTCCGAGGCACGTTCATGGACGGCACCCTCATGCTGAGGCATCCGGGCTTTGCCGGAAGAGGCGCAAGTGACGGTCCGTCCGTTTAAGGCTTGCACGATCCGGTCAGGGACAAGATTTCTGCTGCGCTCACCGTGGCGATATCCCGGTGTAAAAGGGTCGTGTCGGGGTGATTCAGCCCGTAGGTCTCCACAGCGTTCTGCTCCCATTCAATGGCCAGCAACACCCGGCCACCCGCCATTTTGATAGCCGACCGAAGAGCCTCCCGCCCCGCAAAAGGTGGAAACCACCGAAAGGGGCCTGAGTGACGTGCATCAGGCATGAAAACGTTCTCCACACGCCGGGCATTGCACCGGCTTTGTATCCTGAGCACTCATCCCCTCAGCGGTCAGCTCCGGCTCCGTATCGGGAAAGCTGGGTAAGGTGAACAGGATGTCAATTTCGGCGGGACGAAACCCGCTTAAATTCAGGTCAAAATCAAGTTCCTGCAACCGTTGCAGCTCCAGTCTCAACAAGTCCAGATCCCAGCCCGTATTTCAGGCACAGCTTGTTATGAGCCAGTATATACGCCTTCTTCTGCGCTTCAGATAAATGAGGCATCGGATAACAGGGACGGTCTTCAGACCCAGTTGGCGAGCGGCTAGCAACCGCCCGTGGCCTTCAATGATCACGTTCTTCTCATCCACTGCAATAGGGTCGTTAAAGCCAAAAGCCTGAATGGAGGCCGCAATTTGGGCCACCTGCTCAGGGGGATGCAGCTTCGCGTTGCCCGCATGGGGTATCAACTGCTCGACCGCAAGGGCTTCTACCCGCAACTCAGCCAGCGGCCCTTGCATCGCAAAAGTTTTCTCTATCATATTAATTGCCTTTAAATTTATTAATCAATAATAACCAGGCTCAACTATACCTGTTTTTAAAAAATAAACAATACTTTTTGAAGCATTGTTACATTCAGGGCTGAATGCCCCTATTTTTTTTAACAATTCCCACAGGTCTATCTTTTGGAGGCTTAATATTCGGCGGCCAACATTACCATCAACACTCGCTGGATTTGACTGGCATCGGCAGGGTCTTCGCTGCCATCGGTTCAAGTGAGGTCGTAGTAGGTACTTTCACCAGCCAGTCCCAGTCCACCGCCTTGTGAAACAACTGTGAAATCAACCGCCAGATACCCAGATACCGGTTGCTTGTATCCTGTGACAAACCTTTCTGGAGCAGGTGACGCTTGTCTGAGATATTCCGCCCATTCGACAAATCCAGATTCTCCAGGTAGTGCTGGGCGCCTTGCTCGAAAGCCAGTGAGGCCATTTGCGGTAAGTCCTTGTTTCTCCCCCCCTCATCCAGTGTCAAAAGTAGGTATGGCTGACACCCCTCCCTTGCAAATCCTTGCATTCTCCGTCTCGGTTGGCTGGCCGGGATGACCACTCAAGAAAGCCGAACCTCGGGCTCCCTTTTTATAAGCACGACTTTCAGCCCGATTTTCACGATCCTGATCCGGTAACGGCTGGGGTTTTCACCCCATCCCCTACCCTGAAAATCGGTTTTTTGGGGTTCAAAATCGGGTTTTTCCAGATCATCGTCCTCAAAACACCCAAAAAGCCTCCAAACACAAGGGAGGCTTCCAAAAAGAAGGTGGTGCCACCTCGGAGAATTGAACTCCGGACACGCGAATTTTCAGAGGGTTTTGTCGTTTCTAAAGATAAAAGTAGAATCCGCGAGACCTTAGTCACGCTTTGCTTTCAGCCGAATCATTATCATGCGCTGAAAAACTTATATTCTCGAAATTGACTGGTATCCGTCCCCATAACCTCCCATGATTTTCTTTTACCGAAGAAAGCAAACTTGGTAACGCTCAAACGCTCTGATTGACCGGCCTGCTTTAAAGTGCATTATGGGCAAGTCACACATCACAGGAAAATTCTGAATATGGCGACCTTTGTGCGGCTTGTCAAAGCCGCCCTTCATTCTCTTGCCCCGGGAGAGCGCATATCCGAACATGGCATCTGTTATGAACGTCTGCCGGGAAATGATGGACGTTATTCCATCCAGCTTCGCATCGACGGGCAGAAAGTTCATCGGGTAATCGGCAAGGAAAGCGAAGGAGCCAGCCGACAAAATGCCGAAGCCGTGATTGAACGGCTGAAGACCGAAGCCAGAGAGCATCGGCTGCAACTGCCCAAAGCCCGTAAGTCCGCCATTTCCTTCAAGGAGTTATCTTCGCAATACCTGGAACGCTTACGCCAAATCAACGGCAAAAATACCAAGCGCAAAGAGGAGCAGCTTCGGCTTCACCTGATTCCGTTTCTGGGCACGCCCCCTTGCGACCGGATTAGCAGTTTTGATATCGAGCGCTACAAGGCGCACCGGCAAAGATCAGGATCGGCTCTTGCGACCATTAATCGGGAACTGGCTACCCTGTCCCATCTGTATTCTTGCGCCAAATCCTGGGAGTGGATCAAAGAACGGCCTTTTCAGTTCAAAAAGTTTCCTGAAGTAGTTACCAGAACCACCTACCTGACCCCGGATCAGTGTCGAGCCCTTTTGGATGAAGGGATCCCGAACTTTACCTGTTTATCCGCCTCGGCCTGGCGACTGGAATGCGAGCATCCGAGATTCTCTCCATCCGCATCGGGCATATTGATCTGCCAAACCGGTGCATTTTTCTTCAACAGGCCAAGGCGGGGGCTAGAAATCAGCCGATTGGCTTAGATATTGCGGAGTACCTTGATATCTATCTCAAGCAGCATTGTTGTTTGCGTCAAGTCTGGCTCTTTCCCTCCAAAAGCTCCAAGAGTGGGCATCGAATGGGAATCCGAAAGTCCTTCATTGCAGCGGTTAAAGCAATTGGCCTGGATCCTGAGCTAGTCGTCCGCCACACCCTGCGGCATACGGTTGTCAGCCTGCTCATCCAATCCGGGGTCGACATCCATACCGTAATGAACATCACCGGCCACAAGACCCAGGAAACACCCGCCAGAGAAATCGAAACGGCAAGAAAGCGCCGGGCTGACGACATTACCCAGCAGGAGGAACGAAAAAATGGCCAAAAAATTGAGTGATCTGGACAAGCTCGAATCCCGGCTGATGGAAGAACCGGCTTTTGTCAATGAATACAAGGCCAGCAAGCCCTTTGCCGAGGTTACCATGCAAATCATCCGGGCCCGCTACGATGCCGGGCTGACTCAGCAGCAACTGGCCGAGAAGATCGGCACCCGCCAGTCCGTAATTTCCCGGATCGAGTCCTTTGACTACAGCGGGATGAATCTGCGGACACTTCAGCGAATTGCCGAAGCCCTGGGTCTGGAGGTGGATATCCAGCTCAAGCGTGTGGCGAGTTAAAATCTCAAAAAGCGCTTAAAACAATGTTTGTCACTGTAACCAGAAAACCGACCTCATAATGAAGTCGGTTTTTTATTGAAGAGACAGGGTGGCCCTCATATGTCCCCGGAAATTTCAGAAAAAAGTTGTCACACATCATCTGGAAAACCGCTGGGGGAAGGTGGTGCCACCTCGGAGAATTGAACTCCGGACACGCGGATTTTCAGTCCGCTGCTCTACCAACTGAGCTAAGGTGGCTTGGTGTGAATATCACAAAGCTATTAACCTCTAAAGGTGTGAGGCTGTCAAGCGGAGGGTAAACGTTGGTTTTTCAAGGTAGCGAAACGCTTACTGATAGCCAGTTGATATCCACTCACTTTGACTCGCCATTGCTCCGTCTCTAAACTCCGACAATCCCAGAAATGCCAATGGAATGTTTTTCTAAAAACAAGTAAATCAGGGGCTAAAAATTTTTTTGTCAGCCTTTGTATTGCCATTGATATTTTTATACTGAATGCCTGCCGGGACTGCCTTCTAGCAAATGGCATCAAAATTTACCGGCTATTTCGCTCCTTAACGTATTACCAGCTGGCATTTGTTGGGGTGGTTTGCTACTCTGACGTAGTTCGCAGCGTAATACCAATTGCGCCATATAAAACGGAACGAACAGCGAAACAATCTGCTAAAGTTCAGTGGGTGGGGGGGGGCTCTGTGAGTTGGGCTGGCGTGGGGAGAGGAAACAGTTTACGAACCAGATTGATTAACAGAAAAGCCAAAACGCACATGCTGGCCAAACACGCCACATAAATGGGCAAGTAGTTCACATACCAAACCGAAATTAACCCTCCAACCACACAAAGGCTGTAGAGGTACGTCACGGTCTTCACTTGACCCATTCCGGCCTTCAGGAATTGATGATGAATATGATCAGAATCGGCTAAAAATGGATTTTTACCTTTTAACAACCGGCGAAAAACCGAATAGGTAATATCCAGAAGCGGTACACTGAGAACAAACATGGGCAGCAACATAACCGCCACCTTTGTCTTCAAAACCCCGGTTACCGCAATACAGGCCAGTAAAAAGCCACAAAAAAGAGCCCCGCTATCGCCCATAAAAATACGGGCCGGGTGAAAGTTGTAAACCAGAAAACCCAGGCTGGAACCGGCCAGCAAAGCCGCCAGCAAAGCCGAGGAGGGCTGATTGGTAAACATGGCCACAATGGTTAGGGTTAAGGCTGATATGGTGGTGACCCCTGCCGCCAGCCCATCAATCCCGTCAATAAAGTTCATGGCGTTCATTAAGCCCACTAGCCAAATTACGGTAACTGGCAAACTTAAAGCGTTTAACACCAAGAGCTGAGCGCCGGGTAAATCCAGATTGTTAATCTGAATGCCCAAAAAGAAAGCGGTTAAAGCGGCCACAAACTGAATGGCCAGCTTCAAATAGGGGGACAGGTTAAACAAATCATCCAGCAAACCCAGGGTGAATACGATGGTGCCACCGGCCAAAATACCTGGCAGCGCATTGTTCAGCTCTGGCTTCCACCCTAGTAACACAATAGCGCCCAAGGCCAGCATAAAACCCAGCCAAATGGCGATGCCCCCCAATCTGGGAATGGGGTACTTGTGGATCTTCCGCTCTCCGGGCGCATCGTAATAACCGGCGGCAATCGCTTGCCTACGAACCAGGGGGACCAAAACCAGGCTTATGATTAAAGCCACTGCAAACCCACTCGCATTCAATAAAAATAGCGGATGGGATCCTTCCAGCTTAATGATGGCTGAGTGCCTCCGTTTTTAGAGGGGTATTCAATTCCGGGTACAAAGGAAACCGCTGGCTTAATGCCTGCACTTTCACACCCAAACTTTCTGTATTCTGACCCTTTTTCAACGCTTCGGCAATAATCCAGCCCAATTCTTTCATGGCAGGCACATCAAAACCACGACTGGTCAACGCAGGAGTCCCCAGTCTCAACCCGCTGGTAATGAATGGCGATTGCGGATCGTTGGGAATGGTATTTTTATTGGCCGTAATCTGAATCTCTTCCAGCAGGTTTTGAGCGGCCTTGCCAGTTAAGTTCACATTTCTCAAATCCAGCATCATCAAGTGGTTATCGGTGCCGCCGCTTACAATATTGATGCCGTTCTCTATCAGGGAATCCGCCAGCGCCTTGGCATTGAGAATGACTTGTTGCGAGTAGGTTTTAAATTCTGGAGAAAGGGCCTCTTTAAAAGAAACCGCCTTGGCCGCAATCACATGCATGAGCGGGCCACCCTGAATGCCGGGGAATACCGCTTTATCCACCGCTTTGGCATAGGCTTCCTGACACATCACCAATCCGCCCCGAGGCCCCCGTAAGGTTTTATGGGTGGTGGTGGTTACAAAATGACAATGGGGAACGGGACTAGGATGCAACCCACTGGCCACCAATCCGGCAATATGAGCGATATCGGCTAGCAGCAAAGCGCCCACTTCATCAGCAATAGCCCGAAATTTGGCAAAATCAATAATTCGAGAGTAAGCGCTGGCTCCGCACACAATCAGTTTGGGCTTTTCTCTGAGCGCGATTTCCCGCACCTGCTCATAATCAATCAAGCCGGTATCGGGATTCACGCCGTAGGCCACCGCCCGGAAAAACAATCCCGAAAAGTTGACCGGGGAACCGTGGGTTAAATGCCCCCCGTGGGATAAATCCATACCCAGAATAGTATCGTTTGCTTTTAGCCCAGCGGCCAAAAAGACGGCCATGTTGGCCTGAGCGCCACTGTGAGGCTGAACGTTGGCATGATCGCATCCAAACAGCGCCTTTACACGGGCAATGGCGATTTCTTCAGCGGTGTCCACAAACTCGCAGCCGCCGTAGTAGCGCTTGCCGGGGAGTCCTTCGGCGTATTTGTTTGTTAAAACACTGCCCATGGCCTGCATCACCGCCAAGCTGGTGAAGTTTTCGCTGGCGATCATTTCAAGGGTGTTTTGCTCCCGGTCCAGTTCGGAGGCAATGGTTTGAAAAATTTCAGGATCGGTCTGTTTTAACAAATCAAGGTTTAACATGTAGGCGTCTCCTTTGGGGCGTCCATCCGGCCTTTTGGCCTGTGATGAACTGGGTTATCAACTTGCATATCCGTCATCATATCCACCCGCTTTTGATGGCGTCCTCCGTCAAAGGGCGTCTCCAGCCAGGTTTCAATCAGGGTTAAGGCTAGTTCGGGGGCCAGGATGCGTCCCCCCAGGCACAGCACATTGCTGTTGTTGTGGTTACGGCTTAATATCACCGTATTGTGATCATGAGCCTCCACTGCCCGAATCCAGGGGAAGCGATTGACCGTAATGCAAACCCCAATGCCACTCCCACAGCAAAGAATACCGTAGTGGCCCTGCTGGGGGCTTTCAGACTGAACGGTTTGAACGGCTTCGGCCAGCCGGGTAGAAATGGCCGGATAGTCCACTGAGCCTTCATCCAGACAACCCACGTCAATCACCTCAAACCCTTTTTGAGCTAGGTAGGCCGCAATTTTTTGTTTCAGGGCAAAACCGGCATGATCGGAGCCTAGAACTATTTTTTTCATAGCTGTTTTTTCATAGCTCTCAAAAGTACGCCTTCCACACTGATGAAACGTCACAGTAAATGATACCGGGACTGAAATGCGATTAGTCTAGCACAATGACCCCACTTCTCAAAAGATGAACCGCATCCATCTGGCAGCACCCAAACCACCGTGGGCGCTGAACTTTCCAGCAAAACGGTCATACCTGGACTTGCCTATGCGGGGTCAAATCAAGACTGCTATTTTACCCGAATTCAGGGCATGACTATCACAGACGGTTAAGCACCATTAACAATGCAACGCCATGATTCGGGGATACACTTAACAAAACGCTGATTTTTCCGTAGCATAGAAGAAGAGTGCTACCGTTTAATAGAGAACGAATGTAAAGAACAGAGAGTTTTCGATGGCTTCGAATTCCAGGATTTTAATTACCGGCGGCTCCGGTTTTATTGGCAGTTGGCTGATTCGTCATTTGCTGAGCGCGCAAACACCCGTTGAAATTACCAACCTGGATTTATTGACCTATGCGGGCAACCCCGAGAACCTGAAAGACGTTCAGCATGATCCTCGATATCGCTTTGTGCAGGGGGATATCTGCGATGAAGCCCTAGTGGGGCGTTTAATGGCTGATGCTGATATTTGTGTGAACGTGGCCGCTCAAACCCATGTGGATCGCAGCATTAGCGGCCCCGGAGAGTTCATTAGAACCAACGTGCTGGGTACGCAGGTGTTACTGGAAGCGGCGCGTAACAACCGCATTCAAAAATTTGTGCACATTTCTACCGATGAAGTGTACGGCAGCATTGAAGGCACCCAGAAATTTACGGAAACCTCCCCGCTGGACCCCAGTAGCCCTTATTCCTCCAGCAAAGCGGCGGCGGACCTGATTGCGCTAAGCTACTGGAAAACCTACGGCCTGCCGGTTTGCATTACCCGTTGCACCAACAACTACGGGCCAAACCAGTACCCGGAAAAGTTAATTCCCCTGTTTATTCTGAACGCTTCCAACGATCAGCCGGTGCCCGTATATGGCGACGGGTTGAATGTGAGAGACTGGATTCATGTGAAAGACCACAGCGCCGGGGTGAGCGCGGTGATTGAGCACGGTCAACCGGGTCAGGTTTACAATATTGGCTCGGGCAATGAATATAACAATCTGGAAATCACCCGCTTAATTTTGAAAACGCTGGGCAAACCGGAGCAACTCATTCGCTTTGTTACCGATCGCCTCGGGCATGACCGCCGTTACGCGCTGGATGCCACCAAAATTACCCGGGAATTAGGGTGGAGCAACACCATTGCTTTTGAACAGGGCCTGATGGAAACCATTGAGTGGTATCAAAAAAATGCCGAGTGGGTGGACGGGGTTCGCCAGCGTGAGCAACATCAAGTCGCCGCTTCGGTTTCGGCATGACCCTGAATTTAATCACCATACAACCGTCTCACAGTAAGGGTGTTTTGAATTATGGCCTTTAAAAATATTGTGGTGGTAGGCGCTTCCGGCATGCTGGGCCAAGCCTTAACCGGCTATTTAAGGGCCAAGGGCTACACCGTTTTTCCCACCACCAGCGAAACCCTGAACCTACTGGTGACTGAAGACGAGATGAAAGAAAAACTGGAGCCGTTTCAGCCGGAAGTGGTGATTCAATGCGCCGCCTTTACCAATGTAGACGGGGCCGAACGCGATCCTGATCTGGCAATGGCCATTAACAAAGATGGCACCCACAAGCTGGGGCTGGCTTCCCAAAGTCTGGGCGCTATTTTTGCCTACATTAGTACCGACTATGTGTTTGACGGGCTGAAAAACGAACCCTACTTGCCCACCGATCGGCCCAACCCCATCAACACTTACGGTTTATCCAAATATTACGGGGAACTGCTCACCTCTGAACAGCTGGAAGCCTATTACATTATTCGCACCAGTTGGCTGTTTGGCATTCATCGCAATAATTTTGTGCAATGGGTACTGGATCAGGCCCGCAGCGGCGGCACTATCAAGGCGGCAGAAGACTGGATAGGTACGCCCACCTGGACCGGCAATCTAGTGGTGGCCATTGAGAACATTATCAATTCCGGGGTCTACGGCACCTATCATGCAGCCGATTCAGGCGCCATTTCCCGATACCAGCAGGCCCTGCAAGTTTGCCATATGGCGGGCCTGCCCACCGATAACATTATTCGGGTCAATAGCGCCGATTTGGCCCTGCCCGCCAACCGGCCCAAGCAAAGTCCGCTGGCCTGCCCGGATTTAGCGGTTCCTAGCTGGGAAACCGGCTTTCAGGCTTACCTGTTACAGTACCAGCATCAATTAACGGCATCTTGAAAAACGTGATGAAAAAAAATAGCAAAGCCCCCCCAAATAAAAAAAATTCCCAAACCCCGCCTCAAAAACAAAAAGCCTCCAAAAAGTTCAAAAAATCGGGGGATCTGCATCCCAGTGTTTTGATTTCTGGCTATTATGGCTTTGACAATCTGGGGGATGAGCTGATTTTGAAGGTGTTGGTAGATGAGCTGAAAGCCCGTCAGGTCAACATTACGGTGCTGTCCCAAAACCCTAAAAAAACGGCTGAAACCTATGGGGTAAAAGCCATCAAGCGAACCAGCTTTATCGACGTGGTGGATGCGTTGACCCGCACTAATCTGTTTATCAGTGGGGGCGGTGGGTTGTTTCAGGATGTGACCGGCCCTATGAGCGCCCTGTATTATGGCGGATTGATTCATTTGGCCCGGTTTTTTGACGTGCCGGTGGTATTTTGGGCGCAAGGAGTGGGGCCTTTGAAAGGCAAATTATCCCAAAGCATGACCGCCTCGGCACTTAAAAAGTGTGAAAAAATTACAGTGCGAGACGAAAAAAGCGCCGCGCTGGTAGAAAGTTTAATGGGCCAAAAGCCCGATATTACAGCCGACCCGGTGTGGCTGCTGAAGGTCAACAAGCCTAAGGCGCTCAAAAGCGGAGCTAAGCAGAAGCCGGGCCGAAAGCTGGCCCCTTTTACGGAGTCGGCGGCTCCAACGCCTTGGCGGGTGGGGCTTTCCTTGCGCCCCTGGCACGAGCTGAGCGCTGACAAACTGGAGGCGCTGGCGGATTGCCTGAACGCTATGGCCGAACAGCGGGATGGCCCGGTGCAATTTATATTGCTTCCCTTTCAGAAAACAGAAGACACCGAGTTGCTGGAAAATTTTGCCAAGCGCCTGAATGTCAGTCGTCGTATTACGGTTGAAATGGTGGCGCCCATGGCGGTGCTTGAGGCGGTGGGCACCTGCGATATTTTACTGGGTATGCGGTTTCATAGCCTGATTTTAGGGCTGTTGTACGGTGTGCCTGTTTACGGCCTGACCTATGACCCCAAAGTGGCCTCCTTGCTGGCCATGTTTCATTTAAAAGGAACCAGCATCGCTACTTTAAAAACCATTAGCCCGGATGCGTTGAATGCGGCTTTTGCCCATTATCCCGACATTGATTTAAAGCCTTTTCGTGAGCAATCTCGCAAAAACCTGAAAGTTTTAGAGCAGTTACTGGAAATTCCCGAATCCAAACTGGTGTTATAGAACACTTTATCAGCCCAATTTCCGGGCTCATCCAGCTAGGGTATTTTAGGAGGCTGGCGCTGCACTGGGCGCTGGAACTCTTTATAATGAAACCAGTTCAGCTTTTTGGCACCAAACGTTCAATCAAAGGTCACTAACGGGGACATGAGATCGGGGTCGCATGCGGAAGCTCGTAAAATCTGGCCTTTTTTGGAACAAGCTTCCTCAACTGCTTAATTTGGCTCGCTATCGAATGCTTTCCACCCAGCAGGAAGCGGTTCTGGATTATGAGCCGTTGCACTTAAGCATAAACCCCCTGGAAACCTGGCCACAATTAGCGTTATCCCAAAGCACCCGACTGGAAACAGAAAATGCGAAGCTGGACAAGGACACCTTTCGCTTTTTACTGGAGCAAGTGCCTAGCATTCGAACCATCGAGTTTTCTTGTCAAAAGGCGGACCCTCTGGAAATGCCGGATTTATTCCGCCTGATTGATTATGCCTATCAGTTTAACGGCACCGAAAGCACCGTAATCACAGAAGGGTGGCATCTGGCTTCTCGCATGAGCGATATTTTATCCAGCCGTTTATCCACGCTGGTGATTCCATTGGGTGCCCATCGGCCTTCTCAATATTTCCGAATGACGCGCCGTCCCATGCAGCATTTTGTGACCTTAAAAAACATGATAGAAGAGCTTGTAAGGCTTAAGAAAAGTGAAAACCCCATGCTGGATATTGAGTTGGTCATGCGGGTTGATATCCACAATTACCGGGAAATGCCGGAGATGATCTCTTTTTCTGAAAATTTAGGGGTCAATGGCCTGCGGTTTGAAACCTACTATGATCCGGTACAGGATCCTTCGCTGGAGCGCACCTTATTTTCAGATATCAAGCCGGTGGTGCGCTTTCTGGAATGGATGCGCACCACCGTTCTGCCCGTCTCCCGGCTGTCGGTAGAATTGCCGCCCTTGCTGGATCGCGATATGCGTGAGCATCGGCATTGTCTGGATGCTTACAGTATTGTTTCGGTAGATGCTGAGTTGAATGTGTCGGGCTGTTCTCGCCATTTACTAACGTATCCGACCCTGGGCAAAATCTGGGATGAAAACTTTTTTAACAACCCTATGTACCAGTGGATGAGAGCCATTCATTGTAAAAATACCGCCTCCGAAATTCGGGAAGCCGTGCCGGTTGCTTGCCAGTCCTGCGCTCGGAATTTACCTAGAGACGGTTCCCCAAGTTGCGCGTTGAAATGATAAACCTTTTTAAGGCACGGCTACGCCTGTAAACAGAAAGATACCTTGGGTTTTGAGTTGTTTTGCTATAATATCAAGGCGTTGGATTCTGAGCACTGGGCTTGGTTATCGAGTTTCATAACAGGTCTAACGGAAGTTTTTAATGGACGGGGTCAACGAGATGATGGACTATACGGCGGTTTCCGCATATCCGCCAACTGAAGGCGCGGACAAAAGAAAAGCGGAGATGGGCAAACCAGAGTCAGGAAGTCCTTTCGCCAATCGCCCCGGAGCCGCAAGCGCATTGCCCGTGAACAATAATGGCACCTTTCAAATTTATCAACCGGCCCAACAGGACTATTCAACCTTTCAGTTTCGCCAACCGCTGGCCCCACCCCGTCCGGGTATTCCACAATCGCCTCAGCAACAAATTACCCCGCTGGGTTTATTGCCCGCCAATTTAGCCCAAATGGCAAATGGCAACCTTGAAAAACTGGCGGGCCAAATTATGAGCTTTTTTAACGGCAACCGAAAAGAAAAGCCCAGCGAAGAAGAGCGTTTGAACCGTCAACTCAATGATGCCTTTGGGGGCGGCTTGCTGGGCGAGGTTTTAAAGGTGGAAGAAGCCGCCAAAGGGCAAATGCAAGACGGCGGAGACAGTTAACACCGCTACCTGTCCCTGATTTGAACTTGCTTTGCTTACGCCACAAAAAAGCTGGTGACGTAATTCAGCAAGCGGAAAGCCAAAAAAGCATAGGCCGCGTTTTTGTGGAAAATCCGGCTGACCTCTTTGCCTTTTGCCAATCGGATGCCCGTGCCAATTTGAACCCAGTACAACACCAGCATAATGGCGGATACCAGCACAT
The DNA here is from genome assembly GCF_041737375.1 of Vampirovibrio sp. Lineage (NCBI taxonomy): Bacteria > Bacillati > Candidatus Melainabacteria > Vampirovibriophyceae > Vampirovibrionales > Vampirovibrionaceae > Vampirovibrio > Vampirovibrio sp. The sequence goes on from NZ_JBGSRV010000018.1 coordinate 13,670, forward strand.
GAAAGTACAGCAGCCACTCACTCGCTGCCGTTGACACATCGGTTTGCAAGGTTTCAATGGCGTGTCGGGTCCACTCGATATAAAGCAGTAAAGAGAAATCAATGACAAAGGCAGAAACCATCAGCGGAATATGCACTTCCGCCCGTTTTCTGAACTTCCATCCCGCAAAAATCAGTAGTACAGCTACTGTTGAAACTACAATGAGCATGGGTGCATTCTAGTTTAAGGGAGCGGGGTATGCAAGGGCTTAATCACCCAAGGCAGCCTAGGGTTTTCTCTTTAACAGAAAGAAAACCCCAAAAAGCAGTAATTTGGGCAGTTGAAAGACCCTTCTAAAAGCCCGAGGCGCATTGATTCTGGATAGGCCGGAATGAATCCAGTCAAACGGCTTTGAAAGATGCCTGAAAAAGCTTTTACCGAGGGCCAGCTTGGCATTGATCAAATCTTTTAGCCCAGTGTAAATTTTACTGGATTTTTTGTTGGTGCCAATCATCAGGGCTTGCCGGGTTTTGGCGTCGTGCGCGTCGGGCAACAGATTTTTTACAAAGTCATCATACTGATCGGCCAGAACATCCAGAATCTCTTTGTTGTTTTTATCTTTTTTAATCTTTTTCCAGTCCCCGGACCAGGTTTCAGACATTTGAATCAGGTGGGTAAAAGGGTTGTTTTGGTTGGAAGCGTTTTTGCTGGCTTTTTCCACCAGAGCCCCACCCTTTTTGTTGGCCCAGTTGGCAACCGCAATACCGGGAAGCCCCAGCACCCAACCCACCACCGGAATGCTGAAAACCGCAGGCAAGGCCACATCGGGGATGTATTTAACCGCATAGCCTTTTAAATACTCTTTATTGCCGGGTTTATTCAAATGAGAAGCCAAGGTGGACAGTGTTTTTAACAGTCCCGGCTTTTCTGCCTCCTCTCCAAAGCGAACCTGAGCTTTGGCCAGTAAAGACGAACCAAAATCCCGCAACGCCACATTTTTGGGTGGGCTGAGCGGGTAAACCGGCTTTGGCTTTGGGTAAGTCGAACTGGGTGGTATCAAGGCAGGCCTTTTCTGTAGCAGATCATGGAATATGTCCGTGTGGCTATAAAACCCTGAGCATCAAAATTGTTGCGCCTTATTATAACGAAGTATTACGAAAATTTTCGATTCTCATCACACTCCCTTCAGTTTTGTGGAAACAAATCGATATTATTTAAATACAAACTATAAAGCGAAAAGCTTTCCCTTCAAGTCCAGGTAGCAACTGAGGAATTCCATATGGCTGGTGTGGTACTTAACTGTAAACGGTGCAACTCCATTTTTCAAAAAGTCACCACCAGTGTGAATTGCTCCGCTTGCGTGCGACTGGAAGAAGAACAAGTGACCCAGCTTTATCGACGGTTGCAAAAAAGCGCCAACGATGGCGGGATTAGCTTACAGGAGCTTTCCGCCGAACTCGACATCCCGGCTGAGGAGATTGAACGCTACTATCTGGACGGGAAACTGACCACCGGGGTGATGTTTCTGAAAACCCCTTGCCAAGGGTGCGGGGAAACCATTCGGGAAATTCAGCGAAAAGGGCGTTTCTGCGTCACCTGTAGCGAGGATACCGCCAATAAAGCGGGGGTTGAGGTCAAATACCTGCAATCCATTCAAAAGGAAGAAGAGGCAGAGCGTCGGCGTCAGGAGCAAATCAATTTGCTCAGAAAAAGCCAGCCTGTGAAAGAGCAGCCCCGAAAATTCGGGTTCACCCGTTCTGGCCAATAATTCATTATCTCAAGGCGTTTTTGGGCCAACCCATGCCAAATATGCGGCAATGGGATGGTCAAGACTGGGGAAAAGCAGCATAATAGAGGGTGGGGATAACGTGATGTTTGCGCTTTAGGGATGAGGGTTTTGATGAGCGATCCAGTAACTCGTGATTTGGCGGGGAAATCGGATGAAAAAGAGAGACTGGCCGTAGAAGAGGGACGGCGTTCGTATCGTCGTACCAGCGTGGCCGACCCCATTCATGGGTTGATTCAGTTTGACCGCAACGATCCTTCCCAAAACCTGCTGCTCAATGTAATGAACAGCAAAGCCTTTCAGCGGCTTCGGCGGGTGAAGCAAATGGGGCTGGCTGAATTTGTATTTCCGGGGGCCACCCATTCCCGGTTTGTGCATAGCATTGGTTCCGCCTCTTTAATGATGCAGGCCCTGGATCAGCTGAACCGCTCCCCTCATGGCAAAGCCTTGCTGGACAGTCATTACGGAACCACCAACATTCCACTCAGCCGATTGCTGTTGCTGGGCATTCTGGTGCATGACATTGGCCATGCCCCATTGTCTCACACCCTGGAGGATATTCTGGGGCTGGAAGCCCAGGGCTTGCTGCACGACAAGCACTGGAACCGAAAAATTCTGACCGAGGACAAGGAACTCCACCGAATCTGGAAGCGCTTTGGCGCCGATTTGCCTGAGGCCATGCTGAATTTTATGGGCGATGGAGCGCCCAAGCACTTTCTGGCCCAACTGGTGTCCAGCCAGCTGGATATGGATCGGCTGGATTATTTGCAGCGAGACAGCCACTTTTTGGGGGTTCAGTACGGGCGCATTGAGGCGGCTCGCATTATCGCCAACCTGGAAATTACCAAACTGCCCAATGGCAAAGAGGTGGTAGCGGTGCGGGAAGAAGCGGTGCCCGCCATTGAGCATTACCTGTTTGGTCGCCATCAGGCTTATAAAATGGCCTTGCACTCACTGGATAAAGCGTCTGAAGCCTTGTTGAAAAAAGTATTGCAGCGCTTTCAGTGGGCGCGTCAGCAAGGGATATCCACCGGGGCCCCCGCCGATGAACTCTACCAGCTGATGACCGACGGCAAATCGCTGACCACTGACCAGTACCTGCGCATGGATGACTGTTACCTGTGGGAAAAAATTAACCAATGGGCCAGCAGCAGCGAAGATAAACTGCTCAGTGATTTGGCTAACCGCATGCTGCGCCATAATTTACTCAAATTTGTGGACTTGGCCAAGTATGGTTTTGGCGGGGCCTCCGTTCAGGAGCTGGAACCGGTTTATGAAGCCCTGAAAGCCCATTATCAAAAACGGGGCCTGCCCATGGAATTTTGCTTTGAGGAAACCATTGTACATTCCAAGCCCATGTACCAGCCGCCCGATTACCGGGAACCCATCTGGATTCGCACCACTCGGGGCAACGTGGTGGATTTGCGGGAAGTGTCCTCTTTTTCGCTATCGGTTAAGCCCAAGGCCAACCTGAAGCATTTGCTGTTTGTGTGGGACCGGGATGCCATGAAGGTGCTGACCGAAGCGCTGGAGCATCACCTGCCCATTCCGCCTTTGCCCGATGAGGAGGATCAACTGGAGAACGAAGGTTGGTTATAATGATTTGCGGTTTGAAAAAACATTAAATCATCCTAAATATTTGGGGGGATTGGGTGATTAAACGTTGATAATACTGAAAATAGCACCGGTCAAAAATCCAGTTGGAAATACCTGTTTCCACCGGGTAACGACCGATAATTATTGAGATAGGGGACCACGGATCCGATGATCAATATGGACAAGCTGACCACCCAGGCGCAAGATGCGTTTGTGGATGCCCAAACCGTGCTGAAACGCTTTGAACAGAATCAGCTGGATGCCGAGCATTTATTGCTGGCCCTGATTGAAACTGAAAAAGGGCTAATTGCCAAAATTTTAAGCAAGCTGAATGTGGAAACCAAAGCCATGAGGCTGGAACTGGAAGCCCTGCTGGCCAAGCGTCCACGGGCCACCATTCATTCTCTAGAGTCCGGTCAGGTGTTTGTCACCCCCCGGTTGAACAAACTGTTGGAGGAGGCCACAGGTGAGGCCAATCGGCTTAAGGATTCCTACGTGAGCACCGAGCATATTTTGCTGGCCATGGTGGAAACCGGCGGTGAGGTTTCCGAGGTGCTGCGAAAAGCGAATATCAGCAAAAATAACATTTACGCCATTCTTAAAGAGATTCGGGGGGGGCGCAAAGTGGATTCTCCCAACGCGGAAGGCAATTACGAGGCGTTGGAAAAATACGGCAAAGACTTAACCGAAGTGGCCCGATCCGGCAAGCTGGACCCGGTCATTGGCAGACAGGAAGAAATTCGGCGGGTCATTCAGGTACTCAGTCGGCGCACCAAGAACAATCCGGTGCTGATTGGAGAGCCGGGGGTGGGTAAAACCGCCATTGTGGAAGGGCTGGCCTTACGCATCATTAACGGGGATGTGCCGGAAAGCCTGAAAAACCGCAAGCTGATTACCCTGGATATGGGGGCCTTGATTGCCGGGGCCAAGTTTCGGGGGGAATTTGAAGAGCGCCTGAAATCCGTGCTGAAGGAAGTTCAGTCTGCGGAAGGTGAGATTATTTTGTTTATTGATGAATTGCACACCGTGGTGGGGGCCGGAGCCACCGAAGGGGCCATGGACGCCAGCAACCTGTTAAAGCCCATGCTGGCCCGAGGGGAGCTGCATTGCATTGGTGCCACCACCATTAATGAATACCGCAAGTACATTGAGAAAGACGCCGCGCTGGAGCGCCGTTTTCAACCCGTTATGGTGAATGAACCTACCGTGGAAGACACCATTAGCATTTTGCGGGGCCTGAAAGAACGCTATGAAGTCCATCATGGGGTCAGAATCAAGGATTCCGCCATTATTGCCGCCGCCACCCTGTCGGCCCGTTATATCAGCGATCGGTTTTTGCCGGACAAGGCCATTGATTTAATTGATGAATCGGCCTCTAAAGTGCGTATGGAAATTGACAGCTTGCCTCAGGAACTGGATGAAATTTCCCGTCACCTCATGCAGCTGGAAATTGAGGCCGAAGCGCTGAAGAAGGAACAGGATGAGGCCTCTCGCGACCGATTGAGTAAACTGGAGCAAGAGATTGCCGGATTGCGTCAGCAAAAAGACAGCTTTGAAACCGCCTGGAAAGCGGAAAAAGAAGACATTAACGCCACCCAGCGCATTAAAGAGGCCATTGAGCAAACCAAAGTGGAAATTGAACGGGCCGAGCGGGAAACCGATTTGGCCAAGGCCGCTGAATTGAAATATGGCCGCCTGCGGGAATTGCAAACCCAATTGGTGGGAGAGGAAGTGCGCCTGACGGGCAGCCGAAAAGGCAACGGCAATGGCAAACCCATGCTGAAGGAAGAAATTGATGAAGAGGACATTGCCGAAATCATCAGCCGCTGGACGGGTATTCCCATTTCCAAATTGATGGAAGGGGAGGTGGAAAAACTGCTGAAAATGGAATCGTTTTTGCAAAAGCGCATTGTGGGTCAGGCCCAGGCGGTGCAAATTGTGTCGGAGGCGGTACGTCGGGCGAGGGCAGGCTTGAAGGATGAAAGTCGCCCCATTGGCAGCTTTATGTTTTTAGGGCCAACCGGGGTGGGCAAAACCGAATTAACCAAGGCCTTGGCCGAGTATCTGTTTAACGATGAAAACGCCGTAGTGCGAATTGATATGAGCGAGTACATGGAAAAACACGCCGTGGCTCGCCTGATTGGGGCGCCTCCCGGATATGTGGGCTACGATGAGGGTGGACAACTGACCGAAGCGGTACGCCGCAAGCCTTATTCGGTGGTTTTGTTTGATGAAATTGAAAAAGCCCACCCCGATGTGTTTAATGTACTGCTGCAAGTGATGGATGAAGGCCGATTGACAGACAGCAAAGGGCGCACCGTGGACTTTCGCAATACGGTGATTATTCTCACCAGCAATATTGGCAGCCCCATTATTCTGGAAGCACGCCTGAAAGGCAGTTTGGGGCAGCCTGACAACGATGAAGAATTGCGAGAACGGGTGATGGAAGAGGTGCGGGCCAGTTTTCGCCCCGAGTTTATCAATCGGCTGGATGACATTGTGTTTTTTGAGGCCCTGAAGCCGGAAGATTTGCGCCAGATTGTGGATATTCAACTGGGGCGTTTGCGTAAACTGCTGGCCAGCCGCAATATTGAGATGACCCTGAGCGAAGAGGCCAAGGATTATCTGGGGCGGCTGGGGTACGATCCCATTTATGGGGCTAGGCCTTTAAAGCGGGTGATTCGCAAGTACCTGGAAAACCCGCTGGCCACGCAATTACTGGAGGGCAGGTTCAAGGATGGTGATTTTGTGGAGGTGGTAGCAGACACCGATCATGACAAGCTGGTATTCACTCAAAAAACCGCCCCACAACCCACTCAAAAAGCGGGAGCAGCCAGCCAGTGATTGAAGTATCTCGTCTGAACGGCAGTATTTATTTTTTGAACCCGGACATGATTTTAACCCTGGAGGCCACCCCGGATACCGTGATTACCCTCACCAGCGGAGAAAAGCTGATGGTACGGGAATCACCGGCGGATCTGATCGATCGCTTTGTAGCCTTCAAGCGCCGCATTGTCAGCGAATTGCCGGAAATCAAGCCAACAGCGCCTTTATAAAACGCTTAGAGTCTAAAAATAAAAGAACCTAGGGCGCCTTAAAACGCTGCACAACCGACTGGCCTTCCGCTTCGGTAAACCCGTGTTGTTTCAAAATCTGGATCAATTCCACGGGATTGCCCCCAAGCCGCAGGTTGTCCTCAACCCAGCTGACCCAAGTTTCGGATAACACCAGCTCTGCGGGGGATTCCGGCAGATCAAGATCTAGAATATGCTGGGCCAGCACCCGGTCCATTTGGCCTTGATCAATTAAATGCTGCACCACGGCATGCCCGGAGTGGGGGTAAGGGAATAACTGGCATTGCGGCAGCGCCGCATAACGAAAGGCATGCAGGACATCCAGATTGACCGATTCTGTGGCCCCGGCATTGGGCTGAGTGCCAAAGAAAATCCGCAAATCCGACTGACAATGACGCTCCCGGAACAGCGTCGGTAAATCCAGATATTGAACCGGGGGCGGGTTCTCCTGTAAGTCCAGCATCACACTCAGCCAGCGCCGATCATGATAGGTCAGGGCTTGCGCCACAGTAAGAAAAGACAGCGGCCCAAACGAAAGAATGCGATCCACGTTCAGCAAAATACCAAATAAAATGGCCGCATAGCCGCCCATGGATTGCCCAATGGTGATCACCACACTGGGCTGAATCATGGCAATGACCTGGCCCAGGCTCTCGGCCACGGCATCCACATGCTGGCCCAGGCCGGGGATTTCACGATGGTACCACCCGTTGCTGCAATCCCGAACCAACACCCGGTTCAGGGGGCGCTGGGTGGTGGCTTCCAGCTTTTTTACCCGACCGTAAAAATCAAAGGCCGGACGAGCCTGCCAGTCCACAAAGCCAAAGCTAATCAGCAAAGGCGCTCCGGGGTGAATGGTATCAATCAGAAACGAGGCGTCGGTGTTTTCAACCAACGGGTTGGTTAAAGGGGTGACTGGAAACATGGTAATCCGCCCTCCCGTTTAGGCTAGGCCATTATGACAATAAGTCCGGGCGAAGGCGGCGGGTGCGTTCCTCGGATTGGGCCTTGCGCCATTGTTGAATGGCCGCATGGTTCCCGCTCAGCAACACATCGGGCACTTTTAGCCCTTTGTATTCCGCAGGGCGTGTATAGTGAGGGTGATCCAGCAACCCGTCATAAAAAGAATCCGCTTGCACCGAAGTGAATTTTTGAACGGCCCCCGGAAGCAGGCGGGTGATGGCATCCATCATGCTGAGGGCGGGAAGTTCTCCCCCGGTCAGCACATAATCGCCAATGGAAACCTCTTCAATCTGGGGAATCAATCCTTTAATCCGTTCATCAAACCCTTCATAATGCCCGCAAAAAATCACCAGTTGCTGGGCCTCAGACAGTTCCAGGGCGAAGGCATGATCAAAACGTCGCCCGGTGGGGGTTGTCATCAGCACCCGAGCGGGCTGTTGTAAGGGCAATAAGCTCTCAAAGGCGCTTTCCAGCGGCTGGCAAGTTAAAACCATGCCACTGCCACCCCCAAAGGGAGAATCATCCACCTTGCGGTGCGGATCGGTGGTGAAATCCCGGAAGTTAATGGCTTTCACCTCAATAACGCCCTGCTTGCAGGCCCGTCCCATAATGCTGGCAGAGGCGTAGGCGTCAATAATTTCCGGAAATAAGGTCAGAATGCTGAATTTCATGGGGAATGGCTACTGTTCCAGCCGTTCGGCAGTCACCGGCGCTGTAGACATCTCCAGAAAGTCGCTCAGCAAGTCAATGGTCACCGTCCTATTTTCCAAATCCACTTTTGGGAAAAAGCGATCGATAAAGGGAATCACCACAGTTTGCTCGGTTTCCTCAATCTGAATTTCCAGAAAATCAGAGCCGGTGGAAGAAAGCAGATCTTTGATCACGCCTCGCTTACGACCGTTTTCAGCGTCCACCACGTTCAGCCCAATCAGGTCATCCACCCAGAACTCATCCGCCTTTGGGAGGGGTAATTCGGCGATGTCCGCAAACAGGGTGCTGCCCACCAGAGGTTCCACGGCATTGCGATCTGGCACGCCCTCAAACCCAATAATGATTAAGGGGCCCTGTTCTCGGGCGGTTTTGATGGTGAAGTGCTGATGCTCTCCGGTTTTAACGTGCTTGAGGGTTAACTTTTGCCGGGGCTTGGCCCAGGCCGGATCATCAGAAGCCGGTCGCACCTTCAGATCGCCACGAACCCCGTGACAGCCCACGATTTTGCCGATTCTAACCAGTCGCTCGTTCATTTAGCCGTTAATGGCGGTAATCACGCCATCTTCCACCAGAATTTCAGCGTTTTGCAGGTGGTCATACAAGTTATCGCCAAGGCGTAGCTCCACGGTATTTTCCAGCATGCCGGTTACAATGAACTGTCCGTTTTCAATTTTGTCCAAATTGCCAAGCTCGGAAGAGATTTGCATTTTCAAGGAAGCCATTTGGCTGCGCTTTTGCTGGGCTTCCTGATTGAGTTGCTGCAACTGGCCCTGCACATTTTGACCCTGGTGGGCCATTTTTTCCAATTGTTGCAAAGAGTATTGAAACTGGGCTTCCAGCTGTTGTGACTGGGTGTCAATCAGTTTTAACTCATTATCCAGTTCACTTTTGGCCCGAACTCTAAAATTGTCGGTCACCTTGGTTTTTACGGTAATTTGGCGCTTGAGTTGAATGCTATGGTTGGAAGTCATAGGGGCGGCCTCAGTTAATGTGTCCATTGCTTTGTCTACTGTGGATTGCATCATGCGGTGGGAACCTTTAATCCAATGAATGAGTCCATTCTATCAGAAGCCAACGTGAATGTGCTTGAAACCACCATGCCTGCTTACGGTTGCTGTCGCATTTCCACTGTGCGAAAATACCCGGTAGTAATAACTGGTTTTGAATAAGATCCCTCCTCCTTCACTGCATCCGCCCAACAAAAGGCATTTTGTTATGACTCAAATTACAGTTCTGTACTCCAAAATTCATCGTGCCACGGTTACTGATGCCCAGCTGCATTACGAAGGCAGCCTGACCATTGACAAGCACTTGATGGATTTGGCTGGTCTGGTGGAATATCAACAGATTGATATCTACAACATCACCAATGGCGAGCGTTTTACCACTTACGCCATTGTGGGAGAACCCCATACCGGCATTATTCAGGTAAACGGAGCCGCTGCCCACAAGGCCAGCACCGGCGATTTAATTATTATCGCCTCCTACAGCGCCATTGATCATGCCCAAGGGCCAGAGTGGAAGCCCAAACTGGTTTTTGTAGACCGGGATAACCGGCCATCGGCTAATAAGCCAGCCCTGCTTCCGGTTTAATTTTGGTATTCAGCTTTTTAAGCCCTGTTATTTTAAACTGATTGGCCTGAACTAATTGGGCGTGCTGATTGGCCTGATTACGAAAAAATCGATCAAAACTGCTCCCATCTTTCTTTTCAGGATTTTTAGCCGAGCCATTTTTAAATTCAAAATCCATCAAGGCTTGAAACATTTTTTGAATTTCCGCTAAACCTGCCGATTTTTTGCGTAAGCGATCGCTGGGCAAGGTCTGGGTCAAGCTCTCCAATTGATCGGTGAGGCCATGGGTCTCATCGCTTAACAAGGTTTTGAAATCCGGGGGTAACGGCACCTCTTCGGTTATTTCCGTTACTTTGGGGTGGAGTTCTCGCATATGAAGTTCCAGTTTGTCTAACTGGCCTTCCAGTTGCTGAGGGTGCTTTTGGGGGATGGCGTGCCGGGTTTCCTTAATATCAAGGGCCACTTGCTCAAACTTGCGATCAATATCAGGAAAGGTGCGGCTAAATTTTTGAGGCGTATCAGCGCGATAAGAAGAATGCGACGGAAAATACAACATGGCATGCTCCTGCTTGAAAAAGCAAAAATAAAAAATAAACGATATGAAACCAAGATAAAGTATTACTGTTAAACCCAGTTGGCGCTAAAAATTGACGGGTTTGAGTATATATAAAATATTAAAATTAAACAACCGGCATCCCCGGATTCTTAAAGGCTTCCACAATAGCGGCATCACGTTTCAGCAGCACACTACTTTCTATTTCGGTTAACGACCAGGTGGGTCGACCTTCCAGCAGCAAGGGGCCATTCAAGCGTTGTTTCAAAATCGTTTGAATCTCTGGCACGGCGCTATCTACAATATCCGCCAACGGTTTTTGGTGGCGAATGGCCAAAGCGGCAGCGATGCCCACCCCTTCACCCAGTAAGGCGTTGTGTTGCACAATACGCCCAGCGCCCTGCCCAATGGGAGAGTAACCCGCCGAGCGACTCACAAAGGCAAAGTTTTGAACGCAGGGGGCATGCGGGGAGACATAAGGCAGGACCACATCCAAACCCACGTTAAAAACGGGTTTGGGCAAATGCTCCCCCGGATAAAGCTTCCAGAGCTGAGTACCCCGAAGATCCAGCCAGTAAGAGAAAGTACCAATTGATTTTTCAGGAGGCACCCCACCCTCAATGGCTTTGCGGGCCGTCATGTTTTCTCGGGCCATCAGGGTGGCGGTTTGACGCACGTACAACGATTCTGGCGGAATGACACAAGCGGCCTGAAAGCCACCCACTTCCCGCAGATAGCGCTCAAATTCACGCATTTCAGCATACAAAACCTCGGGGGTAGGGCCATCCTGAGACAGCCCAACCAGATGATCAAAGCCCAGATTCAGCGCGTTGGCCTGGGCCACCAGTCCGTTAAACCCCAAACTGCCATCGGCCAAACGGGAGACATTGCCGCCATCAATCAAAATATCGGCGTCCGCATAAGTACGGGCAGAGCCATGCCGCCAACAGTGATAATCAATGCCAATCACCGGATTCAGAATATCCAGATAATCCTGCCCTTCTGGGGCATAGGTGGGTCGATCTATCAATTCCTCCCGCAAAGCGGAGGGGTGGTAGGGTAAGGCTTCCTTTAGGATTTGGGGCAACAATGGGTTTTTGCGTAGTTGGGCTTCAAAGGCCTGAAATTCGGCCACCAACACCCCGGTAATTCGAAAAACGGGTGAAATCCCCAGAAAATCTTGATCCTCACCCAAAATCCCCCCCAAGCCTTGAATATAAGCAAGCCCGAGCGATCGGGCCACATCCGCATCCGGGGTGGCATCTATTACCACTTGCGGGGTTAAGCGCACGCTTTGATTGGGGGCGGTTAAAACCACCTGTCTGGGAAAACCTTCACCATCCAGCGTCAGCTGCGCTTCAACCCCGCTGAGGACTTCCACCTGGGCTTCTTGTAGCATGTCCCGCAAAACCTGATCCGCTTTATCGGGATTGAGGGCCACCCGAATGAACCCGCAGCGATCTAGAAAGGTTTTAAACAACCCGCATAAATACTCGGGGGTGATGTCCATATAAGACAAGCCACCCCGAACTGAAAGCCCCCCCAGCCGTCCTGAACTGCGGCGGGCCAAAACGGTTTTCGCCCCGGTCTGACTTGCGGAAATAGCGGTGAGGATGCTTTCAACTTCATCACCCATCACCAAAACCTGACAAGGATGCGGTTCCATCATCCAGAGGTCGCTTCAGTCTCTTCCGCTGGTTGGGAAGCGGCGTTGGGCTGAGGGCGGGGCTGATTTTTAAGCTCGTCTATTTCAAGCAAGGGTGGCCCGCTGACCACTTCCAGCTCTCCCCAGTAGCCCGCTAAAAAGTAGGTGTTTTCCTGCTTGTAAAAGTAGTCGATGGAGCCGTAATCCACGCTGCCGGTGCGAGGATCGATGTAGGGCTGAATGCGGCTTTGCCATTTGACCTGCTCCATATTGGGAAAAAACAGGCGGCCTCGTCGAAAGCTGAACTGAGACGATTCGGCTTCGCCTTCTTTAGACATATCAAACCCTTCCGGGGCTTCACCGTCAGAATCCTCATCCTCAAGCGGTTCAACGCTTTGAGGGGCTTCCGGTGGGGTGTAGAGCGGATAATTTTCATTAATGGCCAGTTCTAACTGGAAATCCACATAGCTCATGGTGGTTTTCAGGTTCAGCACAAAGCTCTCTTCCAGCACCACCATGTTAAAGCCGCCTTCAAAATCCGTATAATTCACCCGTTCCATCATCCACACCTTCATTCCGCAAACTGTATTTACTCCATATTATACCCAATACCCACCGCCACGACATCCCGCATCGCTCCCTTTCATTTATGCCAGCAGAACGAGATAACCAGAGACCCACCATTGAAAAAACGAATCTTATCAAATGGGATGGATCAAACGGCGTCCGTCAAAGGGCATCGCCAAAAGCGGCAATTAACTGTAGTGCTTTAAAGTGAATTGCTTGTAGGCCAGCATGCCCACAATGCCCACGGCAGGCAGCGCATAGATATAACTGGCCAGATCCTCGTTCAAATAACGGGGCATAAAGCGTGAATAGACCCCGCCAATGGCCTGAATATCCTGATAGGTAAGGGCCGCAAACAGAATCAGGGCCAAAATGGCCACTATAAAAGCCCCCATGCCCGCTAAATCATCTTCCATTTTCTGGCGAATTAACACCCCTGCCACAAAAACACTCAGTCCCATCAGGGCTGGCGCCATCCAGACTTCGTGAAACAGGCTATTTCGGGTGAATAAATAAACCGCCCAGCTCAGCAGTACGGAAGTTAAAACAGGCAACAGCGTAAAATAAAACAGCAAAAAGGCATGACGAGACAAGCTCACCCAAAATCCATCGGAGGACTTGTGGTTCTGGCGATTTACAGCCGAATAAGACGGTCGGAACAAACCAATCACTCCTTTGGAATCGCACTTATGTTAGGGGTATAATAAAAAACCACTCTTTTAATGCTGCTATCTATGTGCCAATATTGGTCGTTTTTTAATCAGCTTGCATCAATTTTCCGCCCTTGCCCCACAATTTCAGGACTTTTTTGAATGTATCGTTCCGGCTTCGTCGCCCTGTTGGGTCGTCCCAACGTTGGTAAATCCACCCTGTTAAACCGTCTGGTGGGGCAAAAAATCGCCATCACCAGCCCAGTGCCACAAACCACCCGCCATCGCATCAAAGGCGTTGTCAGTAACGAAAAAGGGCAGGTTATTTTTCTGGACACCCCCGGTTTCTCCAAGCCGCTGGACAAGCTGGGTACCTTCCTGACGGATGAAAGTCTGGCCGCCTTGTCTGAGGCGGACGCCTTTTTGATGGTGGTGGATGTCTCAGTGCCACCGGGCAAAGGGGATGAATGGGTGGCCGCTCAAATCAAGGCAACCGGCAAATTCGTACTGCTGGTGCTGAATAAAAGCGACATTCTAAAAAATAAGCCAGTGCAGTTGCTGGCCCATCGCAAGGCTTATAACGATTTGTTTACAGGGTACCCCAAGGCCAAAGCGCTTAGCGTTTCGGCCAAAACCGGGAAAAACCTCAGCGAGCTGATTGAAACCGCCATCCGCAAACTGCCGGAAGGCCCCGCTTATTACCCGGAAGACGCGGTGACCGATCAGCGCTTGCGGGAAATTACCGCCGAGATCATCCGGGAAAAAGTGCTTCTGAATACCCGTGAAGAGATTCCGCATAGCGTGGCCATTGGCATTGAAAGCTTTAACGAGGATAACCCCGAGATTACCCATATTGAGGCCACCTTGTACGTGGATCAAAAGTCTCAAAAGGGCATCCTCATTGGGCAAGCCGGTAGCATGATTAAGGAAATCGGTATTCAGGCCCGCTATGAAATTGAAAAACTGCTGGAGCAAAAGGTGCATCTGGCTTTGAACGTAAAGATAAAGGAAAACTGGCGTAAGGACCGGGTTTTCCTGAAATCACTGGGGCTGGCGCCGCCGGAACAAAAGTAATAGCCAAGCCAGCGATATGCGGCTTTGCATGAACATAAGTTCAATCAGCGGATCACAGGTTTGGGGTGATTGGCCCATTTGCGTTAAAATATTATATTGGCTCCAGTTAAATTTTGGACCCACTCATTTTGACCTCTCCCTGATACTTCAATCCTCAGGAATCCATAAGGAACCCCGCCCTATGATTTTTTCAAAAAAACGGTTGCTCACGGCTGTTTCAATCAGTGTGCTGGCCTTGCCATGGGCGGTCGCCCAGAATACGCCGACTCAACACAGCGTGGCCCCAGCCATCAAGGCGGGAGGGGTGATGGCGCTGGATTTACCCGATAGCAGCGCCCAGTCCATTTCTCTGGATATCCTGAAAGGCCGCTTTTCCGATTATTCGGTGGGTCGGGTGACCCTCACCGGCTCTGGCATTGACTTTAGAAATGGAACCCTGCAAGGGTTAAAAGCGGATATTTTGGCGGGCGACTTTGACAATTTGCTGGTTGATAAATTGGCCCTGACGGCCCCGGCCTTTTCATTTGACACCATGCAACTGCTGAACAACAGAGCCTTTGTGCTTTCTCAGCCAGTTAACGCTCAGGTGAATCTGGTTATCTCGGAAGCGGGCATCAACCGTTTTTTGGCCAACCCCAAAACCCTACATGTCGTGGAAAAGGCTGTGCAAAAGCAAACCGGTGGCATCCGGCTGGTAACCTTTTCCAACCCCAGCTTTAGCCTGGTGGGGGGCAATAAAATCAAGCTGAATGTGACCAGCGTGGTGGCACAGGGCTTGACGGTTCCCTTGCAGATGGATGGTAAATTGGCCATTCAGGCCGGTCAGCTCAGCATTCAGGATATGCATATCGCCTCTGGCGGCACCGATTTGGAGTTGCCGCTGGATGTGGCTCAATCTTTTCAGGCCAAAATCAATGAGCTGATTGATTTTAAACGACTGGGCAAAAACAGCATGGTGATTACCGCCGACAGCATGAAAATTAGCGGTAAAACGCTGATTATTGACGGGCATGCCCAGCTGACCAAATTAAAGTTTGGCGCCTAAGCGCACTTATCAATAGTGTTCGCGCTATTGCGGTCTGTTTATAAAAAGCCCCCGTCCACCGAAGCGGACGGGGGCTTTTTTCAGGCCTTAACTAGCCGCTATTGGCAGCATTCAGCGGTTGCGCCGCAGCAAGGGCCGGGGCAGCATCCACTGGCGGCAAAGGCAGCAGCGCCACCTAGTACGGTTGCCAATACGACCAATATGCTCAATAAAGTTTTCATAATATTTGACTCCTGAATTTATTCAATAAACAACTAAAAATGGGGGTAGGCACTTTCAGCGTCAACACGCCGAAAACACGACACCGGGCTCTTTCCTCTACCGGAGAAAGACCCCTGTTGTTTAAGTCAGAAGCACACCCAGTTCCAGATACCGTTTAGACTGATCGGGCCGAAATGCCAGATCCGTTCTGGATTGCATTAAAGCTGGCTGCTCGGCCAACAGCGCTTGATAGTCAAAGCCAAGCCCGCTGCTAGAAACCCATCCCATATTGGGCAAAGGGCCTGTAAAGCCGGTTTGATCGGGTTGAGTGACCGTAACCGGATTGACCACGCAGCAAGCGGGAAGCTGTTTTTGAGCCTCATGACGTCCCGGTGGGCAACAAGCATGAGAAGGGGGCATGAACAAGCACAGCGATACCAGCCATGCGGACACGGCTAAAAACAGCGCTGTTAACTTATGGGCGTTCATGATCAATGGCTCGTGTTTGAAGATAAGTTAGCATTCATGAGTAATGACGCGCCAGCATCTTAAAAGTTGCATGCCGCTTACAAGGCAAAGGCAAAATTAAAGTAAAAGACTACTTGAGCGACGGGCTTTTAATGTCCACCAAGGTGCACCAGTGGCTGTATTTGGGCACCTTGTTACGAACCACATCAAAGTAAAGATCTTGCACCCGTTGTGTAATGGGGCCGATTTTGCCATCGCCCACTGCCCGATGCTCAACCATGGTGACCGGAGCCACCTGAGCGGCGGTGCCGGTAAAAAAGATCTCTTCGGCCCGGTACAGTTCGGTGCGATCCACAATGCGCTCTTCAACTTCTAGCCCCAACTCTTCACGGGCCAACGTAATAATGCTGTCACGGGTGACGCCTTCTAGAATATTCTCGGTAGGGGGCGGGGTTACCAATTTGCCCTTACGCACCAAAAACACGTTCATGGCGCTGCCTTCAGAAACATGGCCTTCATTGGTGAGGGAAATGACCTCATCAAAGCCTTTGCGCTTGGCATCCGTAATCATAATGGCGGTATTCATATACGCCCCACCGGCTTTGGCCGCTGGCGGAATGGCATTGTCATCCACCCGTCGCCAGGCGGATACCATCACATGCAGGCCATCACGGGTATTCACGTAATCGCCCAGGGGATGGGTCCAGGCGCAAAAATCGGTTTTAACCTTATCCAGAAAGGGGCCAATGCTAACACCCGACTTGTACAGGGTAAAGCGGATATAAAAATCCTGCTGGTGTCCGTTGCGCTGGGCCAGTTCGCTGGTCATGGACATCAGTTGTTCCAGCGAGGCATCCGGGGTCATAAAGAAAATGCGGCTGTTGGCCAAAATGCGATCGTAATGCTCTTGCATACGAAAAATGGAAACCTGTCCGGTTTCCGGGAGCCAGTACCCACGAATGCCTTCAAACAGGGAGGTGCCGTACAAAAAAGAGTGGTTTTTGATGCCGAGATTGGCCTTTTCGGTCGGAATAAACTGGCCTTCAAAATAGGCAATATCGTTCATAGTGCGGTTGTTTCCTGTTTGCAGAACTACATATAGAGATTAGGATTGGCGGGGACTGTTATTCACTTTCAAAATACCACAAAGGAAACAGGCTGACTCAGCAGGAGGGATTGAAATATCAAACAAAGGTTACTGCAGCATCAGGCTGCTATTTTGGCACTCATACTGTTTCACTGAAATCAGGCAAACCTCATTCAACAAACTTTTATAAGCCGCTTTGGGTGGATGGTACTGGTTGCCGTTATGGCCCACTTCCCGCAGGTGAATTTCAATGACAGAACCCGGAGAAAAGGCGGGCATGCCAAAGGAATGAACCTGAAGGCCCCCACTCACAATGCCAACCACCCGGGTTCTTAGATCCAGCCGGT
The DNA here is from genome assembly GCF_041737375.1 of Vampirovibrio sp. Taxonomy (NCBI): domain Bacteria; kingdom Bacillati; phylum Candidatus Melainabacteria; class Vampirovibriophyceae; order Vampirovibrionales; family Vampirovibrionaceae; genus Vampirovibrio; species Vampirovibrio sp. The sequence goes on from NZ_JBGSRV010000018.1 coordinate 30,988, forward strand.
CCAGTTCGGCCCAGGAGGCCAGAATGTTATCGCTAAAATCATCCTCATACAGCAGAATAACCGTATCGTAGCTTTTAGCCGCCTCAACCATGCGCCGTATAGCAGGACCCAGCGTATCGGATATCACGATATCGGGTTCATTGAGTGGCTCAATCAAACGACTCATACCGTAGTGTCCCCAATCGAATTTATTATTTTTTGACTCAAAAAATGAACGAAAGGCATTTTCAAAAGTTCTGTAAACGAATCAGACACAGATACCCCACCGTGTTCGGCATCAACTACCAATGCCGTTTTGAAAGCCGGTGAAGCCATAGTCATAACAATAAGATGGTTGCCAACCGTAAATGTTCCCACCCATTCGGCCATTAACCGAATGAACAGGGGATATACCTTAGACCAACGAAGCTGTTAAGGGTTGTTTTCAACGTAGGCACCTGGCTTAAGAAGTTTGACTGACGGGTTGCTGGGCGTAGCGAAGCAATTTTTTATAAGCCGCCGCCAGTTCATCGGACTTTCCGGCTTCGGCCAATTCTCTGATAGACGCCATTTCGCCCACCCTTAATACCGCCTCATTGCTTAGCCCATATTGCTTTTGCAAGGCCAGAATTTTATTGGCGTTTATCAGCGCTTCATTGCGTTTTTCGGAATCTGCGGCGTTGTCCGCTTTATTCAGGGCCTCACCATCGGCAGACTCAGGCATGCGACTGCCGCCCACTGAGCCACTGGCCACGGGTGCGTTCAGCGATCGGACTGGGGGTTGGCCCCGGTTTACGCTGGTAGTTGGCGCTGGGGCATCTTCCCGTTCCGGGTCATCTTCAGTGGCAATGCCGAAAAACTTGAGATAGAAATATTTATTGGCCCCGGTCATGGCCTTGTAAATGGCTTTGTCAAAATTATCTTCTGCATAACCCGTAAACTGAGACTCTATGGCTTCCTCGCTGTCCACATCCACCACTCGGAATAACAGGGTGACCGAGGCCCAGCTTTTGCCATCCGGCTTAATGCCGGTTTGTTGATCCAGCACGGTGGGCAGCACCACCAGATGGTTGCTGTTAATGGCCTCTTTGACTGTTAAAATATCGGCTTCGGTGGCGTAATGATATTTATGGAAGGCGTTAAACCCTCGCTTGGGAACGGTATCAATGGCCTGTTGCACGGCCAGAATTTTAGCGTACAGTCCGTGCGCTTTGGTGGCGGACTTGGGAATGGTCATGTGCATAGCCCTCCTGTTTGCCCGGTAAAAAATGGGCGGATTCGTTGGCACGGCTGGCGCTGGCTGGCGGTTGCCGCAAAATATCCTGAAGCGCCTGCGGTCCATAACCGCCTTGCGGGGGTTGAAGCAGTCCCCGGATGATTAGGCCCAGCAAGTTGTATCCGCTGCCTTGGCAGTGAGGACAATCCTGAAGTTCATGGCCGGTTTCCGGGTCAAATACGCGAATGCCGCCTTGACCCTCGCAATAAAAGCAATCCAGATCGCTTAAGGCGCTCTGATCGCTAAAAATTTGCAGCACCCGGCACGGTGATGGCATGGAAATACTCACTTTCAAAATATGCGCTTTTAAAAAAATGGATGGCTGAAGCGTTCCGCTTTGGCGACAAATTCAAGGCAGTGAATGGAGATTGGCCGAAGCCAGCAGGACTGAGGTCGGTGATTTTACACAGTGGTTCACTTCTAATAGATCGCATCTTCTCGCACAAAGTTCCAATCTGTTAGAACGAATTTTCGATTTCAGGCGGGCCAGCGAACCGGCATGCGGAACCGCTCAGGTTTGACCGGCGGCGGCTTTGGTTTTACCGCCAATTCAAGTTTAAAGCAGGCGGGCCGATAATAAGGGTGGAGAAGCCCTATTGAATTAAAAGAGATTAAAACCACATGCGCTCAAGGCTTAACCCCAAACATTCAGGCTTTACGCTGGCAGAATTACTGGTGGCCTTAACCCTGCTGGGCATTATCGCCACCTTTGGCATTTCCAAAGTGTTAACCACCATGCAGTATCGCGATTATAAATACCGGGTACAAATGGCCGCCGCCCTCATTTCATCGGCCTACACCAAATACCGGGAAGACAATCAGGTCACAGGCGCCTTTAAACCCTCCGATTTAATCCCTTACCTGAACTACGCCAGTTTGGATACCAGCGGAACATTAGTGGATTACCATTATACTACATCGAGTTCTGCCGCTTGCAATAACACCAAGCCTTGTGTGGTTCTTCATAATGGGGCGCGCATTCGTTTTTATGATGATGAATCTTTTGGCCAGGTTGCTCCTGGATACGCAGTCATTTTCCAAGTCGATCCCGATGGGGTGTTAACCGACAACACCACCAATAACAATGGTAAGATGATTGAGCTTTATCTGTACGCCACTAATGGCCGAGTAGCCACACGGGGAGAAATTACCAACCCCACCTACAGTAATGCTACTTCTCGAACGCCTGATTCTGTCTATATTCCTCCCTGGTTCAGTTGGGATTAAACGCCCCCGGTGGCACTGAGCGTTATCATTGCCCATAAAAAAACCATTCTGACCCAAAAATCAGGATGGTTTTTCTGTATTCTGTAATTGAAGAGATAGGGTTACTTTGAATTAAACAGACCCTTATCCCATTCCGTAATACCCTGCTAACGCTTTTTAGAGGAAAAACAAATAGAAAAAATCGGAGAAGGCCCCACGCATGCGGGCAAACTCTCGCTGAATGCGGGAAACCGGTTTGGTTTGCGTCATTTGTTTAACCTGGCGGACAATGTCAGTCTGTGCCACAATTCCATCCTGTTCGCGTACTTAAATGCTCTAACTATCCTAAGAAAATAAATGTGCCAATTGATTGAATGTTTTAACCAGACTCTCACCTAAAAAAATTAACGACAACTGTTGAAACAACAGGAAGGCATTTCAAATTCCGAGTTCAGTCTAATGCGCTTCAGCCACCAAAACAATTACCTTGTTAGCCTATTATAGTGAACTGTTCGGCAAAAAGAAACGGTTCTGAAGGGTTGAGGGTTAAAGAATTTATAAAGATTCTCCATTGGGTTGACTGTTTCGGGCTATTTTGGGTTACATATCATTCAGCTAGAGTGTTTTCAGGGATTCTGGCAAAAGGAGACGGGCTTGTCCGAGAGAATTCTGTTTATTTGCCATGACGGGGATTTATACGGCTCTCAACGCAGTTTAAGCCTGATAGTGGCCCATTTACCGCCAGAACATTACCAGTGCTTCGTCTCCATGGCCCGCTCCGGCCCTTTGCAAGCCGTGCTGGAAAGCTATCCCAATGTGCAGGTACTCCGGCATCAGCGGTTGCAGTGGGTCAAACACGATCCTCGCAACTGGCTTCAAAAAATCGGGGATGTTATCAGCTTGGTGGCTTCCGCCTTTCCACGCACCTGGCTTCTGTTTAATACCATTCGCCGGGAAAAAATAAACCTGGTTCACACCAATGTAACAGTCTCTTTAGAAGGGGCCTTGGCGGCGGCCTTGGCGGGCGTTCCCCACGTATGGCATATTCGGGAACTGTTTATGGAAAAAAACCCCAAATTTCACATGGTGCTGGGCCGGGCCTTGAGCAGGCGCATTATTGACCGTTTTTCCGATCAGGTCATCTGTATTTCCCATGCGGTGCGCGATCAGTTTGGTCCCTGTGTGGAGGAAGACCCGGACAAATATCGCCTGATTTACAACGCCATGACCTTTCAGAACTTGCCCTCCCTGCTGCTGTGGAACGATCACCAGCGGGCCATGATGAAATCCCTGTCTCTGGCTTCGCTGCGGGTGGCCGAGCAGGATGTGTTCCGCCTGGGGTACATTGGCAGGCTATCAGCAGGCAAGGGATTGCACGAACTACTGGCCGCTCTGGCCATTTTGCGGCAGCGGGGTTACGCCCTTCAGCTACTGGTGGCCGGAAGTTTTGTGGATGCCCCTTACGAAGAGCGCATTCAGGCCATGGTTCAGCACGAAGGGCTGGCGGATGCCGTGGTGTTTCTGGGCTATCAATCAGACCTGACCCCCATGTACGAAGTGCTGGACTTGCTGGTGGTGCCTTCGGTGAATGAACCCTTTGGCCGGGTGGTGATTGAAGCCATGGCCAACGGAGTGCCTTGCATTGGGGCCAACGCAGGCGGAATCCCAGAAATTATCGAGCATGAGGAAACCGGCTGGCTGTATCCCCCCGGTGATGTGTGGGCGCTGGCCGATATGATTGAGCCTTTGACCAGTACATTCTGGAAACTCGAAACAATTCGTCAAAACGCTAGACGGATGGTTTGTGAACGGTTTAACATTGAGACTCAAATCAGGATGCTGCAAGAATGTTATCAGTCGGCGATGAATCGTCATCAGTTTTAACCCAACCCGCTCCCCGAAAAATCAGAATAGGCATGGTGCTGGATCAGTCCTTCCCGCCCGATGCCCGTGTGGAGCGCGAAGCCGTGGCCTTGACCGAGGCCGGTTTTGAAGTGCATTTGCTGTGCGTCGCCTTGCCAGAATCCAGAGACGCCTCTGCCAATAGCCCTTTGCAAGGGACCTTGAATGACGAAGCCTACCTGGGCTTTTACATCCACCGGGTCAACCCGCAGGAAGTGCGGATTCAACTGCCTTTTTCCAGCAAAACCTCTCGCTTTTTATACAAGGGACTGGTCAAGAACTACTTTCATCACTTTAAAAATATCGATACGGTGTGGCATACCCTGATCCATCGGTTTGTGAAGTCCTACGGCATTCAAATTTTGCACATCCACGATTTGCGTTTGGTGGATACCGGCCAAAGTGTGGCCCATCGCTACGGATTGCCATTGGTGGCGGATTTACACGAAAACTATCCCGCCCTGATGCAAATGATGCGGGGCCGAAACAACCCCAAAAAAGGCGAAAAGCAGCGGCTTCGCTGGGATAAAATTGAATCAGCTTCCATTCAGCGGGCCTCTCAGGTGATTACAGTGGCAGCCGAGGCCAAAGAGCGTCTGCTGGCCAAAGGGGTTCCCCCCGAAAAAGTGCTGGTTCTTGAAAACACGGTGGATGTTGAGAAGTTTCTGGCGGCCCCCGTCAATCAGGACGTGGTTCGACAATATCGGCCCCATTTTGTACTGACTTACGTTGGGCATTTGAACGATAAGCACCGGGGCATTCAAACCATTATTGAAGCCATGGCCATTCTGAAGGACGAAATCCCAGAAATGCGCTTTATCGGGGCTGGAGCCATTCGGGATCATTACTATCACTACCTGGAGCCCATGATTGTGGCGGCGGGCCTGCAAGACCGGGTTCATTTTACCGGCTGGCTGGATGAAACCGACTTTGTAACTTACATTGAGGCCAGCGACATTTGTTTATGCCCTCATATTGTGAACGATCACACCAACGCCACCTTTCCAAACAAGGTATACCTCTATCACTTACTCAAAAAATCAGTGATCACCAGCAATGCCGTTCCTTTACAGCGTTATATTGAAGAAACTGGCGGCGGGCTGGTTTATCAATCCGGCGATGCGGCCATGTTGGCTGATTTGATTCGCATGCTTTACAATCGTCCCGATGTGCGCCGTGAAATGGCTTTGCGGGGTCATCAAGCCGTCATCGATCATTACAATTGGAAGCAAACCGCCCAGGGTTTGATTACAATGTATCAACAACTGGCCAATCAAGTCCTCAGCCCGGTGGCTCATTAACTCTTTACCTCATAGCGGAGCTTATTTTCATGAATGTGTGCAGCGTTACCGACAATCCTGAAATCGTGGTAGTCAACGATTCCCATCCAGCCGTTTCCGAAAACTGGGCGGCTTTGGCCCTTTCCTATCGCCGCGTTTGCGTGGTGGGACTCGGCTATGTGGGCTTGCCAACCGCCTTGCTGTTTGCCTTACATGATTATTCCGTGCAAGGGGTGGATGTCAGCGAACGGGTACTGGGCAACATTCAAAATTCCAAAGTGGGAGACGTCTATCCCGAGCTGTCCGACTGGTGGTCGGAAGTGTCCGCAGAAGGGAATTTCCAAGCCTCTGCCAAACCCGAGCCAGCCGATGTCTTTTTAATTACGGTTCCCACCCCCATTCACGATGCTGATAAAACCTGTGATCTTTCCATGGTGCGGGCAGCCACCGCTTCTATTTTACCGGTTCTAAAGCCCGGTAACCTTGTTATTCTGGAGTCTACGGTACCTCCCGGCACCACCCGCAACGTGTTAAAACCCATGATTGAAGCCGAAACCGGCCTGCGGGTAGGGGAAGATATCCACCTGTGCTTCTCCCCGGAGCGGGTACTGCCAGGCAACACCACTTATGAGTTAATCCACAACGACCGGGTGATTGGCGGAACCACCCCGGAAGCCTCCATTTTGGGCCGCACCCTGCTTGGGCAGGTGATGCAGGGGCAGTTGCACGTTACCAATGATATTACCGCCGAATTCTGCAAGCTGGCTGAAAATACCTTCCGGGATGTGAACATTGCGCTGGCCAACGAGCTGTCGATTTTGGCCGATGAGTACGGGGTGGACATTACGGAAGCCCGTGAGCTGATTAACATGCACCCCCGTGTCAACTTGCTGAAACCCGGCATTGGGGTAGGGGGGCACTGCATTGCGGTTGATCCCTGGTTCTTTGTGGAAGCCTCTCCCATCAATACCCGCTTAATTTCCACCTCCCGGCTGGTGAACGATCGCATGCCCGAATACACGGTGCAAAAAATCCTGACTGCGGTTCAGGATATTCAAAACCCAAAAATCTGTCTGGCAGGCCTCTCTTACAAGCCAGAAGTGGGAGATACCCGTGAAAGCCCCGCCATGCGAGTGGTGGCCCTGCTGAAAGCAGAAGGCATTGACGTGGTGACCTTTGATCCCTTGTTGCCGGAGTATTCGGAAACGACACTGCTCCATGCCGCCAAAAACGCTGATTATTTAGCGGTTCTGGTGGGCCACTCCGCCATTTTGGAAGTGATTCGAGATCAAGAGCCAGAGCTGCACCAGGTAATGCGGACCCCACGCGTGCATGTTTTTTAAATCCGGCTTCAGAAGAACCTGCGTTCCAGGTTAGGGCAGCACAGGCTGCCTTAACTCAGTGGAATGGCGCCCAGCAATTCTTTTAAGGCTTTGGATTTCTGGGCATCGGTGTGACCAGTCATGGCATGGGCGAAATTAACCATAGCCTTGGCGTGCAAATCAGGACCAAAACCAGCTTTTTCAAAGCCCTCTGCCAGTTTTGAATGTCCAGCTCTGGACGCCTGAGCGGTTAAATTCCACCCTTTGTCATTCTGCTCAGGAATATCCAAAGCGGCAACCAAACGCCGCAAGGTTTCTGGATACTCAGCGGATTGATTGAACAGTTCCGCCGATTTCTCTTCTCTTAAAACCTTTAATCCCGCCTTTAATCCATTCTGATTTAAGTCAGACTGGATGCTTTTGGCAAAATCCTTTTTCAGGGCTTTGCCAAATTCAGAGAGGTCATAATGACCATCGTCTTGAATGAATTTTTCTAAAAAGCGTTTTCTTTCATTCGTAAAATTCAGATAAATATTTTTAATGGCATCGTTGTACGCAGTCGCCGCCAATTTCGGGTAAGTTTTCAATGCATTTTCATATTCAATCAGCGCAATTTCCGCAGGGGTAATACTCAAAGGCGCCCCTGATTTCAGGGCGGTAAACACATCAACAGCCGCACTGTCTTTGTTTATATCTTCATATCTAAAGCGCGGAAGATGGCCATTATTCCGCAAAGCGAATAGGCTTTTGAACAGCTTATAGGACATTGCCCGAGACTCACCCTCTGAAACATGGGTTGAGAAACGGCCCTGCGGATGGGTAGCTGGATTGATGGACATAACAAACAACTCCTTGCCCGACGGGCCAATGAACTGTCTATTTGAAAACAGAGTGCTTTCAAAAAGTGATCACGGCTCAATCAAACCTGCGACAGAGAGCTGATAATAAGGCCGCCAAGCAAGTTTTTTGACCGGTTTAAACTGTTTAATGGGCGTTTAAACGTTATAAACGCCCGTTTTGTACTGTTCCAGTGATGCGGCCACGCTGTCAATGGTTAATGCCAACCCTTCCCGAAAGCTGAACTGCGGGGTCCAGCCTAGCAAGTGCCGGGCCTTTTGGTTAGCGGCCAGCAACAGTCCCACTTCACTTTTTTCGGGGCGCACTCGTTGTTCATCAGTCACCACCGGAACGTGGGGTTGTCCTAAAATATCCAATATTAAATGCAAGGTATCGCCAATGGTTTGGGTTTGACCGTTGCCTATGTTAATGGTTTCCCCCACGCTGGCATCGCATTCCGCCACCCGGATAAACCCTTGAGCGGTATCTTTCACAAAGGTAAAATCTCGCTGCGGGGTTAAAGAACCCACTTTAATCGGCTCACCCGTTTGGGCATGCTTTAAGGCCTGACTGATGATGGTGGGAATAATGGCTCGGGCCGATTGACGGGGGCCAAAGGTGTTAAAGGGCCGAATGGTGGCCACCGGCAAATCAAAGGACAAGTAGTAGCTCTCCGCCATTTTATCGGCGGCGATTTTGCTGGCGGAATAGGGCGATTGCCCTTGCAGGGGGTGGGCTTCATCAATCGGCGTGTAGCGGGCGGTGCCGTAAGTTTCACTGGTGGAGGTATGCACCAGTTTTTCCACGCCTTCCTGACGACAGGCTTCCAGCACATTCAAGGTGCCTTGCACATTCACGTTGACATAATGCTGAGGGGCAATGTAGGAATAAGGAATCCCGATCAGGGCCGCCAGGTGAAAAACAGCTTTGCACCCTTTCACAGCCTCTCTTACAAAAAAGGGATCGGTGATGTCGCCAGCCATAATTTCAAGCCGGTTTTTCAAGGCATCCGGCAAAGCTTCCAGATTGCCCCAATCGTTTCGGGAATTGTATTTAATCATGGCCCGAACCTGGCAGCCTTGCTCTAACAAAGCTTCCACCAGATGACTACCGATAAAGCCACCGGCCCCGGTTACCAAGACTGACTGATTCCTTAAATCCATGTGGTAAAACCCTTTTGCTGAATGACTGAATGATCTCCCGAATAGAACCCTATTTTGATTGAACCAGGGGCAGCGTATCCCCAATGTTGGCCCGCCAGTACTGAAGCTCTCGGCGCAGGCCCTGCTCAAGCGTGACTTGAGGCTTCCAGCCGGTATGCTGACGAATTTTGGTGATATCCGCCCAACTGACATCTTTTTGCTGCAAGCCGTGCAGCTTTAAGGCCACGGTTTTCAGGGCGTCTTTACTCAGCGCTGAATGGGCCAGCAGCAAATCCAGAGCGGCGCTAATGGGGGTGCTAATCCCTGAGCCAATGTTATAGACCTGCCCGCTTAGTTCATTTTGAGTATGAATGGCGGATAAGGCCATTAAAGCCCCGGCCACGTCATCCACATGAATAAAATCTCGCCAGCTTCGGAGGTTATAAACCTGAATTTCGGACGGCAATGGCTGCAAGACTTCTGCCTGCACAATTTGGGCGGCCAGAGAAGCGATGGCTAAATGGCGCTCGGTGTTGCCATACACATTAAACACACGGGCAATCACCACCGGCAAATCGTAGCGACGGGCAAAGCTCTGGGCAATCTGGCTTTGGGCCAACTTGGAAATCCCATATTCGCCTTCCGGCTGACAAATGGTGTTTTCATCAACCGCCTCGCCCCGCAAACCATACTCCGCCGCTGAGCCAACAACAATCACACGGGGCCTCAAGCCATTATCAATCACCGCCTGCAACAAACGACGGGTGCCTTCGGCGTTCACCCGCAACTGATTTTCAAACGGAGATTTGGGACTGGTGCCAATGCAGTGATAAATGATGTGCGGCTGAATTTGCCCCAGCCAGTGCAATAAATTGGCATCCAGCAAATTGCCTTCCAGGCAGTGAGCGGCGGGCAGTTTCTCATCGTAGGTGCGGTTAAAACCGTAAACCTCGGTTTCCGGCAGACCCAACAACTGGCGGGTTAAATGGCGGCCAATGTACCCCGTGCTGCCAGTCACCAGAATGCGACGGTTCATGGTTGGGCCGACTCCGCCACAGGATCAACCACCGTGGGCAGCAATAATTCCCGCTTGTTTTGAAAATCGGTGACTGCGGTTTCATAGTCATCCACCCGGCCAATATCCAGCCAATACCCATTAAACGGGTAGGCCTGAATGGATTGCTGCTCGGCAATCAAGCGCTTCATGAGCTGATCAAAGCCAAAAAAAGTGTTTTCCGGTATGAAATCCAGAATGGCCCGGTTAAACAGGTAAATACCCATGCTTACGGAATGCTCCAGCATGGGCTTTTCAATAAAATTGTGAATGCGATGGGTGTCGCTATCAAATTCCAAAACCCCGAAATCAATTTTAGAAGTTCGACGGTAAACGGCAATGGTTGCCAAATTGGGTGCTTCTGACGGGTTGGCCTGACAGTGAAAATTAAACAAAGCGCCAAAGTTAATATCAGACACAATGTCGGCGTTCATCACCAAAAAATTTTCGGGCAAGTCGGTCATGGCCTTCAGGGGGCCTGCGGTTCCCAAGGGTTGATCTTCACGGGCGTAAGTTATCGAAAGGCCCAGTTTGCGGCCATCCCCAAAAAACGCTTCAATCAGCTCGCTCAAATGGCCAACGGCCAAGGTAATTTCTGTAAAGCCATGCGCTTTTAATTGACGCAACACCAGCTCCAAAACCGGCATTTCTCCCAGTGGCACCAGTGCTTTGGGAAACAGGGTGGTGTAGGGCTTCAGCCGGGTGCCTTGTCCACCCGCCAAAATAATGGCTCGACGACTGGAAGATGATGGCGTTAGGGAAGATGGGGGGACAGCGGTCATATCAGTCACGGATTGCTTACGATCAATGAGACAGGGACACAGGATTGGCCTAATATACCACAAACCCCTTGGTTTTCAGGGCAAGACCAAGACAGTTTAGCTGATCTTGTTTGGGAGTAGGCAAGGATCATACACTAAGGGGGCACTGATATTTTGGGAGACTGCACGCCAGATGACCATTCACACCAGCACCCTGCAATACCGGCTGGCACGGCCTGCGGATAGCGAGGCTTTAATTGAGCTGATTTTAGCCATGGCCTGGGAAAGCGAGCAAATTAAACTAAACCCGAAAACCCTTCAAGCCGGGGTGATGGCCGTATTCAACCACCCCCAACGGGGCACTTACTGGGTGATTGAACAGGAAAGCCAGCTGATTGGCTGCACCCTGATTACCGAGGAATGGAGCGATTGGAACAACGCCCCCTACTGGTGGATTCAAAGTTTGTATATCCAGCCCCCATTTAGAGGGCAGGGCATGTTTGAAGGGTTGCTGGCTGTGATAGAACAAGCCGCCAAATCACAAGGCGCGCCAGAGCTTCGCCTGTATGTGGCCCAAAATAACCAGCGGGCCATCCGGGTGTATGAACGTACCGGCTTTGAAGCGGATCACTACCGCTGTATGACCCGAGCGCTAACTTAAAACCCGGTTTACCGCCTGTTGCCAGCCCTGCATTAAACGGGCTCTTTCCGGTGCGGACATGGCAGGCTCAAAGCGTTCTGTTTGCTCGGCCAGCTGTTTAATTTCCTCCGGGTTTTGCCAGAATCCAACCGCCAACCCCGCCAGATAACCGGCCCCTTTGGCGGTCAGCTCCGGGTCATCGGCCCGCTCCACCGGAACATTCAGCATATCGGCCAAAAATTGAACCAGCACATTGGAGCGGGTCACGCCCCCATCCACCCGCAGGGTTTCCAGAGACAATCCCGCTTCAACTTGCATGGCATCCAGCACCGCCTTGGTTTGATAAGCCATGGATTCCAGTGCGGCCCGCACCAAATGGGCTTTGCCGGTATCCTGTGTAATCCCGAAAACGGCCCCTCGGGCGTTGGCATCCCAATAAGGCGCGCCCAAGCCCGCAAAAGCGGGAACCAGATACACCCCTTCATTGTGGGGAATGCTGCCAGCCAGGGTGTCCACCTCCCGCATGTCCTCAATAACGTCCAGTTTTTTGCTGAGCCATTCCAGAGCGGCCCCTGCAAAAAAAATGGCGCCTTCCAAAGCGTAAGCGGGTTGGCCTTCCGCATCGGTGGCCAGGGTGGTTAATAAGCCTTGAGCCGAATGCACCGGGGTTTGCCCCGTATTCATGACCAAAAAAGCGCCGGTGCCGTAGGTGCTTTTGGCGGTACCCGGCATCCAGCATTTTTGGCCATGCAAGGCGGCTTGCTGATCGCCCGCAATGCCCGCCAAAGGCACTTCTATGCCTCCGGTTAAAGCCAGATCCATCACCCCAAAGCGCTGATTGGACGGAATCACTTCCGGCAACAGAGTTCTCGGAATGTCAAACAAGGCCAGCAAATCGGCATCCCATTCCCGCTGGTGAATGTTATACAACATGGTGCGAGAGGCGTTGGTCATATCGGTTACATGGCATTTTCCGCCACTCAATCGCCACAAAATATAGGTATCCACGGTGCCAAACAACAGCCGATTGTCAGCCAGCAGGGTTTGGCATTCCGGCACGTTACGCAGCAACCATTGAATTTTAGAAGCCGAAAAATAAGCGTCAATCACCAGCCCCGTTTTTTGCTGAATCATGGCGGCATGACCGTTTTGCTTCAGTAACTCGCAAGCCTCCGCCGTGCGCCGACATTGCCAAACAATGGCGTTATGAACCGGCTTTCCGGTTTGGCGATCCCACAAAATGACGGTTTCCCGTTGATTGGTTAACCCGGTGGCCGCAATGTTTTCCCAGCCCAGTCCGGCGGTGGTTAAAGCCGCCTGAGCCACTTGCAAGGTGAACTCCCACAGGGTTTTGGGATCATGTTCCACCCAGCCGGGTTGCGGATAAATTTGCTCAAACCCTTGCTGAGCGCGGGCAATAATGGCCCCGCTGCCATCCATAATACAGGCCCGGATACTGGTGGTGCCATGATCAAACACCAACAAATGGGAACGACTCACTTCTTATAGCCTCAAATTAAGCCTCAAACGGGCGGGTCACGCTTTCGCCATCTTCCTGCAGGGTTTTCACCAATTCCTCAACCTTGCCTCTGGCTTCTGTTAATTTGGTTTGGCAAACCTTGATATGGCCCACGCCTTGCTCAAACAAGCCCAGCGCCTCTTCTAAGGGCAAAGATTCCGCCCGAAAGCGATCAACGATATCCTCCAGCGCCTGTGAAGATTCTGAAAAAGTGGGAAGCGATTGGGTCATGATCTTAGGTCCTTGATTCATTGGGATAATGCTTACATGGAAACGGCAGGAGCCGCCCCGATGGGGTGAGTTTCCGAAATGGTGGCGGACAGGGCGCCATCCGCAAGGCGTAGTTTAAAAGCGTCGCCTGTCTTTACTTGCTGAATGGATTGAATGACCTGCCCTTTTAAATCCGTGGCCACCCCGTAACCTCTGGCCAAAGTGGTTAAGGGGTTTAAGGCATTCAAAACCGCAGCGGCCTCAGCCAGTTGCTGCTCTTTTTTCTGAAAGGCCAAATCAAAGCGAGACAATAATCGTTCCTGCTTCTGAAGCAGTTGATGCCCACAGGTTTCCAGATAACTTTCGTGCAGCTCCACCATGCGGGTGGCGTTCAAATCCAGGGTTTGCTCATGATACAAAATGACTTCAGCCATGGATTCCAATAAATTTTGAGAAAGCTGGGTGTGATTTTCTATAATGGCTTGCAAGTCTGGCACCGCCCAGTCCGCAGCGGCGGTGGGGGTAGAGGCGGAATAATCAGCGGCAGCGTCCGCCAAGGCGTAGTCGGGTTCGTGACCAATGCCGGTAATCACCGGCACGTCACTTTCAAACACGGCACGAACTACCGCTTCCTCGCTAAAGCAGAATAAATCTTCAAATGAACCGCCCCCCCGGCCCACAATCAAAATATCCAGTTGGTACTGAGGATGATTCAACTCCCGAATGGCCGCCGCGATTTCCTGAGCGGCCCCTTCTCCCTGCACTTTGACCGGCCGTAGCAAGACATCCACCATGGGGTTTTTTCGACGAATCACCCGCAACATATCGTGAATCACCGCCCCGGTAGAGGAGGTGATCAGGCCAATTCGCTGAGGAAATTCAGGAATTTCTTTCTTGAATTCCTCCATAAACAGCCCTTCCGCTTCCAGTTGGGCCTTGATTTGCTGAAAGGCCAGTTGCAAAGCGCCCACCCCGACGGGTTCCATCTTGCTGCCCACAATTGAGTAATTGCCGCTGGGCCGGTATATTTCCAGCCGCCCGGTGAGATACACCTCCAGCCCGTCCTGCAACTCAAAATTCAGCCGATTGGCGGTGCTGGCCCATAAAATACAGCTAATGGAAGCGCCTTCATCCTTCAGGGTGAAATAGACATGCCCTCTGGAAGATCGTTTCACATTGGAAACCTCTCCCTGAATCACCATAGAACCGCTCAGGGCGGGATGGGCCTCAATGGCCTCTTCCAGCAAGGTGGTAATTTCAGACACCGAATAACTGGATTTCTGAGGGGCTGGTCCGCTTAAATCTCCAGCCAGCAAGGTGGTAAAATCCAGTTGCTGTTGCTTTGTATGGGATGCTTTTGGCTTTGGCACGTTGCCCGCTCCGCTTTTTCAGACCCTACCATTATAGACAAAACAAACTGAACAACCCAATGCCAAAGGCTTGAGCAACCCCAAAGCGCATTCCAAAAGACAGTAACTGACCATGAACGGTCGCCATCCACAGTAATTCGGCACTTAGTAATGATTTAAAAAAAACAGATGAACAATGAATGAAAAAACAGGGCCTCTAATCAGGCCAACACGCTATTGATCGGATTCAATCTCGCCTTCAAATTTGAAATCAGAAGCCTTCAAATCGGTTAAGAAGTTTTTGAACTCCTGAGCCTCAGCTTCGTCTCGCTCCTGATCAGTAGAAATGGTACCTTCGGCCATGACGTTGGCCGTTGCGAAAATTTGAACCTTGGCTTTCAGGGCAAGGGCAATGGCATCCGAAGGCCGGGAATCAATCACATGCACGGTACCATCGGAGTGGGCCATATAAATGCTGGCAAAATAGGTGTCTGAACTAATGTCGTTAATTTCAATTTTGGTAATGCTAAAACCGGTGGCTTCAACCACATTGGCCAAAAGGTCATGGGTCATGGGCCGAGCAGACTTGATGTCTTCCAACTGCCGAATGATGGCGCTGGCCTCAGCTGTTCCAATCCAGATAGGCAAGGCGCGGCGGTTTTCCTGATCGTTAAGCACCACAATGGGGGTGCCGGTCCGAGTATCCAGCGCAATCCCCATCACATACAATTCAACCAGAGGTAAACTCTCTAAATTTTTATCCTCAGCAGAAATAGCATAGCCCCTTTTCTCTCGATTCCATTGCTTTATTATACTTTATTTTTATTGAAATTCGGAAGTCTGCTCAGAGCAATGCTTCACTACTTAGTAAGCGGGCTTTGGCAAAGCGCCGATTCGATCCAGAGGCCAAATCCGAAACACGGCTCTTCCAATCACGCGTTCTTTTCGGGCAAAACCCCAGTAACGGCTATCCAGGCTTTGATTCCGGTTATCGCCCATCATATAGTATTGTCCATCAGGCACTTTGACGGCTCCGCAATAAGGCTCTGGCTTTACCAAAGTGCAGGTTTCAGAAACTTCGTTGACATAAGGCTCATCCAGTTTTTTGGAATTCACATAAACCCCGTCGCCGGGGCGAACCTCCACCATATCACCAGGAAGCCCGATTAAACGCTTGATGTAGGCCACATCAATGTAATCATCTTTTTTGTAAATCAGGCCAGAAAAACCTGTCCAGCGTAGAAACAAACTCCACGGATCTTTTTTCAACTGGCTCATGGGCGGATAAAACACCAGCACATCTCCCCGCTGATAAGGGCGGTTCAACCGGGTAACTCGCTCAATCACCAATCGATCGTTCACCTGAAGCCCCGGAACCATAGATTCAGAGGGAATCAGTCGTAACTCGCCCAAAAAGCTTTTGATTAAAATCAGGAAAAACAGAACAAAAACAATCACTTCCAGCAGCTCTTTGCCCAGAAACAATAGGGTATTTCGCCCCTGTTTCCGGTGAGCCTGTGCCATGGCCTGATCAACGCGCTCGGCAGAAACCCGGTTTTCTTGCATAATGGCCGAAACCACCGGATCGGGCGACAGGCAAAACGCTTTCAGTAAATGCTCCACTTCCATCAAGGCGGGTTTTCCAGCATTGGGCCGTGCGGCCTGCGCCATGAGTTCAGCGTTTTTTAACCAATCACTGGTGGGGGCAGGGGTGGGTGTTTTCAAATTATTTTTAAGGCGCTGAGCCGCTTTGCCGGGAGAAATCCCCAATTCCTGAAGCAGGCTGTCCAGCCGGTTAAATTTGCGATGGGTCATGAGCAAGCCCAACAAATAAACCCGATCCGAAATCGGGGCCTGTCCTTGCTTTTTGGCCAGTTTACCTGCCAGGTGAATGGCGTCCTTGACGTCTTCCGAGTAGCGTACGTCTTCCAATGGGGAATCCTCGTGCCTCTGAGTATGCTGACTGCCTTAACAAAACCTTCCAGTCAGGGCATCAGAACACTCATTTTAATATCAGTCGCTTGAAATCTCAATGCAATTACCCCCATTGTTACGGGCCTGAGTCAAAGCATTTTCTGCCTGATGAATCAGCACCGACATGGAGGGACACCCTTCACTTAATGAGGTTAACCCGCCGCAAATGGAAAGCTGGATGGAACCGTCCTGCCAACTCAGAGGCATTTCAGCAACCTTTAACCGGAACCGATCCAAGGCAATGAACGCCTGATCGCCCGGTGTTTGGGGTAACAAAATAGCCAGATTCTTGCCCCCAAAGCGGGCCAGAATATCCACCCCCCGAAAGGAGGCTTCCAAAACCCTGGACACATGACGCAGGATTTCATCGCCACAAGCGTGGCCCCATTCATCGTTAAGCTGTCTAAAGTTGTCAATGCCCACCAAGGCCAAGCTCAAGCACTGCTCATAGCGTTTTGCCGCTTTAAATTCTCGTTGCAGCACGCTCACAAAATGCTTGTGATTGACTAACCCGGTTAAACTGTCTGTAATGGCCAGCACTTCGGCCTGGGTGTACAAATGCCGCAGCTTCATTAGCAGGCGAATTTCATCTTCAATTAAATGCAAGGGGAAAATACGGGAGTAGTCCACCTTGTGTACCGAATAAAGCACCAAAGCGCCAATCAACCCCGAATCCAGCTGGATGTCTTTTACATACGTAGTGGCGTATTCCACCGGCACAGCCTGATCATCCAGCGCCCCAATCACTTCCGATTCCCGCAGTTCCAGTTGGGCGCTGGTTAATCCACGATCTTTGTAGCGGTTAAAAAAGGTGTCCATCAGTTTTTCAATTTGAGAGGCCGGTTGCTGGCGCCGCTCGGGCAGGTGAAAAGTTAAGACTCGGGGGCCTTTGTTGTTGTCGTTAAAGAAAATGGCCGCCGCATCATATTCCAGAATACTTTCCAGCAGGCTGAACAGCATGTAATTCAATAAAGCCGAATCATGCACCAGATCAGCCAGACTGCGAAACTCCACCATCAGCATGGATTCCACCAGCGCGGTATCTAAAATCTGATTGAGCCGGGTGCGGATATTAAATGGATTTTTTTCGTTGTTGATTTTTAAAAGCCGCTTTTCCTCAATATCCACCCGGTCATATATTTCCAGCACCATCTGAATTTTCTGGAGCAAGCGGGAAGACACTTCTTCCATAGACAGAAAATCATCCGCCCCGGCCTTCATGCCCCAGAACCGATCCATCTTGAAGGTTTGATCGGCCACCAGCAGCAATGGAATCTTTCGCATGACCGGATCATTTTTAACCAGTCGGCAAATCTGATAGCCATTCAATTCCGGCACAGCGCTGCCAGCCAGTATCACATCCGGGATCAACCGGTACACCTTCTGAATGCCTTCGGTTCCATCCAGGGCAAATTCAATCTCGTAACCGTGCTTTTCCAAAGCCAGCCGACAAGCGTTAATCATCAACTCATCCTGATGAATAATCAGAATCAGCGATTTATGGGCGCTTGTTGGGCTTAAGCCCTGCTCTGTAAGCTCTTGCGGTTTGTTTCTCTCTGAAACCACGGTAACACCAATCAAAAACTCTAAAACTTTAAACTCTATACTACCTCAATATCTCGTATTTGGGTCTTTTCTTGTCGAAACATCAAGTCGTTTGCCCGCCACATTCAAAACGCGCTTTCAAGTTCGGAAACCGGTGCTTTTTAAAACTCCATCAGTTGATGGACGCCAAATTCCGCATAATTTTCATATGATGCCTATAGGAGATTCTCTGCTTGTGCCAG
This sequence comes from Vampirovibrio sp., assembly GCF_041737375.1. Taxonomy (NCBI): domain Bacteria; kingdom Bacillati; phylum Candidatus Melainabacteria; class Vampirovibriophyceae; order Vampirovibrionales; family Vampirovibrionaceae; genus Vampirovibrio; species Vampirovibrio sp. The sequence goes on from NZ_JBGSRV010000018.1 coordinate 49,226, forward strand.
TGCGTCCGTTTTTCTCCTTCAACCGCTTCTCTGGCTTATTCTTTACTGGCGGGGCGGACCCAGAGCGGTAAAGCCCGGATTGAGCATACATTGCACTTTAACCATTGCGATTACTGATAGAAAGCCCTATTGGAAGCATGACAAACGGTTCAGACAATCTGAATAGCAAGCCTTACGAAGATTACCCGCTCTATGATTCCATTGAGGGAATGGTGTCGGTTGGAGAGCCTGCGGGAGAAATTAACCAGTTATTTGCCGATCTGGAACCTGCACCTGTTCAAAATAAGCCCCTGAATGAAAAGGCCTCCGCCGAAGCCCGAACGCTTTACGAATCAGGGTTGCTGCTGAACTTCAAAAAGGATTCAGAAAAGGCGGTGGAAGCCCTGGAAAAAGCCTACGGGCTCTTTTTGATGGATCGTCATTTTTTGGGGGCCATTGAATGTTTGGTGGAACTGGCCTGGATTAAATACAACAGCGATGTTCAGGATGGCCCTATTAAGTCCGCTCGCCTGTTTACCGAATCACTCAAAATGATGAACGTGCATATGCATGAGCCGGGAATTAACGAGATCAGGGCCCGATTGCTGCACTATCAGGGCTTGACCAAATACCGGGAAAAGCATTACGGGGAAGCCGTCAAACACTTTATGTACGCCCGCACCTTCTGCCGGGCCGATGGCCTGGAAGCGGCCCGCATTCTGGACAGTCTGGCCGTTCATTATGAGCATACCAACGATTATTACCGGGCCATTCACTGCCTGCAAAACGCGCTGGACATTAAAAAACGGGTGGGCTGCGTGTATGAGCAGGCGGTCACTTGCCAGATTATTGGGCGCATTTATATTCTGCGGGAAGAATATGGCCGGGCCGAAGAGTTCCTGAATCAGGCCCTGCACATTGCCATCGATCTTCAGGATTTATACCGTTGCGCCCGGATTAAAAACGATTTAATCCGTTTGTGCATTTATCAGGCCGATCTGGACAAAGCCAAGGCGTTTATTCAGGAAGTAGAGCAGGAATGCACCAACAAAAGCATGCGGGTTCCTTACGGCAAAAGCCAGTTCTACAAAGCTTATATTCAATACAATCAAATGGATTTTGACAGCGCTTGCCAATTGCTGGAGCAGGAAGTGCTGCCCATATTCAAGCGTTATAATTACCGCAAGGGGTTTGCCATGGGCAGCCGCCTGCTGGCCTGTATCCATTACCGGCAAGGCGAAGAAGCCAAGGCCATTGAGGAAATCAGTGAAGTGATTGCCATTTTCAAGGAAGAGGGCAGCATTGCTGAACTGGCCAAAACCTATTATGAGCTGGGCAAAATTTATCTCAGCCTGAATGAACCCAAACTGGCGCTGGCCAGCATGATGGAATCCTTGAGAATTGCCGAGAGCAACGGCCTTAGTTTTATCATTAGCCATATTGAAGATGAGATTTTTCGGCTGGATGAGCGCAAGTGGCAAGAAATTGTAGAAAAACGGGCCAACCACGATCGGGTTTTTGAGAAAGAAACCAATCTGATGGAGGCTTTGTCTTCCCTCAGCGAAAAAGAAGCTGCTGAGGACCAGAAGAATCCCAACCAGCGACTGGTATCTCTCATGCGGGTAGGGCAAGCCATGGCTGCCGAGCGGGATTTGGAAAAACTGCTAACGCTCATTAAAGATGAAACCGAGCAAGCCTTAAGCGCCGATCGCTGCACGGTGTTTCTCTACGATCGCGAGCAGAATGAATTGTGGTCCAAAGTGGCCACTGGGTTTGATACCAGCGAAGAAGTGCGTTTTCCGGCACACCTGGGCCTGGCCGGTTATGTGGTTAAAACCGGCGAAACCCTGAATATTAAAGACGCCTATGAAGACCCTCGCTTTAATCAGGACATTGATCGCAAAACCGGTTATCGCACCCACAATATTCTGTGCATGCCCATGCGAAACCGGAAAATGGAAATTATCGGGGTCTTTCAGGTCCTGAACAAACGTGTTTCCCATTTTGACAAAGTGGATGAGGACTTGCTCACCGCCATTTCGGTGAACGCTGGCGTGGCCCTGGAAAACGCCACCATGGCCCAGGAAATGAAAATTTCTTTTGACAGTTTTGTTAAAACACTCTCCAGCACCATTGACGCCCGAGATCCCATTACCGCCGGTCATTCCGAACGGGTGGCCGAATACGCCCTGCTACTGGGCGAGGAAATGGAAATGCAGCACGCCGATTTGGAAGCGCTGAAATACGCTTCGTTGTTGCACGACATTGGAAAAATTGGCATTAAAGAAGAGATTTTAAAAAAAGACGGACGACTCACCGAAAAAGAGTACCGCCATATTCAAAAGCATGTGTACTACACCCACGAAATTTTAAAAAACGTACACTTTGAGCGCCATTTGCAACTGGTACCGGAAATTGCCGCCTCTCACCACGAAAAAATGGATGGAAGCGGTTATCACCGGGGGCTGAAAGGCAGTGAAATATTGCTCTCCGGTCGAATACTGGCCATTTCAGACGTGTTCGACGCCATTACCTCTCGTCGGCATTATCGAAACCGCATGGCTTTCGATAAAGTACTCACCATCATCAAGCGAGACGCAGGATCTCACTTCGATCCGGAATGCGTGGACGGCTTTTTCAACATTCCCCTGCACCGCCTCAGCCTGGTGCTGTTAATGGATCGGGGCAGCGGGGTGAGCGAAGAAGGGTTAATTCTGCACGAACAGGTGGATAAACAAATTACCATTGGCGAATATTACAAATGCATGAACAAGGAATCCATGAGTAAGGGCGAAGCCGATATTCACCGGGTGTTTACCAGTTTGTATCATCATAGTGGGGAGCTGGAGTAGAAAAAACGTTGCCCGCAAGGCTTTGGCAGCGATGACTCAAGAACAGCGGCGTTTTACAGGGGACAGGATTTTCCCTTAAGTGGATTTAAAGCGACGGGTTTTGTCGTTGGCGGGCGGGGTGTCATTTTTAGCGACCTCGCTTTTGTCCACCACTTGCAAATGCCGTTTAAATTCCACGTAAAAACCACAATTCTTGACCTGAACGTCTCCATCCAGATGAGCGACGCCAACTGCCAGCGCTTCCAGCAGCGGACACATTACCCCTTTGAGAAAATACTCACAGGAATAACACTGATCTTCTTCTTCGATATGGACGTGACCATCGTAGTACATGATTGGTATGTTCCTTCGAATGGGACTTTGGGTCGAATCCGATGCTCGCAAGTGGCATGTCGAGGACTTCGGAGGGAATCTGGTAATCGCCTGCATACCTTTCACTGCCACTTTAGTTCAAAAAGTATACCGACTTTCTTATTATAGATCTGATGGCCATGAATTTAAAGGGTCCCCTTGTTTTTTTTACACTACAAATGCATGACTTTTGTGGAATGATAGACCCTCAAACGGATTGGCCGACCTCTGCCAAAAAATTGGACTTTATATTCGTTTACAATTTGTTTGAAAGTCGTCTTTTTGTTACAAACAATGTAACCTGAAATCAGTATTGTTGGGTGATAAAGCAAATTAATGGCTTCTTTTAACCACTCAGACTTTTTAATCCGTTGTCAACACGGACTTTTTACCTTAGGCACCGTTTAGAATGAGGCAATCGGGGGCATGCGCACATCATGGATGTACTAAACACAACCATAAATACCCAGGACCCAATTTACCTGGAAAATTACGAAGCCATGCAACAGCAGGTAGAGTTACTTCGAGAACGGGTTAAAAAAGTTCATCAAGGCGGGGGCTTGGCCCTGATTGAAAAGCATACCCAGCGGGGCAAGCTGTTTGTACGGGATCGCATTAACGCCTTGCTGGACCCGGACGCGCCTTTTCTGGAATTCAGCCATTTGGCCGCCGACGAACTTTATGACAACGCCGCCCCCGGTGCGGGACTAGTAACCGGCATTGGGCGCATTCAGGGCATTGAGTGCGTCATTGTGGCCAATGACGCTACCGTCAAAGGCGGCACCTACTTTCCGCTGACCGTTAAAAAGCATTTACGGGCGCAGGAAATCGCTGAAGAGAACCAGTTGCCTTGCATCTATCTGGTCGATTCCGGCGGGGCTTTTTTGCCCATGCAGGATGAAGTGTTTCCCGATAAAGATCACTTTGGGCGCATTTTTTACAACCAGGCCCGTATGTCGGCCAAAGGCATCCCCCAAATTGCGGTGGTGATGGGATCTTGTACCGCCGGGGGCGCTTATATTCCGGCCATGTGCGATGAAAGTGTGATTGTGAAAAAGCAGGGCACCATTTTTCTGGCCGGACCACCGCTAGTAAAGGCTGCTACCGGCGAGGAAGTATCGGCGGAAGAGTTGGGTGGGGCGGATATTCATTGTCGCACTTCGGGCGTGACCGATCACTATGCCCTGGATGATGAAGACGCCATTGCCATCACCCGAAATATCGTGGAAAACCTGAACCGGCGCCCGAAAGCCCAACTGAATCAGGATACTCCCGAAGACCCGCTGTATGATCCCCATCAAATTTACGGCATCATTAACAAGGACATTCGCAAGCCCTACGATATACGGGAAATTATCGCCCGCTTGGTAGACGGCAGCCGCTTTCACGAATTCAAGGCCTTGTACGGATCAACGCTGGTGTGTGGGTTTGCCCGCATTTTCGGGTATCCGGTGGGCATTATCGCCAATAACGGGGTTTTATTTTCTGAAAGCGCTTTAAAAGCCGCCCATTTTGTGGAGCTGTGCGGGCAACGGGGCATTCCGCTGGTATTTTTGCAAAATATCACCGGCTTTATGGTGGGCCGTCAGTACGAGGCCGGTGGCATTGCCCGGGATGGGGCCAAAATGGTAATGGCGGTATCCAACGCTGCGGTCCCCAAATTTACGGTCATTATCGGGGGTTCTTACGGGGCTGGCAATTATGGCATGTGCGGACGGGCCTTTGGCGCTCGGCAAGTGTGGATGTGGCCCAACGCCCGAATCTCGGTGATGGGCGGAGAACAAGCCGCTAACGTGCTGCTCACCGTCAAAAAAGATCAGCTGGCCGCCCATGAAAAACCAGCCTTAAGCGCTGAGGCAGAAGAAGCGTTTAAAGCCCCCACCCTTGAAAAATATGCCCGTGAAAGCAGCGCTTACTACAGTACCGCAAGGTTGTGGGACGATGGCATTATCGATCCCGCCGACACCCGCATGGTTTTAGGCCTGGGCATTGCCGCTTCCCTCAATGCCCCATTCCCAGAGCGTGGCCACGGGGTATTCCGTTTTTAAACCGGTAAGGCTTGCACTGGAAATGGATCGCACACAAGCTCGCCCCTTCTCTCCCCCAAACAGTCTCTTTGCCGTTTTAGGGAAGAGGCTGTTTTTGTGGTCGCGGTTCTTCAAAAGCCCTCGTTTTCCTGCTACCCTATTGCAATGAGAGAGGCAAAGAAGAGAGCTAAGAGGGGAACCCCCAATGGGAGAATTTGTTCGGATTTCCATTGAGCAGGCCGCAGGCCAGCCCATAGCCCGCATCACCCTGAATCGGCCGGAATTGCACAATGCGTTTAATGAGGTCATGATTCAGGAGTTACAGTCTGCCTTCAGTGGATTCAACAAAAACTCACCAGTCAGGGCGGTCATTCTTCAGGCGGAAGGCAAATCCTTTTGCGCCGGGGCTGACTTGAACTGGATGAAAGCCATGGTGGACTATTCGTTTGAGCAAAACGTGGAAGACGCCCATGCGCTGGCCGCCATGCTGAAAGCCATTCACAACTGCCCCAAGCCGGTTATCGCCAGGGTGCATGGGGCCGCTTTCGGGGGTGGGGTTGGCCTGCTGGCCGCTTGCGATATGGCCTTCGCTGTGGATTCCGCCGTGTTTTGTTTAAGTGAAGTGAAACTGGGCTTGCTGCCTGCGGTTATTTCTCCCTTTGTGCTGAAAAAAATCGGGCAGGGTCACGCCCACCGCTATTTTTTAACCGCCGAAAAATTCAGCGCCGCCGAGGCCCAAAGAATCGGTCTGATTTCGGAAACACTGGCGGATGTGCCGACTTTGGATTTGAAGATTGATGCCATTGTTCAGTCCCTTTGCGCCAATGGCCCGGAAGCCATTACCCAAAGCAAGGTGCTGATTGAGCAAGTAAACCGCTACGATTGGGATCGGGCGGTGGATATTACCACCAAAATGATTGCCGAGCGACGCATTTCCAAAGAAGGTCAGGAAGGCATGAAAGCGTTTCTGGAAAAGCGAGCGCCTGAGTGGATCGCCGAAAGCGCCCCCATTCCATAGCCTAAAATTCATGTTAAAAAATTTAAAAAACTGAAAAAAGGGTCTGATGTGCAAAAGCCATTATTCAAAAAAATATTAGTCGCCAACCGTGGGGAAATTGCGGTTCGGGTCATGAAGACCATTCAGGAAATGGGCATTTTGGCCGTGGCTCTGGCGTCTGATGCCGACTTGAGCGCCGAGCATACCCGCACCGCCGATGAACTGATTCATTTGCCCGGAGAAAAACCGGCGGATACTTACCTGCAAGCGGACCTTATTCTGGAGCAGGCCAAAGCGCTGGGGGTGGATGCCGTTCACCCCGGCTACGGTTTTTTATCGGAGAACGCCGCCTTTGCCCAATCCTGCGCGCAGGCGGGCATTGTGTTTATTGGCCCTGAACCCGGTGTGATTCGGGATATGGGCGATAAAATCATTGCCAAAAATTTAATGCAGCAGGCCGGTGTGCCGGTGGTTCCCGGCTGGTCCGGCGATTTGCAAACTGAATTTTCCATCATTCAAAAAGAAGCCGCTGCCATTGGCTATCCGCTGCTGGTTAAAGCAGCCGCTGGGGGCGGTGGCAAAGGCATGCGGCTGGTGAAAGAAGCCGAAGGGCTGGAAGCCGCTTTTGCCGCCGCCGCCCGAGAAGCCCAAAGCGCTTTTGGAGACGCTCGGGTGTTTCTGGAAAAATACATTACCCGGCCCCGGCACATTGAATTTCAGATTTTTGGGGACCATGAGGGCAACGTGGTGCATTTGTTTGAGCGAGAATGCTCCATTCAGCGACGCCACCAAAAAATTATTGAAGAAACCCCTTCCCCGGCCTTAAATAACGACTTGCGGCAGCGCATGGGCCAAGCCGCCGTCAAAGCGGCCAAGGCCATGGGCTACACCAATGCCGGAACCGTTGAATTTATTCTGGCTGAAGATGGCGCTTTTTACTTTCTGGAAGTCAATACCCGCTTACAGGTGGAGCATCCGGTCACTGAGATGACCGTGCATCAGGATTTGGTTCGCTTGCAAATTATGGTGGCCGCAGGATTGCCGCTTCCCTTTACCCAAGCCGATTTAAAGCAGGATGGGCATGCCATTGAATGCCGCATTTACGCCGAAGATCCGGCCCGGAATTTTATGCCGGGCATCGGAAAACTGGCGGTGTATCGTCCGCCTCAGGGGCCTTTTATCCGGCTGGATGGCGGGGTTCGAGAGGGATCGGAAGTGACCGTGCATTACGATCCCATGCTGGCCAAACTGATTGTGTGGGGGAAAAACCGGGAGGCCGCTTTGCAGAAAATGAGCTGGGCCTTGTCCCGATTTGCCTTGCTGGGAGTGGCCAATAACCTGGCTTTCCTCAAGGCCATCATCGATCATCCTCAATTTCAGTCCGGGGATATTCACACCCATTTTCTGGAAGAAAACCCCATTCTCACCGAAGAAACCGAAACGCCTATTGAGGCCCTGCTACTGGGCGCTTTAAGTGCCTCTACTTTGAGTGCATCTACCCGCAATCAAAGCGGCACTCACTCACAGACCGGAAGCACCGCAAACGTCGTAATAAAACCATCGCCTTGGTCCCTCAAAGGCGGCTGGAGGCAACTGACATGTCAAAAATAAGCTTAAAAATTCCGAATCAAACGGAGCCCAAGCAACTGGATTGCCAGTTGGCGGGCCAGCAGTTTTCAATCACCCTGGATGGCGTGGTGCATTCCGGGCAGGTGAGCGTGACCGCCCCCGGCGAGGGATGGCTGCATTATCAGGGTCGCATTCTGCCCTTTTATCTCACTCAAAAACAGGACACGCTTTCCATCTGGCTGAGCGGAAAGACCTACCATCTCGACTTGGTGAACGCCGCCAGTCGTCGAGCCGGAGGGCAGTCCGCCGCCGCTGTTTCGGATGGCGCCATCAAAGCGCCCATGCCCGGAACGGTGCTGAAGGTATTGGTCAAACCGGGAGACTCGGTGGAAGCCAACCAGCCGTTGATTATTATGGAATCCATGAAAATGGAAATGACGCTATCCGCGCCTAAAACGGGCAAGGTAGAACAGGTGCATTGTCAGGAAAATCAACTGGTGGACATGGGCGCTATCCTAGTGACACTGTCCATTTAATGGCTATTTAAAACAGACAATTTACAATAAAATAACATTGGCAATCGGTGAAACAAGAGGTACCCCTCATGACTTCAGTAAAATCAGTCAAAATAACAGAAGTAGGCCCCAGAGACGGCTTACAAAATGAAAAAGCGCTGATTGGCACTGGCACCAAGCTGGATTTTATTCACAAGCTGGCCGATGCGGGCTTAAAGTATATTGAAGTCACCTCGTTTGTACACCCCAAAGCCGTTCCTCAGTTATCAGACGCACTGGAAGTGGTGCGGGGCTTGCAGCCCAGAGCCGGTGTTCACTACTCGGCACTGGTGCCAAATTTAAAAGGGCTGGAACGCGCTCTGGAGTCTGGCATTCGGGAAATTGCGGTATTTACGGCGGCATCCAATAGCTTTACTCAAAACAATATCAACATGACCATTCAGGAATCCTTTGCGGCCTTTAAGCCGGTGGTGGAAAAAGCTTTGCAGGAAGGCCTCTGGGTTCGGGGTTATATTTCCACCGCCTTTTATTGCCCCTTTGAAGGCAAAATTAAACACGAATCCGTACTAGAGGTTTGCCAACGCCTGCTGGAAATGGGCGTTCATGAACTGTCCATTGGAGACACCATTGGACAGGCCGTTCCCGACGATGTTCGCACCACCATGACCGCCCTTTTGAAAGCCCTGCCACTGGAAAAAATGGCCATGCATTTTCACGATACCAACGGCTTGGCCATTGAAAACGTACAAGCATCGCTAGATCTTGGGCTTTCCAGCTTCGATTCCTCTGCCGGTGGGCTGGGTGGATGCCCCTACGCACCGGGGGCTTCTGGCAACCTCTCCACCGATGCGTTGGTTCATTACCTGCATGCACAAGGCATTGAAACCGGCATTGACGCAAGCAAGCTGGCGGATGCCTCTGCTTCCATTCTCAGGGTTTTAAAAAACACCGATGATCTGGTTTCGGACATCGGCAATTTACAATATCTGGGAACACCCGATTGCCCCCCTATCCATCCAAGCGCATGAGTTCTTCACCGTCCAGCTTTCAATACATTGAATACACCGAACTGGATTCCACCAACGAGGAAGCCCGTCGTCTGCTGCAATCGGAAACGCTGGAACGCTTAACCCTGATTCGGGCGGACAGCCAGACCGCAGGGCGTGGCACGCAGGGGAGGCCCTGGATTTCGCCATCAGGCGCGGGGCTTTATTTTTCGCTGGTGCATCCTTTTAGTACTTTGGCCGAAATGCAACCCCACACTGTACCCCTCACCCCCACTTTCACCCTTGCGGCCGGTGCCGCTTGCGCCGAAACCATTGAGGAGCTGACCGGCTTGCGCATTCAACTCAAGCCGGTGAATGATCTGTATGTGCAGGGCCAAAAACTGGGCGGCATTTTGGTAGAAAGCCTCATGAGCAGCAACCAGTGCAAAGCCTTGATTACCGGCATTGGCATCAATCTGTTTCGACATACGGATGTGGCCGCCGGTTGCGCGCAAGAAGCCCGTGGCAATCAACCCGTTAGCTTGCAAGATTGCATTGCCGAGCAGATTTTTAACCAGTGGCACCCCGATGCCATCAAGCGGGAACTGTGCCAAGCCATTGCCCAAAACGTGCATCGCTTCTACCAGCAATTAATCAACGGACAAGAAGCGCTGATATTAGAACGCTACGAGCATTTTAAACAACAGAATGACGGCAAAACCCATGATTCCCCTGAAGACTAAACCAAAAGCCACCGGTTGGGCCGATGGCTTTTGGAGATTTAAAAAATATTCTTTGGATTAGAATTTAGGACTACAGTCAGGCCACGACATGATTCTGGCGATCGGTTTCCAAGCCGCTCCAAAAAGCGGCCAAGCCTTCCAGCATTTCTTTGCCTCCGGCTAAAAATTTAGCCCGATCAAAGCGTGGGTCCTGAAAAATTTCCTTTAGCTCTTCCTGAGTGTGGGCGGCATGCTGGGCTTCCAACCGGTTATGCCATGCAAAAAAGGCCAGCGATAAATCAGGAACCTTGCTTTTGCGGATTTTCAGCAACCCATCTTCCAGCTCTTGCCAAAAGCCAGCGGCGGCCCAATTCTCAATGGCAAAGCTGGCCCCGGCGGCAATACTGGCATCTTCACTGCCGTACAAGCGGGAAAGCTCATCACAGAAAAAGAGGGTAGACTGGGTGCCATGCCGACGCTTGCCCAAGTCATCAAACCCCAGATTGAGCGGCTTGCCAAACTTGAGCAACCACTCAAAGTGAGCGGCCCCAAAGCGAAAAGTACCGCCTTCAATGGTGCCTTCCGTACTCACAAACTCAGGATCGCCTTCCTGGTCCTGATTATCGGCATTCACCGCCACCACCTGCTTGCTTTTGTGGTTAAAAATCACACCCAGTTCATTGGCCAAAATTTCTTTGGCCTGATGCATGGATTCCAGCGAATCGGCGTTTAGCATTTTCTTCAACTGGGCAATCAAAAATAAATTGGAAAACACCGAAAACTGAATGGTGAAATGGCGCAACTCGGGCAAGGTGGCCTCGCCATGGGCGAACCATTGGGTGTAGCGGTTATTCACCACCACCGGGTGCTGCAAAAACTCGTGCTCCACCAGTTTGGTAAAGCTTTCATAGTCCATTTGGTTCAAATCCTGGGTTTGGTGAGCCATGATGTCGCCCTCTATCCCAATTGCTAATGTAGTCATGGTGCTTCCCCTCCTTCACTTTATACGATTTTTGACAAAAACGGAATGGTTGATTATTGGTTTATGTGCAACGCAGACAACGGCGGATGCGCCCGTTTCATAATGTTCAGCACGGTCATTGACTCCATGCGTTCAATGCAGCCCAAAGGCAGCAGCTTTTGATTGATAAAGGCAGACAGCCCCTGAATGTCTTTCACGGCGATATGGGCCAGAAAATCGGCATGTCCCAGCGTTTGAGCGCAAGTCAACACTTCGTCCATGTCTTGAATAATGGCCTCAAAGCGCGCAATTTCTCTAGGGTGCTGATCCTTGAGGGTAAACGTCATAAAAAGCTCCAGATTCAACCCCACTTGCCAAGGCTCTACCCGAACCGTGTAGCCCTGAATAACCCCCGATGCTTCCAGTCGCCGAACCCGCTCCAGCGTGGCTGATTCTGACAAGCCAATGGCTTTGGCCAGCTTGCTATTGCTCAGTCGGCCGTCCAGCATTAAAAGCCGCAATATCTGTTGATCGATAGCATCCATGAATATTATTTAGTTTAAAAATAGGTTAATAGCAATACCTTTTGTTTGGATGTCTCAATACCGAACAATCTAAGGCAGGCGTTTTTTGTGAAACCAACAGAACCCATCAGCGCATTGATTTGCTTTCAAGCACCAAGAGACTTTGAGAAAAGGCCTGAATCTTGATTGCCCCAACGATTACCGGGTTTCTACGTAGTAACCATATTGCTGAAGATTGAGGCCCGTCAACTGAGCCAGTTCACGATTATGATTCTGGTGTATCTTCATAATTTCAGCGCGAATGTTGGGCTTAATGAATTGATGTTTAATGTAAAACCAGCGGTCGATGGTGCGCTCAAGCAGGGGACGCAATAATTTTTTACGCGTTCCCCGGCCCAAAAACGTTAAACGGTTAAACCCAAGCGCCAAATAAGCGGAAATTAAAGAGTAACCCCGGTTTGACATTTTTTTTGACTGCGGAAAATAGGGTTTGATTTTAGCAAAATCATAAAAAGTACTTAAGAAACGACTGGGTTCATTGCGTAGCATTTCGAAAGGCAAAACCAGCACATTTTGAGGGCTAAACAAATGCTGATAATTCTGTATAAACCGACCCAGCTCCAGGGTGCGAACATCAATATTGGGGCCTTCTTTGTAGGCACTGGAAGCATAGCTGTGGAATCTTCCGTCAAAATAATTGAGAAAGTGATTGATGGAAATGGAAAGTCCAGCGTGAATGACTTGTTTGTAAGCCGATTCTAACCAGTCATCCTGTCTGCGAATTGTCACCAGAATTTTAGCATTGGGAAACATCAGCTTCAGGTAATCCGCAAACATTTTGTTGTGAGAATAATTTTCATGAAAAAATCCAAACAAAGACTCATTGCTGATCAGTATTTTGTTTTGAGGCAGGCTTTCTATAAAGGCCTCTATTTCAACCTTAATTTGCCCCAGATCCAGCAGTAAAACGTTTCTGGAAAAAAGGTGTTTCAAAAAACGCTTAATCGGATCAACAACAGTATTAACGCTCACCAGATAGACATCATCCAGTTTTGGAAAAATATGCTCTTGCAAATAAGTAGTGCCGGTTTTGTGCATACCGACATGGATAATGATTTCTTTTTCCATAATTGCGGTGTCCGATAATTCAAACAGGTGTTGGCGTTTGGCTGAATGAAAGCCCGTGCCTGTCTCTAATAAACTGTTGCGCTTGTTGATATACAGAAAACGTCAGTGATTCAATTTGCTCAATTTCATCCGCGCTCAGCGTGGCTTTATAGCGTTCTACCACCGCTGTATCGACATGATAAACCGCATCATAATGACTGTTGGACTGAATCGGCTTGCCATTAAAAGTGGGCTTTAACAGCGCCTCGGAAAACTCCAGTCCGGTAAAATGGCATATTTCAGCCATAATACGATCGGTGTCCAGTATCAAATCCTCAAAAAGCAGGGGATACACTTGCTCTGGATACTGCGCCGACATGGCCAGCGTAGCCAATGTGGACTCCATCCAGAATGCCATGATTTCGGGAATGCCCCCATGCTTTTGATAACCATGCTGAATCACTGAAGAATACCAGCTGGCCGGATGACGGATGGAAGAGAACATAAACCCATCGGGATAATCTCTGAAAAATCGATTCATGCTGTCGCTGTGCATGACCACACGGGGGGTGAAGCCGGTTACAAACTTTTTATGGGGTTGATGAAGGTCCTGATAATCACTCCAGGCATTAAAAAACGACGTATTATAAGCATCCAGAACGTCTCTTTGACTGAAAGGATTACAATGCGCCAGACATTCTGAAAAAATGGCGCGTTGTTGCTCTCGATCAAACTGGAATGGATAGGTTTCTACATTGGTTTTAGGATTTTTTTTGTAATAACCACGAGCGGCATAATCTTCCAGCCAAGGTTCATCCAAAGCGGAAAATAATTCAGAAGCAGATAAAGCGCTTAAATCCAAATTGGGCCAATGCCATTTTTTAGGCCGCCCCCAACTGATTTCATGAGGATGGGCAAAGCACTGAGGGTGGCCGTCAAACAGTTGAGACAGTAACGTACCCCCAGAGCGCTGCACTTCGGAAATTAACAGTAAAGGCTGATTAATTTTCACGACCGATCGGGTGTTAGAAGCCGGGGAAACGGGTAAAAATGAATTCATTAAAACCACTTTCAACTAATGAGAAGCTACAACTATTAAATATTAAAAAGGCCCCAGAATCAAACACAGGCATTATGACAACACCGCCGTCTGGCCCTCAGTCTTTGCCTGTGCGGACATCGCCTTGAGCGCATCGCAAACCTTCTCCATCAGCTCATGCACATTCCCAATGGGTTGGGAACTCACCTGTATCATGCTGGGATGCCACAAATCTTGCGAAGTGCCCGGCCAGACCCGCCAGGTATTGGCCGGGTGGGTGGTGTTAATCAGCCGCCAGGTTGGTTTACCCAAGGCCCCCGAAAGCTCCGCAATTAAAGTAGCGGCTGAGATCACCACATCCAGTTGATCGATCAAGGCTGCCATATCTTCCAAATCGTTTTTTAAATCCAGATCATCCCAACCGTGAATACGAACCCCCAAACGGGCCTCTTCTTCCTCAATTTCAGCCATGCCGCCATAATGCAGATTGACCCATGAAATATGAGGTAATTGCAGTACTTGTTCCCAGTGGCGGAGTAAGGTATATTCACGGCTCCGCTTGAAGTTGGAAACCCCGCTAGACCAACAAATCCCGACCTTTAAATCGGTGCCTAACGCTTGCACACGATCACGCCACTTTTCAACCAACGTAGGATTCGGCCTCAGATAAGCTTCCGATGCTCCGAAACTAGCGTAATCGGGTCTGAAAAAAACCGGTAAATCCCCCGCCAGAAGGTAATAATCAAACGAAGAGCTACCTCCCCATGTCGTTAAGCACACAGGATTTTTATTCGGCTTAACCGTACAACCCAGCGTAGAAAACAAGCGCCCCAAGCCCACCACGTTAGCCAGCGGAAAGGAGCGCTGAAACAGCGTCATCAAGCGTGGCTCACAGGCAATGGTGGTCTGACCCGCTGCCTCAATAACTTCATTGTAGATAGAAGCCAGTCTCACTTCATCTCCAATACCCTTCTCCGCGTAAATCAGAATATGCGCATCACTTAAGCTTTGGCCCGCCCACTCTGGCGTACTGTGAGGCAGTCTTAAATCCCGAGGTTTGTTTCTTAAACGAAGGCAAACCCAGGCTTCCTGAAGCCTGCCCAGTGACAGCAGAGGCAACGCTTGTAAATAACGCGCTTTGTGATCCTTGGGATTCAATAGAAGCGCCGTTTTAAAATAAGACAGTGATTCTTCAGGCAGGCCTTGTTCACCCAGAATTTCCGCAATCAGAGTAAAGGGTCTGGCAGTTTTAATGGTTTTATCTCTACTTACAATTTGTTTAAAATGCTCAAATGATTCATCGTTGATGGTTGAGGACCACCGCTGCATATCAATTAAAGAAGACAGCAGATGAACATTGTCCGGGTGGTGCCGTAGGGCTAAATTGCAAACCCTTAAAAATTCTTCGGAATGCCCAAAAATTTTGAGTATTTTTAATAAATGAATGGCCAGCTGAAGATCGTCAGGGTGCTTTTCAAAGGTCTTTTGATAATAGGGCAGGGCTTGCGCATAAAGCTCTTTTTTATAAAGAACAGAACCCAGGCCGTAATCAATTTTAATGAGATGGGGCTTGTGTCGCTTGGCACTTAAATAATAGTTAAAGGCGGCATCCAGCTGCCCTTTTTTCTCATAAAACTTTCCTACTTTGTAATAGAGACGGCCAGCTTTTGGAAAAAAGCAAAGCCATATTTTATAACTGGTGATTAATGTTGTTTTAAAAATTGATTTTTTGAGTCCCATAACGCCTAAAATTCTCTCACTACAATTTATTTAAAAAAGACTGCTGGCCCGTTGATATACCTGGCAACGCCTAAACTCGCATTGCCCAGGTTTCTCCCTCTTGGATTTGCGATACAAAATCCTTTAAGCGCTCGGCATAAGCGCGATCATCGTGGTGTAGGTAATAACCGAGACTTCCCTTTTGCGCTTCCCAGTCAA
The DNA here is from genome assembly GCF_041737375.1 of Vampirovibrio sp. Taxonomy (NCBI): domain Bacteria; kingdom Bacillati; phylum Candidatus Melainabacteria; class Vampirovibriophyceae; order Vampirovibrionales; family Vampirovibrionaceae; genus Vampirovibrio; species Vampirovibrio sp. The sequence continues at coordinate 64,793 of NZ_JBGSRV010000018.1, forward strand.
CCTGCTCCTGATCGTTGCTGATGAAGGCCAAAAATGTATCTTGCAATTGCTGAAGTTCTTTTGCGAAATACCAGTGCGGGATTTCGGTAATGCCTTCAAAATGCAGATAATTTTCCAGCGCGTGAGACGGACTGGTCATATGCACCCCGTCATCATAAGCAAACGCCAGAATTTTTTTTCTAAAAATGGCGGCTTCAATCAACATGGTGGTCAATGGGCCGACCACCGACAGGGCGTTCATCAGCAAGCGGGGATAGTAATCCAGTGAGGGCTGAAACAAGCCCGTCGCTTGCGGGGTGTAGTACTGTTCCTTCAATTGTTCGTCCAGTTGCACATACCGAAAATCGGCCTGCTCAAAGCGGTCTGGACAGGCTCGCTTGATACGCCATGGGTGGGGCCTGTAGACCAGATACACTGGTTCGGCACGATTCTGATTATATTGAATCAACGCCTGATCCAGCATTTTCAATGACGTCATTTCATCAAACGGAATACAGCAGCCCACATACAAAATATAAGGAAACGCATAAGGACTACTGGGCCGCTCACCCGTGTTCAAATAGGTTTCCACCGTCTTGTAATAGGGTTCAAAACGAGGGGTACCCATTTCACAAATTTGATTGGGAGAAAACCCATGAATATTAATGGCGTGTTCTTTGCCTTGCGTCCCCCATACCCCTATATAATCAGGAAGACGCATAAACACGGATTTACTGGAAAGATTATCCCAGTTATCAATTAAGAAAAGCGTTTTATAATTTAGCGGACGCTGCAAGCGAATCAAATCATTGCCTGCCGCATCAATGGCCGTAGAAGGAAAAATAACCAAATCAGGCCGAATGGCTTCCAGCATTTCCTTTAACATTGGATTTGGCTTGATATTTCTTTGAAAATTCCACACAAACAATTCAGCCAGAACAGGGCGCCCCAACACCCACATTTTCAGCGTTTTTTTATCATTTTTTTTCATTTTTTTAATTTGGTTGAGACGTGCCCATCCCAACCGCAACGCTTTGGGCAAAACTCTGGGAAGGGCTCGATAAGTTTTCGACTTTAAGACTTCAGCCTCAGCCAACTGATCCCACACCTGCCAAGCCCTGCGACGAAAACGGAACTTGAAAGTTTTGGAGCGGTTTTGATGCCGCAACATCAGCACGTTGGACAGGTACATGTATTTTTGATGAAGATCGTTACCATACTCGAAAAAGCCCAGAAAGTTGGGCAAAGCCTCTAGTTCCTGTTTTAAAGAAACCTGGCTGGAGGCGATGAAATAACAATGCTCATCCTGAATTAAGTGCAAAGCATTGGATTGAATATAATTGCGAACGTATAAATCGGAGGTAATAACCACCAGTTTTTTCATAACCTTAGAATGCATTCCAACACAGCCCCTCAATACAATGAATCCGGTTTTGGTTAAAAGCAAAACAGCGCTTAAACACTAATGCCAACCTCTTCAGCCTCGGCGGCCGCTTGCTTGCTTTCTGCGAACTGCGCATGATAGAGTTCGGCGTATTTACCGTTTTGACGCATCAAATCTTCCTGAGTCCCTTCCTCTACCACCATGCCGTCCTCAATAACCAAAACACGGTCAACCCCTCGCAAGGAAGACAGGCGATGGGCAATCATAATAACCGTTCTGTCTTGCATCAGGGATTCCAAAGCCTCATAAACCTTGGCTTCCGACTTATTATCCAAAGAACTGGTAGCCTCATCCAGAATCACAATAGAAGCGTCTCTTAAAAGAGCGCGCGCGATTGCCAAACGCTGGCGCTGCCCTCCCGATAACATAACGCCCCGCTCGCCCACCCGAGTATAAAGGCCCTCTGGCAAACTTTCCACAAAGTCTTTCAGGCAAGCTTTATCCAGGGCATCCCAAATGGCCGCTTCATCATCTTTTTTGGCGATATTGCCAATGGCTACGTTTTTCAACAATTTTCCGTCAAAAATAAAAGTGTCCTGAAGCACAATGGCGATATGCTTGCGAATCGACTCCACCTTGTAGTCCCTGATATCCTTACCATCAATGCGAATCATACCACTTTGCACATCATAAAAACGTGGCAGAAGATTTACGATGGTACTTTTACCGGCCCCGGAAACACCCACGATGGCCACTTTTTCGCCTTTATTAATTTTAAGGGAAATGTTTTTTAAAACCGGCTGTCCTGGTACATATTCAAAAAAAACATTTTGCAATTCAATGCAGTCCGAAAACTGCTTGAGTTTTTTGGCATGTGGCCTGTCAGAAATGCTGGGCTGAACATTAAACAGGTTTTTAATGCGGGCAGCCGCAAGGTAAGCCGATTGGGCCGCCATCAAGTTGTTTCCCAAATTTTTCATGGGGTTGTAAAGCATAATCATGGCCACAATAAAGGAAACAAAACCACCTTCAGTCATGTCTCCCGCCAGCACCATTAAAGAACCCTGCCAGATGACCAGAGCGACGCCAATGGCAGCAATCATGTGCATTACGGGCGTGAGCCATCCACGAATTTTAACGCCCTTCATGGCCCGGTCATACAGTATTCTCTGGTATTTACCAAAAACCTTGTGGTTATAAGCAGGAAGATTGTAGCCATAAATAACCCTGGCACCGCCCATGGCCTCCGTATAAAACGACAGCACTTTGGCAGACACTTTGGTTTCTTTTTTATTTAAACTCTTGATAATTTTTCGAATCTGGGTGGAAGGGTACAGCATTAACAGAAGAACGGTGATTGAAATCAGAGACAGCTTCCAGGAAGTATAGACCAGAATCCCCATCAGACAAATGGTAGAGGAGAAGCGGGTGATCAGGGTCTTCAGGTTATTGAGGATATTGGTATTAACCGATTCCGCGTCTCTGTAAAAGCGTTGAATCAAAAAACCGGCAGAGGCCTGATCAAAATAGCTGACATCCATGGTCAGCAGTTTTTGGTATAAAGCTTTGCGAAGATCACTCATCACCCGAAAGCCCAGCCAGCCATTCAGGTAAATAGACAGGTAATTCAGCAACCCTTGCACCAAAGTGATACCCACCACCACCAACGGCACATAAGCCAAGCTATTGAAAGTTTGAGCCGATTGAAAACCTTCCACAAAAGGTTTTAATGAAAAAGCAATGGCCCCTTCCAGAGCGCCAATCGGAATGGGAACAGCCAGGGTTAGTATGGTTCTGAGCCAGTAAGGTTTAAAAAATTGAGCAATCCATTTATAAATATCCAGTGCGCTCTCTTCAGGCTCTTTGGATTCCCCTTCACCATCATCGTTATCATCAGAACCGCTTTTTGACCTGGCTTTTTTCTTGGCACTGCTCTTTGCGGCCATATCTAGCACTTTTTGATTTGGATTTTTAATTTGATTTAAAAAAGTCAGCATGGCAGCTCAAATTCAGACGAGAACAAATAGCATATTGAGTCATCAGATTATCTTCTCCAGATCCGTTATGTCAAGCGGCTCCCATCCTTTTTATACGAAGGAAAGTTAACAATCTTCCTTCTCTGAATGTAGTAGTTAAATTTACAATCTGTCTGCCCGTCAAAATTTCAGTCAAAGCGCCTAATCGGTGTTTTTATACCAGCGCCAATCAGAATCCATTGAGAATTCCTTTGATTGACACAGCAGAAGAAATTTTTCAAGAAGAGGCCGCTAAAGCCAGTAACTGGTCAAACACGGATTTTTCCAGCGGCATCACCGACAAGCGAGACTGCTTAATCAGCGGAATTTCCGCCAAAGCGGGCGTGGCTTTTACCTCAGCCAGTGTGACTTTACGCTTTAAAGGTTTGACAGGCTCCACCTCAACCACCACCCAGTCCCCTTTAGGATTGTCGGTCGGGTCTGGATAAAACTCCCGGCTTACTTTGGCGATGCCAGCCAGCGCTTTTTCAGTCACACTATGATAAATCAGCACCTGATCGCCCTTTCGCATGGCTTTCAGATTGTTACGGGCCTGAAAATTGCGCACCCCGTCCCAAACGGTGCTGCCGTCCCGCACCAGGTCATCAAAGGAAAACTCACCCGGCTCGGTTTTCATCATCCAGTACTGCATTGTCAATCAACCCCTTCCAGCCAAATGGCTTTTACGCTTGCGTTTCATTGTATCGTTCCATTCAGCAGTTCTCAAATAGCGAATTGGGTTGAGCGTGGTATGATGCTTGAAAAGAGAGTTAAAGACCGCTTCCCTGTGCCACAATCGCTAACCCTTTGCTATATAGCCGATGCTACCAACATCCATGTCCAGCGCTGGCTGGGTTATTTTGTGGAGCGAGGACATCGGGTGTACTGCCTCAGTGACAAGGGAGGGAGTATCGATGGGGTGACCGTCATCCCACTGCCCAACCGGGACCATCTCATTGCGGACGGCAAAGGGAACGTCTCTAAAACAGCGGTCATGAAAGCGCGGGCGCAAAAAATCAGGGAAGTGAACCGAGAAATCAAGCCCGATCTGGCGCACGCTATCTTTTTATATCAGCGAGGCTGGTCTGCCGCTTTGGCCGGATTTCACCCGCTAATCATCACCCTGTTGGGTTCCGACATTTATCTGCCCCGCCACAATTACCGGCATGTGGCACAATTGTGGCGAGATCAACTGATCAACGCCCTGTCCATGCGGCAAAGCGAAATGATTACCGCCGTTTCTTATGACTTAAACCGTTCAGCCAGCCTTATGGTGATGGGCTTGGCCCCTGTTGAACTGATCCCCATTGGCACAGATCCTCATTTATTCCACCCCCAAACCGATACCAGCAACCTACGAGAGCGCCTGAATATCTCGGAGCACAGTTTTGTGGTGCTAAGCCCGCGCCAAATGACGCCTCACTACAACCAAATCACCATTATTGAAAGTATCCCCAAAGTGCTGGAAGAGATTCCAGAGGCCTTGTTTATTATGAAGGACACCTTTTGCAACACCGCAGAGCGTCAGCAATATGTCCGCTCTCTTAAGGAACTGGCCGAAAACCTGGGGGTCAATCACGCCATTCGCTGGGTGGAAGAGGTGCCTATGGCTGAACTTCCTCAGTATTACTGTCTGGCCGATGTGGTGGTGTCAGTGCCGAGTACCGATGGTATGCCGGTCACTATTTTTGAGGCGATGGCCTGCCAAAAGCCTTTAATTGTAGGCGATTTATCGGCTTATAATGAAGTGATCATCCACGGGCAAACCGGCTTGCGGGTTCCCATTCGCAATCCTGAAGTATTGGCCCGCTCCATTATTAAAATTCATAAAAATCCGGCGCTGGCGGGTCGGCTGGTGGAAGAATCTCAGGTGATTTTGCACCAGTACGGCATTTTTAGCGAACAGATGATGCGCATGGAGCGCTACTATCAAGGCTTGATCAGCCGTAAATTGTCTGTGCCCAACTGTATTCGAAAAAAGCTGAATCGCTGGCTGTTCCAATTGATCGTTAATATCACTTAAAATTGCTCATTCAGACGTTTCAGGCGCCTGCTTCCACGCTGATGATTGAGAAGCGGGCCTGTTTCCGGTAAACTGTAAACATCGTCACACCTGTATTTACAAGGAACCTTCTCATGCAAGATTTAGAGCAAAGCACCAAAGATCGTTTAAAAGCTGAAATTGAGCGGGAAATCAGCGAAAACAAAATTATTTTCTACGGCAAGGGCACCAAAGATATGCCCATGTGCGGCTTCACCATTGAAACCATTCAATTTTTAAGCCAGTACGGCCATCCTTTTGAAGTAGTGAACGTGCTTCAGGATATGGAAAAACGGGCCGTTTTGGCTGAAATGACCAACTGGCCCACCTTGCCTAAAGTTTTTATCAACGGTAAATTTTACGGGGACACTGATATTTTAGGGCCCATGGCTGAAAATGGCGAACTGCAAGCCATTTTCAAAGAAGCGTTCCCTGAATCCGTAGCCCAGTAGGAACTATCCCATGTCGGCTCCATCCTGCGCCCACCAGCCTGAAACGCTTGTGGCAGTTCAAACTGTGCGTAAGCATTTTGGATTTTGCAAGCTCACTCACTACGCTCTGATTATGGTATCCGGGCCGGATGCCAGTTCTTTCCTGCAAAACAGGCTCAGCAACGATATTTTGGCATTGTCCAGTGGGCAAGGCCATCAAAACACGGTGCTGGATCGACAGGGGAAAATTCAGGGTGTTTTTGACCTCTACCGGGCCGATGAGCAATGGTTCATGCTGATTGACGCCGCCGAACGGGATAATGCGCTGGGCCAGATTGAAAAATTTCACATTCTGGAGCAGTTTCAAACGCAAGATACCGCTGCCGATTTTGAGATATGGACCCTGCAAGGGCCTGCCAGCGCTGAGGTTTTGAAGGCGCATTTGCCCCAAGAAGCAGAACTCCCCGCCCAACTCTTTGACTGGAAAACTCTTGAGCTGTTTGGCATTGCCACACGGGTGATTCGGCGCAGTTTAAGCGGTGAGGACGGCTTTGTGTTGCTGGTGCCAACAGCGCAAGCAGAAGCCTTTCAAGCAGCGCTGGTTCCCCACTGCCAAGCGCAAAACGGCGTTGAATTTTGCGATGAGACGCTGGAGATTCTTCGCATTGAAGCGGGCCTGCCCCGCTTTGGGAAAGACTATACGTTTGAAACCCTGCTGCCTGAAACCGGTCTGGAGCGGGTGGCGGTCAGTTACAGCAAGGGCTGTTATCTGGGGCAGGAAACCATTGCCCGGGTTAAAACCTACGGTATGGTTCAGCAGGCCTTGGTGGGGCTATTGCTGCCACCCGAATCGGTTCTGCCGCCAGAAGGAGCGCCCTGCCAGCTGGATGGAAAAACGGTTGGTCATATCACCAGCGCCACTTATTCTCCCACCTTAAAGCGGCCTGCGGCCATGGTGTATTTGGGCAAAAATGAGCGCATTCCCGGTAAAATACTGCCGCTGGTAATTAACGGCATCCAGTATCAGGCGGAAGTGGCCTTGCTGCCCTTTTATACCGGGCTGTCTCTGGCCAAAAGCGGAGAGGCTTTATTGCAGGATGGCTTAAAACTGTTTTCCGAAGGGTACGAGGAAGAGGCCATTCGCTACCTAAGAGAGGCCGTGGCCGCCGCCCCGGATTTGCTGGCCGCCTATGAGGCGCTGGGGGTCATTTTATCCCGTCATGGTCAGTATGATGAAGCCATTGAAATGATGAACCGGGTGTTGGCGCTGGATGCAAACCATGTGTTGGCCCACACCAACTTGTCGGTGTTTTATATGAAACTGGGCGACAAGGAAAAGGCGGAAGACGAGAAAGCCAAAGCTACCCTGGCCGCTTTCAGTCAAAAAGCCAAAGCGGCCGGTCTTACCTTTGATATTGAGGCCGAACGCCGTAAAAAAGAGCAGGCCACCCAAGAAAAAATAGCCATGTTTCAGGAAGCTTTAAAGTTCAGCCCGGAAGATCCGTTGGGGAATTTTGGGCTGGGGTCTTCCTTTTTAGAGCTTAAACACTATGAAGCGGCCATTGAGCCGTTTGAAAAGACATTAAAAGCCCAGCCGAAGCACTCTGTAGCCTATTTAATGCTGTCTAAAAGCCTGGAAGGGGCAGGGCAATTGGATCAGGCAAAAGCCACTTTGCAAAAAGGCATTGAAGTGGCTGCCGCCAAAGGCGACTTGATGCCTCTGAAGGAAATGCAGGCTCGTCTGGAAAATCTGAGCCGCTAAACAAGGCTCGGCCCGGTTACACTTCCAGTGGCTCGGTTGCGTCCTCAGTCTGCACCAGCCAGCCCAGACAGGATACAAAATTTCCACGCCCATCTGGATTGACCAACCCTTTGCGAACCAGATAATTGACCCGTGAGGAAATATCGGTCAATTCCACGTGTTCAAAGCTTTCCCCGCTGGAAGGTTGCCGAATATCGTGATCCAGCAGGTATTGCTTGATTTGATCGGTGTTGGCCTGTCCCCCGTTAAACACAATGGCCCGAAACAGCTCATAGTTCAAAGAGTTTTTGCGGCGCAGCACTTCACCCACTTGGCTAAATGCCATATCCGGCAAAAAAGTACCGGGTAAGCGCACTGGCTGATGAGGGCGGTACATGAAGCCGCTTTGATTCGCAAAACTGGCGGTATCCAGCCCTCGTTCGGTGGCCCCCAGCGAATGGGCGTTCAAAGTCACGTCTGAATGTAGTGCATTCAAGCCCAACGCAGAGACTTTATCCTCACTAAAGTTTACCAGTATTGACTTGATACTTAACTTTAACGTGATTAATTTTTGCTTGGCCAACTTTAACTGCCGCAGCTTTTCAATTTGCTTTTCCAGTTTGTCAATCTGGGGCTCCAGTTGCGCTAGCTCTAGTTCGGTTTCACTCAATAAATCTTCCAGCCGGGAAGCGCTTGAAATTTTCTGCGTATTTTTGGGTGTTTTTTTAGCAGGCATGCCCAACTGACTCCAATCCATATCATTAAGTTTATTCTAAGTTATTTTAATAAATACGGCAAGACTACATTAAGACATAATATAAACTTAACAATAAAATGACTTCAAAAAAACAGAAATAACGTCACAAAAGCGTCAATAATCTCAATCACTGAAATTACCAACGTAGCAGTAGAGTTTTGCTATCACTTGTCCAACCTTGCCAAGGATTCCTGGGCGTAATCATAATCCACTGCCTGATCTACGGCTCCCTGCTGAGCCAATGCCATTGCTCGCTGATAATGGCGAACAGCTTGCGCTGAATTGCCAAGCCCCTCGTAGGCAAAAGCCAGTTGATTCTCTATGTTCGCCCCGTGCATCTGGCTATCGTCACTGGGGGATTGCTCCAGCAGGGCTTGCCCCGCTTGAAATGAGGCAATGGCCTCTTGAAACCGGTCCTGATCCAGCAAAATATCCCCCAAGGTGAAATAGGCGTGATAACAATGGGGATTGAGGGCAATGGCTTGTCTGGCAGCCCGATTAGCCTGTGGGTACTGTTTCAGCTGGCGCAGCGCATTGGCCAGCGCGTTATACCCCCATTCAAACTGGGGCGCTTGCTGGGTTACTTTTTGATAGTAGCTAACAGCGCCCTGATAGTCACTTCTTACCGACCGAGAGTCCCCGGCCATTTGATAATACCGGGCCAAAGCCGACAGCTTATCGGTGCCTAACGGCATTTCAACCCGTTGAAATGCCTTAACCTGAAACGCCAGCGAGGCACTGGGGCGGCTGGCCAGCGTTCTTTGAATTTCCAGCTGGGCTTGTGGCAGTTTATAAACCGATTTTAATTCACGGGCCAACACCCAGTGCAAATCCGCCCGCTCCGGTGCTTCCAGTGCGTTTTGCAAAGCGGACAGCAAGTAAGCATTTTCTACAAAATCCTCAAAGCCGCTCAAGGCCGAAATTTCCGCAAGGCTGGCCTTGGGGTTGTCTTGCTCATAGTACAACAAGGCCAGTTTTTCGTGAGCTTGCGAGGCAAGGGGGCCAAGCATCCGCTGGTGGAGCCAATCAGAGGTGGTTTGTTCTATCGTTTTTTGGTAAAAGAAAATGGCTGCCTGATTTTTGCCCATGGCATTGAATAAATCGGCCAGTAACAGGGTGGGAACCGGGGCATACGGATTGCCAGATTTTAAAGCGGACTGGATCAACTGGCGCTGAGCGGCTTCAAAGTCTTTGGCGGTTTGAAAATCAAACTGGTTGGCGTTGATGGTGGACCAACGGGTGGTCAACGGTTCAGCCGCATAAAACCGGGGGATTACGCCGCTAAATAGCGCCCAACCAGCGGCGGCTATGATCAGTGACGCAAGCGAAAATGCGCCTATTGCCAGCAACCGGCCTGAAAAAGACCTGCCGTATTGCGGCTTGAACCCATGATTTAAAGACAAATCAGTTAATTTCATAATTGAGTTTCGGTGTTTAAGCCACGAACTGAAGGCCCAATCCTCTTTTTATATTAGGATCAGATGAACGGTTATTCAAAAAGCAACAGGACTGCAAATTGAACCATGCCATTTCAAATAATGCCCACCGATGACGGCTCCCTATCCTGCCTGGATTTGGAAACTGGACAACTGAGCCATAACAGCGCCGGGGCTTATACCGAAGCCTTTCAAAATTACGTGCGCCCCTCCCTGCTTTTGGAAAAACCTGAAAAGGCAGACCAGATTAGGGTTTTAGACGTTTGCTATGGCATGGGCTATAACAGTTGGGCTTTGATTAACGAAATCCTCAAACAGGGCCTGACCTGTCAACACCCCACCCGCCCGCCATTCACAATATCCATTACCGCCATTGAAAAGCACCTGGAAGCCGTCCAGTTTTTGCCCCATGTTTTGAAGCATCCCACCTTCGATGCCCTGAGAACTTTTTTAGCCCCATCGGAACATAATATATATTATCGGACGTTAACGGACACAAATGACACGAAGGAGGAACTTACAAACCCTCGACGGTTTATGATGACTGTAGCAGGTTGGTTGCGGCTGGATATTACTTTATGGCTGGATGATTTGCGCTGCCGAGTGCCTCAATTACAGGAGGATTTCGACGCTATTTTTCATGACCCATTTTCGCCTCAAAAAATGCCGGAACTGTGGACTCAGGATCTGTTTCAGCATTATCATCGGCTTTTAATTGAAAAACAGGGCGTTTTGCTCACTTACAGCACGGCGGCGGCGGTGCGAGGGGGCTTAAGCGCGGCGGGGTTTCATGTGCTAAAAACACCTGGACTGGGCAGAAAAGCAGGCAGTACACTGGCTTTAACCACCCCGCTCACCGTGGCCAGCGATTTTACACTGCCGTTGGCTGCTTGGGAGGCCGAGTATATACAAAGCCGGGCCGGTATTCCTTACCGGGATGAAGGGTTGCAACAATCCCGCTCCCACATTCTTCAGCAGCGGCTTATGGCACAGGAAAATTCCGCTCGGCCTTCCGGGGCCAAGGCGTTAAAGCAAAAACCGATTTACGACCCGCACACGTGATCGTTGGGAGAATCCACTCACTTTTTTGGGGGTTAGGGTTATGCTCAGTCATTTTTTCGCTTGGGTTGAATAAGGCTGATCTGATCTGTTCTGATCCGATTCCAAGGTACATCCAAGACGCTTGGATTTTGCCATCCCTTTTTATGGATAAAGTCCCGATTTCAGAAATAATGCCTTTTTAAAGTATGTTTAGCTTATTTTAAGTCAAAGATGGAAATACGTCATTTTAAATACATAAAAGTTAAGCCGTACGCACAAAAGAGCAAACGAGAGTTAAGCATCACAAAACAAATTATGCTCTATACACTTTAGTTTTACGAGAGAAATGCATATAAAAGAAACCGCTTTCAATTTAGCGGAGATCCAGACGCCCAAAGCTGAAGCGCTACACCCGTTAGCCCAGCGCAATAAACGCCATTGAAGGCACGATCAATACCGTCCTCACCTTTTTAATGCCATTTTAAGGAGTCGGGCGCATGCCCAAATCCGGGGGATTAATTCTCGCCCACGGCGAGGGCAATGCCACGGTACCTGACGCGTTGGGAGGCATCAATTTTTGAGACGTGGCAGGCGGACTAGAGGATTGCGCATGCCCCCAAAACGTCGGATTTTTAACCGACTGCCACCGGCCGCTGGCATCTTTTTCGATTTTACGCATGCCCAGCAAAGGGCGAATGGTCCAGTTCTGAACCTTGATCATCAGCTCATCAAAGGGGTGAGCCACCAAGGGAACCATGCCCAGCCCCACCGCCACCGGAATGGGCTTTTGCAGCAATAGCCGGATCATGTTTTTTTCATTAAACTGAAATTGATCAAGCTTGCGTAAATCTTTTAAGTCATTGGGCAACCCGGATAACAACTCGCCAAAAATAGGAATCCGCTTCAGGTGCTTGGGGTTTTGCTTGGTAGCCCAATTTTCCAAAGGAGCCATCATCTGGGCAATTTTTTGACCGCTGCGGGCCAACCTGGGTTTTAATTGCTGATTGGCCCAAGGCATCCAGTTTTTTGCATACCGATTCAAACCAGCATGATTGCTCACCAACTGCCCATAGCGGCTGGTATCGGAAGTCAGGTGCTTGTCCACCATATGCGCCCCAGCCCCAATAATCATGGGCGGCACCAGCAAGGTAGCCACCCCGTGAAAGACGCTCAAATCCAGAGCCTCAGCCCCAGTTTTTTTGATTTTTTCCCATTGCGTCAACTCAGGCCCGGCATGGTGATACTTTTTAGGCAGGGAGGTCCCCATATCGGCCAAAACATAAAGGCTGGAAATGCCATAACCCAACATTTTGCCAACCCCGCCCAGATAAGGGGCCAGAAACTCCCCGGCCTCATCGGCATAGCCGCCATACCGCAGCGCCGTATCCCGCCAAACAGAAGCATCCTCGGGAGCCTTCGCCTCCGGCTCCTTGGGTTGAGACGCTGGCAGATTGGCATTCGGCTTTAACGCATTGTCCGGTGCCCCGGAAGAAAACTGAGCCGGACGAAAAGGAAGCGCACCATGATTACCGGTCCACAGATGAGGCCGCTGGAACGCCGTATTGGAATAAGCAGGTGGAGAATAGGGAAAGTTTAACATCAATGCCGTTCTTTGGGCTTCCTAAAAAATAAACGCTGCCAAGTCGGTAATATCATAAGCCACTTAGCCCTTCAATCACAGCGGGTGCGCTTTAAATCCTGAACCAACCACCTCAGCCGCCGAATGAATAAGCAAATGGACTGAATGTCAGGCGTCTCTGGTAATAAAACGGCCATACTGATTTGTGTGCCATCAAGCGCCCTAATAAAATCACCCCCGGTTTATCCGGGCTGGGCCATCATCAGCGTGGTGGCCTCGGTATTCTCTCGATACAGGGGTACGGTGAAGCAAACCTCAAAATGTCCATGAGCGTAAGCCAGATTGATACGGCCCCCCATGGCTTCCACCAAACCACGGGTAATAAACAGACCCAGTCCACTGCCCCGTGTGGTGCGAACCAAGCTATCATCCAGACGCTTAAACTTCTCAAACAGCGTTTCCAGATCATCCAGATCGGCCATAGGCCCCGGATCGCATTGATTGGCCACCGTAATCATCATCATGGGGTGGGCCAAAAGCCCATCATCGCTGCGCGCAATACTGGGTACCTCTTGCGGTTCCCGATGGACGGAAACCTGAATGGGGGTATCGGGCAAGGAATATTTAACCGCATTGTCCATCAGGTTCAGTAAAATCTGCTCCAGGCGATCCGGGTCCGCCAATACGGATAGGGCCTCATCCACGCTTTCATCTACATGAATCTGAATTTCACGTTGCTCCTTGGTTTGAATAAACTGGGCGCAATTCTCCAGCAGCGCTGGCAAATCCACCTGATCCGGGTATACCCGCAAATTGGCTTTTTCCAAATCAGGAATCACCAGCAAATCTTCGACCAGACGGCTTAAGCGATCGGCTTGCTGCTTGATGGCCTTGATGTGCTTTTGACGGGCTTCACTATCCAGCGTGCCATCATAGCGAATCATGCGGGAGGCGTTGCCCTTGATAATGGTCAGCGGGGTACGAAATTCGTGGCTCACCGTATCAATTAACGTGGACTTGAATTCATCCATCTGGGCCAGCTTGCGGTTGGCATCCTGAATGGCCTGCCAGGAGTCCGCTGTTTTGCGGGCCATTCGGTTAAATTCCAGGGTTAAATACACAATTTCATAAGGGGTAAAACTATTGGTTAGCAAGCGGATACGGCGAAAATAGTTGCCGTCTCCCATGGCCTTTACCCCTTTAATTAACTGCCGGAAGTTACGGCTAATGCCCAGAATATAAGGCAGCACCATCAGCAGCATCAGACCCAGACAGGCCAGGGTGAGTAACAGGGTTTGTCCGGCAGCCCGTTTGATGTACTTCAGTTTAACGTTATAGGGAGATTCTATAATGATGCCCCAGTTAATTTCGGGCATCTTGACGATCACTTTTTCCAGCTTGGGGGTTTCATCCCCTTCCTCAGTTTCCGCCTGAGGGATGGCTTGGGGGGTGGATGAAAACTCGTGGGTTACACCCGGATTGATTTTGGCGAACTGGGCGTAATCTTTCCCTTTAATCCGCTCCTGATTATCGGCCCCGGTGGGCCCGGCAATAATCACCCCGTTGCTATCAATAATGTAAAAAGCGCTATATAAAGAGTTATTGGACTGCACCAGCGTTTCCAGATAATGAAAACTTTTTTGATGCACATAGTAAGCGGCCTGACCGGTGGCTTGCATCGGAAAAACCGCCCGCAGAAAGTAGGGGCTATCCTGTGGGTTTCCGGTTTCAAAGTAAATCACCTGAAACGGCTGAAAACGATGGGGTTTTTCCATTAAAGTGGCCCCCTGGGAAGCCGGGGTGAGATCAAAGGGCAAGCGCAGCTCCGGGCTGAGGGTTTGAAAATCCCGGTAAGCATCCTCCAGCCGATGCCCCTGTGCATCATACAAACCCACCGCGTAAACATCACTGTCCAGCCCCATAACCTGCTGAGCGGCCTGATGAAAGCGCTGCCCCCCCTTCATATTGCCTGCGGTCAGCCGAGCCATCATATCCACCTGCTGCTTTTGCCAGGTCATTTCGGTATCGAAACCTTGATACAAGGCACGGGCGGTATATTCCGTAAAGCGTCCCATTTCTTTGCGTAACGCTTTTTGGTTGATGTTGTTAATTAAAAAAGTAACGCCCAACAGCGGCAAACTCACAATTAAGCCAAAGCAAATTAAAATTTGCTGGTAAATCCTGAGCTTGGGCATATTAAAGCGAATCATGGGGGCCAATCTGAAAAATTAATGGGGGGCAAACAAAGCGTTCAGCTAAAAAAAGTTAAAGACTCGTGGGGATTTCCGTAGGCACCGGGTTAAGCCGATATCCCACATTGGTGACGGTTTGCAGATACAACGGGTGCTTGTGATTGACCTCAATTTTCTGGCGCAAGCCGCCCACATGAACCCGCAACATCCGCACGTCCTCATCGGCCTCATAACCCCAAACTTCCTGCAAAATGGTGGCCAAAGAAACGGCTTCGCCCACATGTTGCATCAGGCAATATAAAATCTCAAATTCGGTGGGGGTCAGCTTGATAATTTGCCCATTCAATACCACTTCCAGCGAGGAGGGAATTAAGCGCATTTCGCCCGCCGATAGCACCTCATCTTTTTTAGGGGCGTTGACCTCTTTGTTCAAAGTCCCGGTTCGGCGAAACAAGGCCCGCATGCGAACCATCAGCTCCTGAAACTCAAACGGCTTGACCAGATAATCATCGGCACCGGCGTTAAAGCCTCGAATTTTATCCTCAATGGTGCCTTTGGCCGTTAATAACACAATAGGCACGCTGGCCGAGGCTCGGTTGGCCCGAATGCGTTTGCAGACCTCAAAGCCATCCAGCTTGGGCATCATGACATCCAGTACAATCAAATCGTAGATTTTGGCCTCCGCCTTTTTCAGGGCGTTCATCCCATCGTTGGCGGAATCCACCTGAAAACCCATCAGTTCCAAATCCAGCCGCAGCAGATCAATGATTTCCGGGTCATCATCCACTACCAGAATATTCACCATGCGGGTGCTGTCTCCAAAGTTCCGGCATTATAACAATCAGTGGCCTTCATCTTATCAGTTTTCAAGCCCCACACAGAGAAAAACAAGGGGTTTGCAAGGAATTTGAGAGAAGGCCTGAGAAGGCATTGCCTGATTATTGTAGCAAAGATGGCTTTAAACATTAAAGCGATCCCCATTCAGTTCACGGTTCACAATGAATTTTTTGTGTAGCTGCTTGGCCCCATGGCATGAGGCTGGCACGATTCTGGCCTGATGCCAAGCCGATTTCCAGCGATTTGGCGCATCATCCCACTTTAAATTGTTTATTTCGGGTTCTAGCAACAAAATCCCCCAGCGAGGTTTTATGCAAACAAGGCTAACAATACAGTAAGGGATGTTCAGGGACATATGGGTATGCAATCCGCATTTATGAATCCTCAGCCGTACGGCAATCCAATGCCGTTAGCGCTGAGCCAATATCAACCATTGGGAGCGACCTCTTCTTTAAATGCGCCCACCATGGCCCACCCTGGCATGACCCAACTGCCCAGCATGCCACGCCCTCTGTTCACGCAGCCCATGAGTCAACCGGCTCAGGCTTTCCCAACCTTACCAACCCCAGACCAGTTTTTGAGCGCCAATTCAGGCATGAGTGACCACCCGGCTCTCAGCGCCAGTGGTTTAAATAATAGTCTAAACAATGGCAGTTTGGCAGGGATAGGCGCTGCTTTGCCCAGTCCGCAACAGTTGGCCCCGGGGTTGTATCAACCCGCTAACGCTGCCTATCAAACCGCCGCCAGCATTCCGGTAGGGGTTATTCCCAATTTGGCGGAAGTACCCAGCCCTTATATGGTGGCGCCATGGCTCTATCTGGCCAAACCGGCAGCGCCCCAGTTGCCGCCTGCGGCGCCCTTATATCCACCCATGTATCCGCCCAATCCAGCGGCAAGCATGCAGCCACAGCAACCACCCATGCAGGCTCCGGTGCAACAAAAAGGACCACAGCAGCCTCCAGCGCCACCTGTGCCACCCGCACCACCGCCACAACAGCCCCCGGCGCAACCACCAGCAACTCAACCCAAAGGGCCAACCACCCCGCTGGATGATGGGGGGCTGACGGACACTCAAATTCAATCTTTAAACGATCGATTGAACAGCGATAGCGAAGACACCCGGGCGGATGCCGCAATGGAGCTGTTCAAAATACTGGATAAAGATCCCACCCTATCCACTCGGGCCCCTTATAACCAGTATGTGAACGCTTTTATGGAAAAAATCATGAAAGATCCCAGCGCCGTGGTACGCACCGCCGGTGAACTGGCCATGCAAACCGGGCGGGTCAAACAGCCTTCTGAAGGATTGAAGAATCAAATCACCGTTCTCAATAAAAATCCCGGCGGCCTGAGCGGGGAAGGCGGCGTGATCTCTTCTTTAATGGGCTCTATCAAAAACAACACGCTGGGTCAGGGCTTTTCAGAGCTTCCCGGCGCTATGACCACCATTCCCGGCAGTGAAGAAGCGGCTGCGCTTCAGAGACAGGCCACCAACCCAGCGGCCCCAGCCGCACCCGGAGTAGCGCCCAATACGCCCAATGCCGCTCCTCCCAATCCCTATGCGGGAACCGCCAATCCAAACAATGGCCCCGCCCAACCCAATCCAGCCATGGGCACCGCTCCCACCCCCACAGAATATGGCCAACAACCGGCAGCCGCCGCCGCCTTGCCTACAGCCAACCCGTACGGGGGCTTCAACCCTGCTGGCGCTCAACCGGCCTATCCCAATCCCTATGGCATGGGCCAAGCGGGTATGCCTGCCGCCGCCGGTCAACGACTCAACTATCTCAGTCAGGCCCAACCACAGCAGCCCGAAGCCATGATGAGACAACAAGGACAACCGGGCCTGCCGCCCCAAGCCGGACAAAGACTTAATATACAGGAGGGTTATCGCTAGTGACCACCCCACTCACAAATTCAACGTCATCCAACGGCACCAATGCCTTGGCAAGAGCAGGGCTTAGCAAGCCGGTACTGGGCGTGTTCACCCTGGGTGCTTTGGGATTTAGCGCATGGCGAATGAAGGATGCCTTTGTGGGCAGCCAGCAAAAAGCCAATCAGCAGGTGTCCACCCTGAAAGCCGATAACGATTACCAGTTAACCGAATATAACTTTGGCCAGTATTCCGGCAGTCCGGGTATGGATAAACTGGCCCTTAAATATGATGGATTAAAGCGCTACGGCCCTTTCCGCCTTAAAGAAAATTACCAGTCCGCTAAAATTCATGTCAACAACTTTTTCAGCAACGTGATAGGGCCAAACTTACTGCCACTAGGCGTGGGCCTGGCTGGCTTATACGGCACCATTGGCCACGAAAAAATGATGGGCTACGGAAAAAATATAATAACGTGGTGGAATGGTTGCAGCATTCTGAATTCTCAAGCCTGGACCACCCTGAAAGAAGTGGGCAAAAGCATAGGCTCAGGCTTATGGCAAGCCACCAAAGCGCCCGTAGAAATGACCTTCAAATCGCCGCAACATTTTGCCATTGCCAGTGGTATTACGCTGGTAGGCGCCTTTTTTGCCAAGCGCTTTGTGGATAACGTGAACGGAGACGCCCAGAAAGATTTTTACCGGGATGACCTGTTCCCTTAAATCACAAGCAGTATGCACAAGCCTTTTATTTATCCAAAATCCGTCTCTTAAAAAAACGCCAAATGCCAAAAGCCCACTGACAAACAGTCCGTGGGCTTTTTTCAATTTTTTTTATAAAACCAGCCTAACATTTTCCGGGTTAGAAGTTGGGATTGTAGCCTCTGCGTTGCAGTTCCAACTTAATTTTATCCAAACCGGCTTGCACAATGCGAGAGGTTCTGGAGGGGGAAATATTAAAAGTCTCCCCAATTTCACGCATCTTCATGTTTTTGAAAAAACGGGCTTCAATAATTTGCTTTTCACGTTCCGGCAATTTGGAAATGGCATCCCGAACCACTTTGGCCATTTCTTTCAGCTCTGAATTTTCTTCCGGGGTGTAGGCGTTGTCTTTAATTTCATGTGGGTTATCGGATTCCATCATGCTGTCTACCGACAGAATGGCTCCATAGACCGCTTCACGGGCCTTGCCTTTTTCGGCTTCAAAGCCAGCGCTTACTTCATCGTCCGCACCCGCTTCACCGGATGAAGCCTCCTGATTGGACTCCATGCTGACATGCTTGAGAGAGTACCACTTGTAGCGGTAACGTAACTCATTACGAATGGCCCATTTAATGGCCGTGGAAAGATAAGTTACATTAAATTCCCGCTCGGGGTTGGAGGTCAGCATCACGTGAATGGCGATTGCGCCAATATTAACCACTTCACTGAAATCAATGAGGTGGTTGGGAAGTCTGCTAAACTCTACTCTGGCCACGGTTTCAATCAAATCAACATAATCGTTGACTGTCTTGCGAGGCTTTTGAGGTGAGTCGGATGATGATGACTTGGACGTCATTAACGCTTGTCGAGCCGCCATAATTTAATACTCCACTTTAATATTCTACACTGAAGAGGGATAAAAGAGGCATATCATCCATTAAGTCTTTACCTGGAAACGCAAAAGCCACTCATCACGCAATGGTTAACCTTCACAGCCGCTCAATCAGGCTGCGGGCAATACTCTGCGCTTGATAATGATGATGAACCTTCGTGCTGCACTCAAAATCAGCTCCCACATAAAACACCACGGGCAAACCACTGTACTCAAAGCCGGTTTACCACACTGACTCAAACCTGGAATGATTCGCACACCCTCAATCCAAATATTGCTGGATAGAGCCTCCTCTTCTAGCTCCTATTCCCAATTGAGGTGAATTTAAAGTAACTTAAATTCAATCTTCATACTAAAATAAAAACAATGGAAACTCGGGAATTGTCCTTTTCGATAATCAGATTAATGTTCAGTTACACGGAAACCGTGACCGCAGTACCGGGAAAACAGGCCCGCTGACCCTCCCAAGATTCATATCAAACCTCATGTCACACCTCAAAAAAGAACGCCCGATTTTGCAATCGAACGTTCTCTAAAAAATAGGCTTTGGAAACGGATTCCCCAACCCTTATGCCAGGTAGTTCAAGCCCATTCCGGCTTGTGGAGCGGGCATCATGCCGGGTTGAAACCCACCCATGGGGGGTATAGAGGGAGGCTGTTGCTGAGGCAGCGCAAACTGGCTCATATCAGGCATGCCACCAGGTTGTGGGCCACCGGGCTGAGGGCCAGGTTGTGGACCAGCCATGGGCATCATCATAGCAGCAGGCGGCATAGGCGGCTGAGCCATAGGAAACTGCTGCTGAGGCATGAAGGGAGCGGGCATGGACATGGGAAAATTCGAACTCATGAAAGGATTCCTTTAAAATCTGATACAAAAGCGCAAGGCCTCGCCATGCTAACTGCCTCAAGCGATCAGGGATAGAGCGGCTTATTGTTTCTTCATACGCCAAGGCCCATTTACACTTTTAGAAAAGGCTTTAATTTCTCAAACTTCTTGGGGCCAATGCCTTTCACCTCAACAATTTGGGCCGCATCCCGAAAAGCGCCATGGGTTTTGCGATAATCCACAATACGCTGCGCCATTTTGGGGCCAATACCCGGTAATAATTGCAACTGGCTCAAACTGGCTGTATTCAGATTCAGCACTGGCGGGTGCTTCGGCTTTTTTGCGGCAACCGAACGCTTGTGGGATTTCGATTTTTTGCGGGGAGGCACTGCCAAATCGGCTTCCGGCGCCGTAAAAGCTTCCTCTGGCGCAACTTGCGGCAAAGAAACCACCAACTGGGCGGGTGGTAGCGGGGTCATCACAATTTGGGCTTTGGGCTGAGGCCATAACAAACAAGCCAGCATCCAAATCATCAGCCCGGTTAATGCCACCAATAGCCACAAACACCAGTTTGCCTGCCATTGCACAGACAATGGAGCCGCATCAATACCGCTATTATAGGCGATATCCGGCAAGCGTTTGTCATCCGCTGGCAAGAAGGGTTCCTGTGGAAGTGGGTCCATCAACCGTTGGCTCGCTTTGGGCTAGGCTTTTACCAGCGTTTGCTCGTAAAGCCGTTTCAGGTCATCATCTTCAACCCGCTTTTGCTCATCGGCCAGTTTTTTAAACGCCTCAAACAAGGCCACCGTTTGCTCATCGCTTACCGTTAGCCCCAGCTTTTCCAGCCGAGACTTTACGGCGGCCCGACCGGAACGAGGCCCTAAGGGCAAATAAGACTCTCCCAGCCCGATCCACTCAGGCATCATAATCTCGTAAGTGGCGCGTCCCTTTAAAAAACCGTCCTGATGAATGCCGGATTCGTGGGCAAAAGCGTTACGCCCCACAATGGACTTGTTGTACTGCACCGGCATACTGGTTAAATCGGAAACCATTTTGCTGGTTTCCGCAAAATGGACGGTATCGATATCGGTGTAAAGCCCTTCAAAGTATTCCGGGCGCACTTTCAAAGCCATTACCACTTCTTCCATGGCCGCGTTTCCGGCGCGTTCCCCAATGCCGTTGATGGTGCATTCTATCTGGCGGGCCCCGTTTTGCACACCGCTCAAACTGTTGGCGGTGGCCATGCCCAGATCGTTATGGCAGTGAACAGAAATAATGGCCTTATCAATGTTTGGCACGTTGATCATAATGCCTTTAATCAAACGGCCAAATTCATCGGGAATGGTGTAGCCCACCGTATCAGGAATGTTCACCGTTTTGGCCCCGGCGTCAATCACCGCCTCAATCATTTTATACAGATAAAAAGGATCGGTGCGACCAGCGTCTTCCGCCGAAAATTCAACATCGTTGCACTTGGAAGCGGCCAGCGCCACCATATCCCGTGCGATATTCAGGATCTCTTCACGGGTTTTCTTGAATTTGGCCTGAATATGAATGTCACTGGTGCCAATAAAGGTATGAATTCTGGGTTTTTCAGCATGTTTAACCGCATCCCAGGTGGCTTCAATATCCTGAGGGGTGGTGCGGCTTAAGCCGCAAATGGTAGGCCCTTTAATCTCAGTGGCAATTTGCTTGACCGAGTCAAAGTCACCGGGACTGCTAAAGGGGAAACCCGCCTCAATGACATCCACTTTTAAATCAGCCAGTTTACGGGCAATCAAAAGTTTTTCATGGTTTCTGAGAGAGGCGCCAGGACACTGCTCCCCGTCCCGAAGGGTGGTATCAAAAATAATAACCTTGTTATCCGGGTTTCTTTTGGGGGTGGGTTTGTCTGGGGCGCTCATAAACAGGGGTTTCCCTCTCTAAAATAATCACGACAGGGTGAAAGGGGTATTAAAATGCTATGATAACAGAAAATAAAAGTAGCCAACACCATTCAACAGCCTTCATTTGGGTATTTATGCGGCTTCTGGCAGTTGAGGCCACCTGAATGGAATGACCTTTCCCATAAGCCCGCTTAAAATTGAACGAGAGTAGAAAATTTTCAATGAATGGACACGTTCTGATGAAACTTCGCTTATCCGGGTTCAGCCTGAAACAGTCAATGACCGCTTTCAGCACATTCGCCTTGCTAGCACTGTCGGGCGTAATGCTCAACGTGTGGGCGGAAACCCCGCCCCTCTCAGACACCTTTCGTAAAGAGGCTGATGGCAAACTGGTTTTACTAGATTTTTATTCCGACTACTGCGGCACCTGCCAGATGATGGCCCCCAAGCTCAAGCTGATGCAGCGCAAAACCCGAGATCAAATTGTATTTCGGCATATTGACGTGGCCAGCGAGGCCAATAAAAAATACTGGGAGCAATATCAGCTGCACGGCACCCCCACCTATGTGCTGTACGATGCTCAGGGCAAACCGATTTATAAAATGGAAGCCCTGATTACCCCCGTGGTGCTGGAAAAGCAATTGCTTCGACACATCGATCGCTTAAAGCCGGTCACCATTCCTGAGGGAGTCGAAATTCCCCGGCTGGGTCTGGAAAACGGCGCTCCGCTGAATCAGCTGCTGCTTTTTTCCTTTGAAAATGAAGCCTGTGAGCCTTGTCAGGAAATGGCGCCTTTTTTGAACGGCTTTGAAATTAGCGGCAAACCGAACTTAAAAATATTGCGCCTCAACACCAACACCGATAGCGCTAAAAAACTAATGGGGCAGCTGAACATCAAAAAACTGCCAGCTTATGCCTTGCTGGATAATTCACTGGTTTCTCCAGCCAATTTGGCCAACAACCGGCGAGGCGAACTGTTTGTGATGACCGGCAAAGTTCCGCCTCGTGCCTTGTGGGATATTATCCGCATGTTTGGCGAGCCGGGCGTTTAACGGGGATTTGAAAAAGTCAGGCCTCATCCCCTGAAAAACACTGGGCCACCGGGCAGCCCAGCACATCGGCCAATTGAATTAACAGGGCCTCCGGGGGGTGCTGCGGATCAGTCTGAATGGCAAGCTGTTTATAGCGGGATTGATGCCCGCTGGCGAGTGTTACTCTGCGTTTGGGCAGCTTTAAAACTTCAGCCAGCAAAGCAATCACTGCCGCATTGGCCTTGCCCGCATCCGGCAAGGGCTTTACTTTCAAGTGGAGGGCTTCATCCCCGGTGGCGTAAGGTAGTATCTGGTTGTGCGCACTTTTGGGAGTGACCTTTACAGGCAAAACTAATGCCTCGCCTTTAATCCGGGCATGAATGGCCATGGCGTTGATAAACTAGTAGTTGAAGCCGGACTTCCGTAAGTGAACCATGGGCGCTTGCTCGTGATTCAGGTAGGCAGCGTCAATCACTTCGCCGATAAACAAATGATGCTCGGTGGTATCGCACTTGCAAACCACTTTGCAATGCATCACCGCCACGGCTTCATCCAGCACAATGCCGCTTTCAGAAACGGTGTGCGCCACTTCGTTAAACTGCTCGGGGGAGTAGCGTGAAAACGCTTTCATCAAATTCATGTTTTCGTTGCTCAGTACATTAATACTGAAGTGGCCGCTTTCCTCAATGGCCTTGTAAATTTCCCGATCGGGATGGATGGCCACCGAAACGCAAGGAGGCTCAAAGCCAGCCTGAGCAACCCAGGAACCCATCATCCCAATTTTCTGATCGCCTTGCTGGGCGGTAATGATAAACACGCCGCTAGGAATCCGGCCAATGGCTTGTCCAATTACTTCTTTGTTCAGCAGTTGTTCTGTCACTTTAAAATCCTCCACCTCAAAACACGTTTCCCCTATACTGTACTTGAAACCAGAGTGAAAATGAAACCGTCCCTTTCCAGGTGGGAAAACCCCTATTCAATTTTGATGAAATCATTGGACTGTAAGGAATTTTAAACGCCATGAGTACGCAACTGGATCCCATCGAGCTGGCCCTCAAGGCCCCCGTTACCAAAGCCAACCTGAACACCCATGTGTTTGTTTGTACCGGAACCTCCTGCAGCAAAAACAACAGCGAGGCCACCCTGGCCAAATTTTGGGAAGTTTTGGCGGAAAAAGGGCTACTCTACGGCAAACGGGGTTCTATGGAAGGTACGGTCATTGTAACCACTTGCGGCTCTATTGGACTGTGCGCCGTGGGGCCAGCGGTGATGATTTATCCCGCCGGGGTTTGGTACTACAACGTTCAGCCGGACGATGTACCTGAAATTGTAGACCAGCACATCATTGGCGGACACCATGTGGAGCGCTTGCTGGCCCTGCACTTTTAGTGCCAATACTTATCACGCCCTAATTTTGAATTATAACCACCACAAAAAAGCCTGAAGCGTTATGCCTCAGGCTTTTTAAATGGGTCAAAACAAATTAGCGTTTGGTGGGTGGCTTTTTAATACTGCGCTTGGCCGGACGCCCACCCCGACGGCGGTTCTTTGCCGCCTCGGCCTGAGCCACGGCAACAGCGGTGCCGCCACCATCTTCATCCTCTACAAAGTCATCATCATCATCGGCGTCATCGTCATAGTCTTCAGAATCATCCGAATCTGAAAGCCCCGCACTCATCCCGTCCGATTCATCATCGGCAGGTTCAATATCAGGGGTTTCCACAGGTTCAGTCTGCAATACATCCAGATCATCAAGGCTTTCCTCGATTACCCGCTTGACGGCACGACCACGGCGAGGTTTCTCAACCACCTCCACCTCGTCGACCTCCTCTTGCTCGGGGGCCGTATAGCGAACTTCACCGGCGGCTACGGCATTGACATCAGCAATCACCACCTCGGTGCCATCCTCATCATCAGAAGATTCCACTTCATCAGAGGCGCCATCGTCATCCGCTTCTTCCTCAGCCTCTTCCGGACGAGTCATTCTGCCACGGCGAGGTCTGCCAGCGGCTGGATGCTGCCGAGCCGGGGCTTCTTCAGCAGTAACTTCTGCCTCAGGCTCCTCAGCCCCTTCTTCGCTGCTGTCCTCTTCAAACTCATTGGCGTCTTCCAGCTCTCGACGTTCGGAAAAAGGAATATGCGCCGAGTTTTCAATGGAATGCACCAAAGAAACAATGTCGTTGGCCTTGGGATTGATGCGGGTTAAAACACTGTTAATGGGTCCGGGCAAGTAAGCCAGCTTGGTCACCAGCGATAGGCGAACCCCGGTCAGTTTGTAGAACTTCTCGCTGAAGTAATCCACCAACCCTTCCTGTTCGCTGGCCGGGTTCTTTTTGTTAGCCAAATTATTCAGCAATACCGTACCGGGTGTAATGTTGGATTGCGGCCCTTGTGGCTCGCCACCCTTCTTTTGAGTGGCCGCTTCCGCCAAATTGCCAAGCGCCACACGGGCTTTGTCTTTTTTGTTGCTGAGCGAAACCGCCGGTTTAGGCAGCTGCTGCAAGCGATTGGGTTGACGGGTGGGCAACTTGCTGCGGCCTTGCTGATGACGCCCGCCCCGGCCTTCGCCGCCTTCGCCGGTGTGCATCCAGCTGAACTCTTCCAGGGCATGCCCGGTGCCGCCGCAGGTGTTACAGCGCCTTGTAAAAATTTCGCTCAGAGATTGACCCTGACGGTGCCGGGTCATTTCCACCAGCCCTAAATCGGACAACTGGCCAATTTGAGGCTTGGATTTATCCGGGGCCAGCTCGTTTTCAAAGCTCTGTAGCACGGTCAACTGATTGGCCCGAGATTCCATATCAATGAAATCCACCACAATCATGCCGCCGATGTTCCGCAACCGCAGTTGCCGAGCGATTTCCTTGCAGGCTTCCAGGTTGGTTAGTTTAATGGTTTCCGCCTGCGATTGCAGACTGGTAAATTTGCCGGAGTTGACATCCACCACGGTTAAAGCCTCGGTGGGCTGAATGTAGAGGTAACCGCCACTGGGCAATGGTACTTTGGTGTTCAGGGCCAGCTTGATTTCCTTGTCCACCCCGGTGCCTACCAAAATGGGCTGGCTCCCTTGAAAATGGGTGACCTTCACCCCTTTGTCCATATTCCAGTTTTGCAACAGCTGCTGAGCCCGTTGTTGGCCAAAGGCGCTATCCACAATAATTTCGGTGACATCTTCATTCACCGCTTCCCGAATGACGCGGTACAACAAGTCCTGATCCCGATACAGCAAGGTAGGCGGGGCCGCCGTATCCGCCATGGATACGATATTCTGCCAGCGCTCCAGCAGGGTTTCAAAGTCTTCGGTAATATCCGATTCTTTCTGGTTAGAGGCTTCTGTACGAATGATCACCCCCACCCCAGGTGGTTTAATGAGGCTCACCACCGATTTTAAACGGGAGCGCTCAACGGTTTCCACAATTTTGCGGCTAATGCTAATACCCTTGGATTCCGGCATCATGACCAAAAAACGTCCGGGCAAACTCACATTGGTACTCACCCGAGGGCCTTTGTGGCCGGTGGGTTCTTTCATAATTTGAACCACCAGCTGCTGCTTGGGTTCCAAACGAGCCTTCAGGTCGCCTTTTCCGGGCACATCACTGGAGTGCAAAAAGCCCATTTTATCCCCGCCCACATTCACGAAAGCGGCATCAATACTGGGCAGAATATTTTCCACCGTAGCCAGATACACATCCCCTAGCAGCATATCGCCCCGGTGAATGATAAATTCAACGGCCCGATCATCTTCCATTAAAGCGGCGATGTTATCGTTTTCCGAAATTACAATTTTGCGTTTTGCCATAACTGAAATCCTTAAAACTTAAAAAACTTTCAATAACTGTTAAAAAACTCTTCATCAACTCGATTGGGTGAAAACAGGCTAAGTCTGGGAAGCCGGAATTGCTTCTTTCAACGGTTCCATTTCAATGCTGGTGCGGGTCAAAGACCATTTCAGCGTTGGATTGATTAAATCTAGCACCCAGGAGGGTTTGACAGAGGCAAGCCCGCGCTCCGTTAAGGCTGTTTCACCCAAAGCGTGGCCTTGAGCTGGAATACCCTGCTCATCAAGGTCATTGCTTTCGGGACGCGTTCCCTGGCTTGCGTTTGCATCAGTTCCCGTTTCTACCCCGTTCATGTGGTCGGCGTTCTGCGGTTTAATTGAAGCAGAGCTACCGTTTGTGCTGTTTCTTGCACCACTTCCGGCTTCAAGTCGCCGGAGGGTGAAGGAAACAGCCCCGTCTCCGTCGACCTCAAGATGTTCAAGGTATGGTACTAAATCTAAAACTTTTTTGGATGTCTGCTTGCGAGTGCCTGACTTTTGAGTCACCTCGACTTCGACTGGCAAAATCGATTGTGATTTCAGGAACGCAATGCGTTCACTCATATTAACCTGACTTCCCGAATCGGCGCAAGTCGTGTTTACAGAGTAATTTGCCCGATAACGCAAGGTGCGGATGCTGCGATCGATACTAGGGGTACCAATGGGGATTAAACGCTCCTCCAGAATCTGGCTCAACGGTGAAAGATACGGGTTCAAACGGGCCTGAACCCCGGTCATGCGCTCGGTCAGCTCAATATCCAGATATTCACCTTCCGCTTCCGTAAATAGAGGCAGGGCGGGGGCAAAGCCTATTTTGGGGCGAGGGTTAAACCCCTGACTGTAAGCCACGGGCAGTTTGCTGCGGGAGATGGCCCGGTAAATCATCCGAAACCAGTCCAGGTGAGAAATAAACTTTAAATCGCCTCGTTTTTCAATCTTCAGGCGAACCTTACACACCGGGTCTTTCTTGTTCTGGGGCGTCTCTTCCGGTTCCGACTCTCCCGAAATCGAGTTTTGAATGCGCTTTACGTTTTTAAAAGTAGGCGTTTCAATGAACTTGGGCCAGGTGCTATACGATCCGCACACCCCGCACACGCTGCACTCCTCAAAACAAGGGGTGGTGCTGCTGGCCTGAGTTGCTTTGCGGTATTCTTCCTGAAGCCATTGCTTGGTCAAGCCCACGTCAATGGGGTCCCAAGGCAAAACTTCATCCAAATCGCAACAGCGATCACGGGTATAGGCTTCATAATGAATGCCCTTTTCCTCCAGGGCCTCAAACCAGCGGGCGAAGTTCTTGGTGTCATCCCAGGCATCCAGATAAGCGCCTTTGCGATAAGCCGATTCAATCACATCGGCCAGCTCCACCCCTGCCCGAGAAATGACCGCTTCCAGCTTGCTGATTTCAGGATCGGTAAAATTCAGCTTCACCCCCCGAAAGGCCCGAAACTGCTCCCGCAGGTACTCAATCTTGTGGTAAAGCTGCTCCATGGTATCTTGGGCAAACCACTGAAAAGGGGTATGGGGTTTGGGCACAAAATTAGACAGGGTAACATTGATTTCCAGAAAGGTTTTTTTGGACAAGCCCGGTTCCCGCTTGATTTCCAGGCATTCCTGCTGCATGCGGCGCACAATGTCCACAATGCCATCCAAATCCGCATGGGTTTCGGTGGGCAGGCCAATCATAAAATATAGTTTTACCTTGTTCCAGCCCGCCCGGTAAGCGGTGGTAACCGCGTTCATGATTTCCCCATCGGTCAGGTTTTTGTTGATGACATCCCGCAGGCGGGTGGTACCAGCCTCGGGGGCGAAAGTAAGGGTACTTTTGCGAATGCTTTGCACCGCCTCGGCCACATCCAGACTAAAACGATCCGCGCGTTGACTGGGCAGCGACAGGGACACGTTCTCTTCGGCCAGCGCCTCAGACACTTCCAGAATCAAGGGCTTGAAATAAGAATAATCGGCAATAGACAACGACAATAGCGAACACTCTTCATAGCCCGTTTTTTGAATCTCTTTTAAAGCGGCGTTCTTGATGTTTTCAATGCTCTGCTCCCGCACCGGCAGGTTGATAAAGCAGGGTTGGCAAAAGCGGCACATCCGGTCGCATCCACGACGGGCCTCTACCGTAATACGGTCATGAACCGCCCCAATCAGGGGAATCAGTGGGGCCACATCCACCGGATTTTCGGCAATGTCCACAATGCGTTTATAGGCCTTGGCCGTCACACCCGGCACATACAAGCCTTCCAGCTGACCCAGCTGTTTAAGCAGTTCCGGCTTGGCCCAGCGTTCCTTTTTGCTTTTTTGAATCAAGGTTAAAACTTCAAGCAAAACCTCTTCGCCATCCCCAATAATAAAGGCGTCAAAAAAGGGAGAAAGGGGCATGGGATTGGCCGATCCAGGGCCTCCCGCAATCAGCAACGGGTAGCGCTGATCGCTGCGGTGTTCGCTGCGAAAGGGGATTTGGGCCGTTTCCAGCAAACCGAAAATGGTGGTGTAATTCAGTTCGTACTGCAGGGAAAAGGCCAGCGTGTCGAAATCTTTAAGCGGCACGAAGCTTTCCACCCCGTACAGGGGCATTTGATGCGCCAGAATTTTTTCCTTGAAGTCCGGGGCGGGGGCATAGACCCGATCGCACATAAAATCAGGCTGCTGGTTCACCAGAGAGTACAACATTTTCAGGCCGTAGTTGGAAAACCCAATCTCGTATAAATCGGGGAAAGCCACAGCCATACGCACCGCCGAACGGTCAAAGGACTTGTGGTAAGTACCCTGCTCCAGACCCAGGTAGCGCGCTGGCTTGAAAACATGTGGCAAGATTTCTTCCTCAAGGAATCGTTTGTCGATTTGAGGGGTGCTGGGGGTTTTGGAAACCTGGGATGTCTTGGAAAAAAGACTCATTGAACGAGCCAATCGTTATCAAATCTGGGTAACTGGGGAGTCCGACGCTTTAACTGGAACCACAAGGGGCATTCAGCCTAATTGGAGTATCGGCTCCCGATTTAAGATGGAAAGAGTATAGCTCAAATGCAGGCGCTTTGAAAGAGCATACCCGCTTTTAAAATGTTAAAAAAGCCAAAAAGTGACTGATGCCAAGGCAAAACGGGCGCTAGTTTTTAAATCCGGCAGCCTTAAAGGGTGTTCCCTGATCTTTTTTTCCATCCATGCTTTTAGCGCCCGCTTGTTTCAGTGCTTGAGCCAACTCAGTGTAATTCATCATTTCAGCCAAATACAAAGCGCTTTTGCCGGTGGACTGAACTTTGTCATGCACATTTGCCCCCGCTTCCACCAGCCGAAGGCCCACTTTTTCAGCATCCGGAGAACCGGATCGCAAGGCCAGCATCAAAGGCCCAAAGCCCTGAGCATCTTTCTGGTTTACATCGGCCCCGTTGTTTAACAACAAGTCAACCGCGGCCAGATGACCGTAGCGGGCGGCCCCAGCCAGTGCCTCATTTTTATTTTGCGGGGTGATACCCTGAGCCAGCAGCAAGGCCAAAACATCCACTTGTCCTTCCCGTGCGGCGTACACCATGGGGGATTGAGGCCAGGGAGCTTCGTAACGATAATTAGGGTCGGCTTGATGCCGAAGCAGAATGCCAGCCAACCAGACATTCCCCCGCATGGCGGCCAGCATCAAGGGAGACTCCCCATGATGGCTGAGTACATCGGGCTTGGCTCCCATTTGCAACAAACTACGGGCGGTGGTGCGATCATCGATAAAAGCCGTGTAATGCAACGGAGCAAAACCCTGGCAGTCCCGATAATCAGGACACAGGGCGGTTTTATTCAATAACATCCGCCACGAATCATTTTCGGTATTTTTAAGCGTGTTCAGGCGGTTAAATTCGGGTTCTGGAATTGTGGAAAAAGCCTCAAAAGTATCCTGACTGATTGAGAATTGCCACGCCCGAGCTGGAGGGAACGCTCGATTTTCCACTTTCCCAACGGCAGGCCCCTCACCACCGTGCGCCCTGGCACCCGCAGGCAACGGGCTCGCTTTTAACCTGGGTCTGGAAAACAGGCCAAAGGAACGAACATCCAACGGAGCAGAGGGATTAAACAGGCTCATCAAAATATCCAGCATTTTAAGAAACGTAATTACTACACTCTTAACAGAAAATCAGGAGACTGTCACCTGTCAACTTCAATGCGTTCCGCCCCTTAGCGATTGCGATTTTGAACCATTTTGCGTTTTAAGCGATTCATTCTGGATTGGGCGGAGCCTGATTTTTCCCCCAAAGGTGCTAGCCCAAGGTAGGCATAGTAATGATCGGCGGCCAAGGCATCCAAATCGCTTTTTTCATACGCTTCGGCCAGCCGGTAATGGGCTTCTGCGTTGCACTGGTTGTGGGTCAGCGCTTGTTTTAATTTTTCAATAGCAAGTGGGCGGGTTTGGGCAGAAGTCCAGTCTCTAGCCTCAGCCACCCCCATTTGAGATTGCCGCTTGGCTTGTGCCGCCCTGGACAGCCCCAGTCGGGCCGCGGCATTGTCAGGCAGGCTTTTTAAAACCAGTTGAAATGATTCTTCCGCCAAGTCGGGCAAGCCCATGGTTAAAAACAATTCGCCAAACACCATATCATTCCGATTGCCTTCTCCCGTGCGGCGGGCTTCACGCAAAGCGCTTTGCGCCTCCTGAAACTGAAAACGGGCCAACAAGAGCGTTCCTTTTTCAAAAGATTGATAGGGCTGTCGGCCGGGCTCTCGCAAGGCCACCTCAATCAACTCGGGGGCCTTGGCTTTATCAGGCGAAAGTTCCGCACCCATTTCCCGATCCAGTCGGGCGCTGATCAGGCGGGCTTCAAAGTTATTGGGTTGGTATTGCAACGCTTGTTCCGCATAGCGTTTGGCCTCGCCCTGACTGATTAAATCATCATCTCTCAGCTTTTGGCGGGCCAGTGCCGTTTTGGCCACAGACAGAGCCTGACCAACTTTGGCCTGATCCTCCGGGTGTTGGCCCAGCCAGGCACGATAGAGGGCAATGGCCACTTCTGGCTGCTGATTTTGAACGGAAAGCCGCCCCAGCCGCTCGGTGGCCTCCCAATCGGGCGAATTCGATTCCTGTAAGCGTTTCCAGTGAGACAAAGCCGCCGCGATATCGCCTCTGGATTCCAGATAGCCAGCCAGCCGCTCCCGAGCCTTGGTGAGTTCGGGTTTTAAGGCCAGCGCCTGCTGATAATGTTCCACCGCAGCGGCCCCGTTCCCCTGTTTTTCATAAATAAGCCCCAGTTGATAGTGGGCCGGGGCATGGGCCGGATTAAGCCACACCGTGCTGTTTAATTGAGCCAAGGCTTCATCCAGCCGGTTTTGCGCCGTATAGGCCACCGCCAGAAAATAATGGGCGGCATCATCGGCGGAATACCTTTGAATGGAGCGTTCTAAATAAGGAACCGCCTCATTATATTGTCCTTGCCGAACCAGCCATTCGCCCTGCCCGGTTAAAACCCGGTAATGATTGGGCGCCAGCAAAGAGGCCTTGCCAACTGCTTCACCCGCCTCCTGCATGCGGCCTTTGTCCATATAAATACGGGCCAGATGAAGATGGGCATCCACATAGCCCGGTTCATAACGCAAAGCGGTTAAAAAATGCTGAATGGCCTCATCCTGAAGCGCCTCTTTTTGATTGCGCACATGCTGATTGGAAGCGCTGGTTTGATAGTAGGCAATTTTGCCCAACCCATTCCAACCACCCGCAGCACGGGGGTTTTGGCGAATCGCTTGCTGGTATAAGGCTTTGGCCGCCCCCAGTTTATATTGCCCGGCCAGCCGATCGGCTTTGAGAATCAGCCCTGATGCGGGGAAATAGGCATGAACCGAAGGCGGAAGGGTTTGCGACTGTATCTGGCTGCTGAAGGAGGCGGACCCCTGCAAAGGGGACATCGCCAAGGCCGCAGGAATGGGCCAGTGGTGAAGCAAGGCACCGCAGGGGCCATACACACAGCCCATCATCAGGAGGGCGATGCACACAGGTGCCCGGTATTTTCTGTACTTTTTGTCAGGCTGTTTCCAGGCCATTGTAAACCCGTTCGATTGGCATAAAGCGGTCTTTCGCTGTTTTTATCTTCCTGCTTTTTAAAGCCCAACACTTCCTCTAAATTCCTGAGATCCATTGAGGTCCATTGAGATCCAGGGGGGGGAAGAAGAACAGGCGTTGTTCTGAAAATTACACCCCCATGGGGATGTTTGTTACGAATTATTACTCCCCACATGGGGAAGGACACCAAGGCATTTGCAGACTATACGGCTTGTAGCGTAAACAAATAGATGATTATACGGATTTGTAGTGGTGCAAAAGGCCGGTTTTAAAGTACTTTCCAGCGGTGGATTGAGTAGCCGGACGTTCGCATTCACCGCGATTTGATAAGATGATTTAAACAAATTACCCAGATTCAAGAGTGAGGGTTGTCGCCAGAATGAATTTTTTGAGCAAAGTTCTCAATTTTTCGGCGGAACGGTACCTGAAAACCGCAGGTGACCTGTTTATTTACGAAGGGGATTACGAATCCGCCTTAGGAATGGTGGAAAAAACCCTGGAAATGGAGCCTCAGGATATTCGGGCGCTGGTGCTGCGAGGCGACATTCTGTATTGCCTGAACCGGGATCAGGAAGCGTTGGAAACTTTTAACCGGGCGCTGGTCATTAATCCCCATAGCGTGGAAGCCTTAATTTCACGAGCCGGTGTTCTGGATGTATTGGGTAAATACCGTGAAGCGCTGGAATGCTGTAATCGGGCCTTTGAACAAATCCTGCCCTACCAAAAATTTTTACTGCCCAGCTTATACGATCAAAATATTGTGCTGCTGTTGCGGCTTAAAAAATACAGGCAAGCCCAGTTGTTACTAAGGGGCAGTGAAAATCGCCTGCCCAAAGAAGAACACGAGTATTTGCTGAGTTGTTACAGCCATATTCTGACCCGTTTGTCTGAAACCCGCCAAAAATCACGAGCCAAGGCCAAAGCATTAAACCTGGCCTTGCTCACGCAGGAAAAGACAAACCTGTAAGCACGCTTTATCTCCACTGGACACACCTTGTACCACTAGACGTGATTCTAGTGGTTTTTTTTTGCCTGCCCGTCCAACCCACGCCACCCACCTCAAATGCGCATCATTTCAAAAAACGATACGCATGATATCCGCGATGTTAACCTTTATAACTCGTTCCGCAATCCAGGCTTGTTAAATGTTTTTATTTAATCAAGAGACATACAGACGGTGGCTTCAATCCAAACCCTCCCCTTCCGTTCAGACCGTCCAAATTGTTTGATGTCGAAAGCAGCAAGCTTTCAGGCATTCAACATCAAACAGATTTCAACCCAGCCTATGTCCAACCCTGTAACAGCAATGTTACAGGGCTTTATTTTATCCGGCTTTAAACAATCAGGGAGCCACCTGTTGCATGGCCAACCGAATGGTTACCATCAACTTAATGGGTGAGCCGGGATCATAAAGCGTGTCCGTGGCCCCAGCGGTGTCTTTGTTATTGGATTCATTCACCACGTTAATGGCGGTCATTTCCATCAACTCTTTTTCCTGGGCCATCAATCTCAAAAAGCTCTGAATGGTATTGTAGGTGCCGCGAACCGCCAATTGATAACCAAAGGTGGTCAACATGGGTGGCGGCGGTGCCACAGGCTCTCCTTCCGCACCTTCTTCAGGCGTGGCAGCGTCCGCCGGTGCATTGGTGGCATCAGCGGCGGGTTCTCCCTCTGCCGAAGCTGTTGCGGAACTACTGATCAAAGGGTCCACCTCGGCAGGCGCCAGACTGATAAATTTATTGCCCGCCCCCGTGGCCAACCCCACCACCTGATCCAGCATCTGCTTAATGACCACTTCGCGGGTATCTTCCGTAAAGGTCTTTACTTTAATATCGGGTGGAATATCCGTATTTTTTTCAAGAATAGCAATTTGGCCGGTCAAAGAGTCTTTTTCAATTTGCAGGTTCTTTAACTCATCGCTTAACGCGTTAAACTGGGTGGTATTGGCTGTGTAAGCGTCAAACTGAGGAAGCCCCAGCCCCACAAAAATGGCAATGCCACCAGCCACCAAAGCGGCCCCAACCAATGTTTTTTCGTTTTGCCTTAATGCCATACCTACCTCAAGCTCCGGGGTTGGCGGGTGGGTTTTCCCCACTACTATCCGCACCCGGTGACACCTTGGGCGGCAGCAGGGAAGGATCCAGGTTGATGCCGCCGCTGATTTTAAAATCGTAAACCAAAGAACTGGCCATGCGGCCTTCTACAATTGAATCAATTAAAATGGCCTTGGTGTAAGGGGCCGCATCAAAACTTTTGGCAAAATTAATCACCGATTTATGATTCAGCGCCTTGCCGGTCAGCAGCAAGCCCTCGTTCACCTCTAAAGCCTGAATCCAGACTTGTTCAGGGGTCTTTTGTCTCAAGTCATCGGTCAGGGCCACATAAACCAGGTTCCGAATCTTGGCCTTTTCCAGCAGTTGAATCAAACTTTGATCCAGCTCCGCCTTACGCTTTAACTCCTCCTGCCGACTTTGCAGACCGGAAACCTCCACCTTGGCGCCCTCCACTTTGGATTGCGCCTCTGGAATCTGAGCACCCACTGAGCTGGCCATCAGCCATAAAACAATAGAAGCAAGCCCACTCAACACCATCAAAGTTACACCCAAGGGCATTAGCCAGGGCAATTTTCCCGAATCAGAACCACTGTCTCCAACATGGGAACCACTGGCCCCACTACTCACAGAAGTGCCTCCCGATTGATTCAAACCCGCATTGATATCCAAATCAAAAGGAAAGGGGACCACTGAAGTCATGGACGCCCCAATGGTAGCAAGCGATATGGGGTGAGACATGGAAATAGCGTTACCGATAGGGGCGCTGCGTACCGGACAGCCCAAATGGCTTGCCAGAACCGCTTCCATGGCAGGAGGCAGGTTGTGGGTCATCCACAAAACGGGTTGCAAGGTTTTGGTGGTTCGGCGAATCTCTTCCAGTAAATCTTCCACCACCATGTTGTCCTGGGCGGCGTTGGCAAAATCACGGGTGTCCATAGACAATTCCCGGAACTCCATAAGCTGATCAAATTGCCACAGGGAAAAGCGAATGCGAGAGGGATCCACCAGAATCATGCCCCAGTGAGCATCCTGACCCGCTTGCTGCACCAAGCTATCCAGAACCCCGGTACCGGCCATACCCCGCAGAACATTCAAAGGTTCCAGCCCAATGGTATGGACTTTCAGCTTTAAATCTTTCATCACTTTCAAATAAGCGGACAGCGCGTCGCTGCGCAGCGCCCCTAACATGAGTTGCTGCATGCTATGGGGCAATTGAGGGTTATCAATCACCACAAAATCAACGGCGGCCTCGGTGTTGTCAAAGGTTTTATAGCGCTCGGCTTCGCTGGATAGCGAAACATACAAACTGGAAGCATCCATGCCCTTGGGCATTTCCACCATGCGCAGCAAGGTGCCGGGAAGCGACAGATGAACGAGAGTAGGCCGGGGCTTGGCGGAACGCAACAGCTGGGAGATTAACTCTTTTAAAAACGTGATGTCCTGAATGGTATCCAGCTCAGGGTGAATCAACCCCTCTGGCATGGTCATGGATAACGCCTGTTGAATGGACAGGGTTTTATGGGAAAAAACCGCCAGTTCAACCGCATGATGTGAAATCGACAAGGCGGCAAAAACCGGCTTTTTGATCTTAGGGCTTACTGTCATGAAATCGCAGCCACACTCCAACGCTCACTCAAGATGTGAACAATATAGCATAGCTTGCCCGTTGTGGGGGCAATGAACCCATACAGGCCACAACCTTCATCCAAACAGAGGAGTAAAGTAATACCCTGAAGAAGAGGTTAGAGTGGCAAATTATCGAAATTTAACGCTCACTTAAAAAACCGATAACCCCGTAAGCGGCACTTTTTTGCAAGTGCCGGGGAGCGCTTTTGAGTAAATTGAAGCATTCCGCAATTAATGGGTCATCCGCCTCACTTTGGGGACGGCTGGAAATAAACAGGTAATCGGGGCGCTCGTTGAAAAACCATTCCATGGGCTTTTTGTACAGCTTGGAAAGCATGTACAGCTCCACGGCTTCCAGCTTCCGATTCCCGGACTCGAATGAGGACACCGCCGACGTGGGAATTTGTAAATAACGGGCCACCACTTCCTGCTTTAATTTAGCCTCTTGTCGGGCCTGTTTCAGGAGAAGACAAAACTGTTTTCGATCATTTATCATAAAGGGGCTGAACCTCCAGCTATTCCGCTGAATAAAAAGTCGACCCATTTCCGGGAAACTTTAATTTTTAGTATGAAAGCTTAACCTATGAGTGATTCCCCCATTTCCGACGCTTCCAAACAGACCCTTAGAAAACAAGCGCTTGCCCTGCGGGCCACCCTGCCCATGGCCAGCCTGAGCGCGCTGATCTGTCAAAAAATCGCCACCCACCCGGCCATTATTAAAGCCAGCCGGGTGCTGTTTTATTACCCTTTACGTACAGAACCCGACTTGCGAGCGCTGGCGAACCAGTTTCCTGACAAAAACTGGTTTCTCCCCGTCATGAAATCCGGGCAAGGCATGAGGTTTTACCCCTACCAGCCCCAAAAGCCGCTAAGGCCCGGAAAGCACGGCATTCTGGAACCGGAGGCATCAGAGGAGGCGGCAGCCATTGGCCCAGAACACTTGCAAGCGGATGATGTCATGATTCTGCCCGGATTGCTGTTTGACCAAAGCGGGTACCGCCTGGGTTATGGGCAGGGCAATTTCGACCGCTTTTTGGGGCAGGCGCATGAGCAGGGGCAGACCTGTGTGACCATCGGCGCTGTTCCCAGTGATTTATTATGGGAAAACCTGCCCGTGGAAGGGTGGGATTTGCCGGTAGACTGGCTGATTACCGAACATCACATCTGGTCTGCCCATGCGGAAAGAGAGGGGTCGTCAAATTTTGACGGTTGACCGACTCATCCGCTTTGGGTATAACTAAATTCCGCAACAAAAGCGGGCGCTTAGCTCAGTTGGTAGAGCGTCTCGTTTACACCGAGAGGGTCGGCGGTTCGAGTCCGTCAGCGCCCACCATTTGATTTTAAAAGCCTTGAAACCTTTTCAAGGCTTTTTTAACGTTAATAATTCGCGCGCCTCAAAATACGACGTTCCGCCTCGATGGAAGCCTGCATTTTCATCAAGTCCAGGGTACTCATGGTGAGAAACGGGTTTTTATCACACACTTGCAATTGCTTTAAATTTTCGTCCAACCGATCAAAAGCTTCCAGGTAATCGTGATGGATTTGGGCCGATTTTTCGTCTGTAAATTTTCGGGCCAACAAAATAAAGCCATCTCGGGTTACCCGAAACATGGTTTGCAATTCGCCTTCGGGATCGGTGTAGCTCACTTCGGTAAAGTTAGTGTTGCGAAACGTCAGAGAACATTCCAGGTGCCGGATGTCTTCTAACAGTTCCTCGTGCTGGATGCGAAAGACCCACGCCATGTTTTGTGTATTAGTCACTGGCCCCCCATCAATAATTCTAACCTCAGGGTTGATGGGCCGGGACGTGTAAGCCATATCGCACTCCTTATCTTGCTTGAAGGAACCTAGTAAATTGAGAAGGGAATTTACAAATCGTATTAATTGCTTTGACTGCTTTGTTTTAGTCAGTCGTCACTCCTGCTTTTAACGGATATCGCCGGATTCGGGCAAAACTTTAATTTTTGTCTTTCCCCCTGAATCCAGCGAGCAAAGGCCATTACCAAAAACAAAAACGCTGCTTGGGAAAGGTCTTGGCACCCAAAGCGGGCGGTCTTTAAAATTCAAGGTTTCGGATTTCAGGCCGATAATCCGGTAGAATCAACCGGGGCAAACGGGAGTCAGAAACACCATGTCATTCATCCTTCGTAACGGCCATAACGGCATTCCTTATTTACTGGCCGGGTTGCTGTGGATGGGACCAACCGCAATGGCGGCCAAGTATCAGGATGTTTATTTAAATGACAACCGGGTGTGTAAAGCTTGTCGGCTTGAGGTGGTCAATCCTGATAGCGTTCGCTTGACCAACCGGGAAGGCCATCGGGTGTTGGTGAAACCCAAAGACATATTGGGCATCGATCAGCATCCGGTATGGCGAAAACTGATTTTTAGCAGCTTGCATGGCATTGGTCTACCCGGCCCGGTAATTGTGCCAAATGCCTTTGAAGACGGGCGGGACTACGCCTGCAAGTATTGCGAGCCCCCTTAGCCCTCTATGGATCTGTCTAGCGATTCATGGAGCCGTCCGGCCATTGTGCGGCGCTGGCTGTCTGATTGCGGTTTAAAACCTGACGGGCCCGCTCAAAAACCTGATCAAACATAGGTTCCGTTAATCGGCCGGTAAAGGTATTTTGCTGGCTGGGGTGATATGAGCCAATCAGGGTTAACCCTTGCTGCAATTCATACACCAGCCCATGGCCAAATTTAGGCTTGGGCTGCCCTTTGGGCAAGGCCAAGCGGGGTTCCCGCAAAATAGCATCCCAGGCCACTTTGCCCAAGGCCACCACCACCTGAATATTTTTAAGCAAGGCCAGTTCAGTGGTTAAATAGGAACGACAATTCAGGATTTCGGCAGGCAGTAGCTTGTTATCAGGGGGTGCGCAATGGGCCACCGCGCTCAGGTAGCAATCGGATAAATACAAGCCATCCGACAGATTGATGGATTCCGCCTGATTGGCAAAACCCGCCTTGTGCAAGGCCCGATACAACCAGTTTCCGCTGCGATCGCCGGTAAACATGCGCCCGGTTCGATTTCCCCCATGCGCCGCCGGGGCCAAGCCCACCAGCAAAACACGGGCGTTGGGATCTCCCAAACTGGGCACCGGACGGCCCCAATATCGATCATCCGCAAAGCGTTTCACCTTCACCTCGGCAACCAGTTCCCGCCACGCCACCAACCGTTCGCACCGTCGGCAGCCGATCAAATCCGACATCAGGCCAGCCAGATCCTTCTCAGGCCCCAACGCCTGAGGGGAAGGGGTAACGGTATTGTTTGCAGTAGGGGCGGTTGTTTTTTTGTGGGGCATCATCATTCTATTAATGCCAAATCAAAGGTAAATTTCAATTTTTAAATGCGCCTGATGATCTCCTTAACACCCAAAAAGGCCGAAACGCATTCGACCTTTCTGGTGTGCTTAAAGCGCAGTGCTAAATCATGGCAGGACTATCGCCGGTTCCAAAATTTGCGAACGTAATGATAACCAGCGCCGCTACCCGCACCCAACACAGCGCCGTTGGTTTTGCTGCGTCCGGTGGCATAGCTGGCTCCGGTGCCAATCACAGCGCCCTGAGCGGTATTTCGTAATAAGGGCTTGTCCTTGAAAAATCGGGACTGGGTCATCAGGCCGGTGCCAACACCCACGGCGGCCCCGGTTGCAGCCCCTTTACCCACGGAGGTACGATCCGACATGACCCCCACAGCGGCACCGGCAGCGGCGCCAATAGCACCCTGTTTCACGGCTGGTTTACGCCAGATATCATCGGCAAAAGCGCTGGATGTTAAACCGGTTGTCACCAATGCGGCCACAACCAAAATACTGGCTTGCTGATAAAGCTTGTGGCTCAAAATGCGATCATTCATCATGTTCCCTCCTTAATTCCAAATTGCGAACCTGGCTATCGCGCGTGCTGTTTTTTATCTGTAAACTATCAGGACGCCCCAGCCATTTTATGGTTCCGCTTCACGGGCGAAGCACTCTTATTCTATCCTATGCTAATCTACCACTCAGGGGTTCAAAAAGTTTCACAGGGGGATTGTCCTATTACACATCAGCCTGACTCTATCAGTATTACAGGGAAACCCGGTTTCATCGGGAAGGCTTCGTATGGGGCCAGTCAAATCGTGTCGTTTCTTAAAACGCTGACCCAGCGAATGATTCAGCATGATTGCGCCGGACTGGCGGCGGAAATGTGCTACAACTGGATGATTTCACTGCTTCCCATGATTATTTTCATTTTCACCTTGTTTGGCCTCATGAACGCCCAACCCGAATTGTTTGCCCAAGTGGCCCGAGTGCTACAGCGATTGATTCCGGGAGAGGCTTTTCATATGGTGGAAGCCAGCATTCGGGCCTTGATTGCCGACAGTACCAGTGAACTGGCCCTTTTAAGTTTGCTGGCCTCGTTGTGGACCGCTTCCAACGGGGCGGTCACCCTGGAAAAAGCGTTCATCCGTTTTTATGGCATGGAGTCCAGAACACCGGGTTTTTGGCAGCAACGCGCCATTGCCATTCTCTTGATACTGGGGCTGGCTTTTATTGTGCTGGTTTGTGCCAACCTGATTATTTTTGGAGAGCTGATTATCCAAATTTTGCAAACCGGGTTAAACCTGCCCAACAGCGCTATCGACTTTATGAGCTGGGGCCGGTGGGCCTTGTCTGTTTCCAGCCTTCTGGTAATTAGCTGGTTTGTGTATTCCATGGTGCCAAGGCCTCTGGGTCCTCAGTCCTGGAAAAAAATGTGGCCTGGCGCTTTGGTGTTTGTGCCGTTGTGGATTCTGTTTTCATTCCTGTTTAGCCAATATGTCCATAATATGGGCAATTACAGCAAAATTTACGGCCCCATGGGCGCCATTATTATTTTGATGATTTGGCTCTATCTCACCTCATTTGCGCTACTGGTGGGGGGAGAAGTGAACGCCTTATTGCTGGAACAAGAACTGGAACCTGCTCCCAGCGAGTCACTTTCCTGAGTCTCCAAAACATCATTTCTGCCAATGGTTACTCTGCTTTTTCTGTGCATTTTTTTTCAATCCTTCCAGTAGGATGGCCTCTTGCAATTGTGACGTTTCTAAAACAATTTTAAGATTTAAAACGGCTTTCAAAAAATTTTTAAGAAAGCAACTATTTAAAGTATATTGATTGCAATTTAAATAGTAATGTTGAAAAA
Organism: Vampirovibrio sp.; assembly: GCF_041737375.1. Taxonomy (NCBI): domain Bacteria; kingdom Bacillati; phylum Candidatus Melainabacteria; class Vampirovibriophyceae; order Vampirovibrionales; family Vampirovibrionaceae; genus Vampirovibrio; species Vampirovibrio sp. Next base: position 106,126 of record NZ_JBGSRV010000018.1, read on the forward strand.
ATAGGTAATTTCGAACTACGGCAGTTGCCAAAAAATATTTGTTTTGAGCCAGTGTATTTTAAATTGAAGGAGTGTAAAGCATTATCTCAACAATTTGGGGTTCCTTGTGCTAGGATAAAGTGAGTTGAAACTATTCATGTTGTTTAACGTAGCAGGTTATAGAACTTTTAATAGGGTAGTTATTAGGGCTTTTTGTTAATTTGAAAGAGGGCCTGCTGTCATTTGAAAAATGACCCAGGAATACAGTCGGACATTCAACATAAGAAATTCCAACCACCGTCAATTCCTCAATTTATCAACCGGGCAGTGCTGTTCTCACCCTGCTTGACAAACTCTATTCACACCCTGAATTGGATTCAGAGATGAGTGATGGTGTCTTAAATTGAGCAATGAACAAGATTCCATAACTTAAAGACGCTAAACCCAGCAGCGGTGTCTTTGCAAAATCCAGTTTTCTCAATCAGCCTGTACAAACCATACGCCATCGTATAAACACCGGCTGATGCCACTTCAAAATCGCAAAAAAATACTATCGTTAAAAAGGAGATACTATGAAAACCCAAGCTAAAATTATAACCTTGGCATTAACCATCCAAATGGTGGCCTCCCCCCTGATGGCCATGGCGGCGTTTTTCCCGGACAGCCAAAACAACTGGGCCAAAAATGCCATTCAAAGCCTGTCGGATCAAGGGATTTTAACCGGATACCCGGATGGCTCCTTTCGTCCCCAAGGATTGATTACCCGTGCTGAGTTTTCAGCCATGATGGTGAAGGCATTAAGCCTGAATCTCAACGCCACCGGTAGCCAAACATTCAATGACGTGCCAACCGGCCACTGGGCTTACCCTTCCATTGAAACCGTACGTGCCACTGGTTTGGTGAGCGGATATCCCAACGGACAGTTTATGCCCGCCAAAAGCATTAGCCGCGCCGAGTCCATGGCCATTTTGAGCAATGCCGCCCGCATTCCAATGCCCAGCGATGCCACCATTAATCAGGTGCTGGCAGGCTACCGGGATGCCGCTTCTATTCCCACCTGGGCCCGTCCCGGTGTAGCTGCCGCCATTCAGGCCGGTATCTTCGCCAACGAGCCTAACGCCGGAAATGCGATTGAACCGTTGCAACCTGCCACCCGGGCCGAAGTTGCCGCCATGGTTGAGAACCTGCGGGCTCGTATGAACCTGGCAGGCGGACAAGCCCCAGCGGCCACCACGCCTCCAACTCAGGCTGGCACCGCCCCCACCACCTTGCAAGGGCGTGTGTCTTCCGTACCTGCTGAAACCAAGTTCACCGGCACACTAAGCAGCGGCGTCATTAGCTCGGAACTCAATAAAGTGGGCGACATGGTCAACCTGAAAGTGGATCAACCCTTGATGAGCTCCGACAATATGGTTATCATTCCTACCGGTAGCCAGATTATGGGCAAAGTCACCGAAGTACAATCCGCAGGGCGTACCGGCAAACCCGGCACCATGGATATCGCGTTCACCGAAATCGTCACCCCCGACGGTCAACGCTATGCCATTCAAGGTTCGGTAGCCACTGAAGACGGCATGCTGAGAGGCGACACCACCAAAGGCCGGATTCTGAAATCCGCCGGTGTGACTGCTATCGGAGCTGGTTTGGGCGCTGCGCTGGGAACAGCCATGGGCCCTCTCTCCGGTGGTAAAGTGGGCAAAGGCGCCATTTACGGAACCGCTGTAGGAGCGGGCGCCGGTGCTTTGGCCGCTGCTGCCAAAAAGGGTAAGGAAGTCTCCATCAGTTCCGGCGACAAGCTGGAAATCAAGCTGGATCAACCCATTACCGTGCAAGTCAACACCCCTCAATAAATACAAACCGGCGGGCTGACTCATTCCAGTTAGCCCGCCGCTTTATTCACAAAAAATCCCTGCTGGCAAACGCTGGCAGGGATTTTTTGTGAACAGGAATTTTTTCAAAAAATTTTAAAAAAACGGTTTATTTTCCAGAGAAAAAATTCATTAAAGTTTTTAAAGGATGACTCATCCGGTACTTCAATAAGGAGTTTTCCTGAGAAGTTTCAGCTAGGCGAACCGCCAGCGTTTTAATCATGGATAGCACCACGGGAGGGGTGGCCGATAGATGTCGTTCCATTTCCTCTTTCGGAATCACCTCCAGCAGCACATCGCCTTGGGCCACCACAGAAGCGGTACGAAACCCGATGTCATCAAACAGGTACATCTCTCCAAACACTTCGCCCGCCGTTAACACCGAAATGGGGATACGACAGACCCCGCCGGTTTCCTTGCAAATCACCACCCGGCCTTCTTGGATCTGAAAGGTTTGGGTGCCATAGGTACCTTCGGCAATAATCACCTCACCGTCGGTGTATTTTCTTGTATTCATCAGTAATCATTGCCCTCTATCGATCATCACCAAACCCAGCTTGCCCAATGGTGCGCCCGACTCTACGATTGAATCAATCTGAAACACGACTGCTTATTATTTTAACGGTTGCTTTGCCTTTTGTGTGAAACAATCCCAAATTAAAAGCCTTTCCCAATGGGGAAAGGCTTTTAAAGGGCTTAAAAAAAAGAATTTTCAACCATAAAAGGCGCAACGCCTTTTACTAACAGACAAGCGCTTACACATGCAAACTTAAATTTTTATCCCGAATGGTTTTGGTCAGTTCTGGCACAATGGTTAGCACATCGCCCACAATGCCAAAATCGGCCGATTTGAAAATAGGGGCATTTTCATCCCGGTTAATGGCGATAATCATCTGGCTGGTATTCATGCCCACCAAATGCTGAATGGCCCCTGAAATACCCAGCGCGAAATAAAGCTTGGGGCTCACCGTTTTACCAGTCTGCCCCACCTGTTCGGAATGAGGACGCCAACCGGCATCCACCACCGCCCGAGAGGCCCCAACCGCGGCACCCAGCGCTTCAGCCAACGATTCCAGCAAGTGGAAGTTGCCCGCCTCTTTCAGCCCCCGACCACCGGATACGATAATGTCAGCCTCTTCCAGTTTTTTAGCCCCTTTGCTTTCGGTTTGCTGAACATTCAGCACGGTTACCCCGGCCCGAACACTGGATAAGTCGGGCTGGAAATTTTCGGTAGGGGCCTGATGCGCTCCGTTGCCAATGGGCTTTGGGAACGCTTTTTTCTTGATGACCACCATCTGCGGAAACACGGTAGCGCTTACGCTGGAGAGCAACCCTTCCGCATAACAGGAACGGGTCACTTCCACTTTTCCTTCCGGGTTCAAATCCAGATCAATGGCGTTGGAAATCAAGCCCCCCCCGCTGCGAACAGCCACCCGAGGCAAGTAGTCCATGGTAGTGGTAGAAAATCCGGCCAGTACAATGTTGGGCTTTTTAGCGGTTATTAAGGTCGAAAGCGCTGCCGTATAAGCCTCCACATGATATTCCGCCAACTGGTCATGGGTTACCCGAATGACCTGACTGGCCCCCAGTTGACCCAGCAAGGCTTCAGCGGCGGTGGTATCCTGATTAGCAGCCAAAATCACCCCGGTTACGGTTTGACCCAGCTTATCCCCCAGACGACAAGCCGGGGTTAACAGTTCCTGACTGGTTTCGCTTAACTGACCTTCTGCGGTTAATTCAGCCACCACCCAGATGCCTTGAAATTCACTCATTTTAAAATCCTCTTCAAAAATTGGCTCAATGCGTTCAACCCCTCACCGGGCGGCTTCCTAAAGTACCTTGGCCTCTTTCAGGAAATCCAGCAGTTGCCCCACGGCCACAGCGGGATCGGCGCCATCCACAATTTTGCCGCCCGCTTTGGCAGGGCGTTGCCAGGTTTTGGACACCCGTGTTACGGAGCCAGCCACACCCGCTAACGCCGGTTCCAGCCCCAAATCCGCCAGTGTTTTAATGGGAATCTCGGTTTTATTGGCCTTCATAACCCCTTTGATATTTGAGCTTCTCAGTTCATATTCGCACTTCATCATGCAGGCCACCGCAGGCAGTTGAATGGAAACCTCTTCGGTTCCCCGCTCGGTTTCTCGAAAAACAATCAGGTTCTCGCCATTGAATTTGGCGTCTTTGCCATAGGTCACGCTGGGCATTGCCAGACATTCAGCCAGCATGGGGCCGACCTGACCCGCCGCGTCATCCAGCGCCATTTGACCAAACAGCAGCACCCCGGCATCCGGCACCAACGTCTGAACCCCCTTGGCCAGCGCACGGGCGGTGGTCAAGCTGTCCCCGTCATTCAACCCGGCATCCGACAGCAGAAAAGCGGCATCCGCGCCTGCCGCAATGGTTTTTTTAATCATTTCCTTGGCGTTTGGCGCGCCCAAACTTAGCACCGTAACCGTGGCATCGCCACCCGCTTGTTCCTTTAAACGCAAAGCCGTTTCCAGCGCGTATTCATCAAACGGGTTCATCATCATGGGGACGCCTTCCAGCACCGGCTTGCCATCGCTGAACCTTAATTTGGTGTTATCCAGAACCTGCTTGATAAAAACCACGATTTTCATGGCCAGCCCTCTTCTCTAAAATCAGTATCGTTTTTCTAATGCCTCAAAACCGACCCCTCGGCCTCGCTTGGATTCAATCTCCACTTTATTGGAAAATGCAGCTGTTCGCAAGTGAATGCCCGACAGGCCCCGCTTTGGCTGCAAAGAAATGTAAAGCGTTTTCCCCAGCCTGACACAGATTTGCGTTTTGAGCCGTTAAAAGGCTAGATTCATAGTTACCCGGTTTTTTAACGGATTTTTTATGAGCCTTTCCAGAGTGACCTCCGCATTTTTGCATCAAGCACAGCCTCGCCGCCCGTTGGCCCGGTTGCCTTACAATGGCCAGTCGTTCCCAACCCGACCACCCAATGAGGCTTTCAAGTTTCAGGGGGGCGCTAATCCGCCCGCCAAACCCGGCATGTTTAAACAGGCTTGGCACGGCTTCACTTATGCCATCAAGCGCACCGGGGCCTTTTTCAATTATTTGGGCAGTCAAATTAAAACGGGCGCTTTTTTATTAATGGGTGTTTTTGCCTTTATGCCCTTGAATGCGGGGCTGCGTAACTGGGTGGAGCGCATGGCTATTTTTCCGCCCGCCAAAATTTATGACTTGCCCTTTAAAAACGCCGATGTTTTAAAATCCAAAATTGAAACCCACCATTTCAATATGATGGATACCCTGCAAGGCAAACTAAAAGGCTTAACGCACGAAGTCCGGCTGGATGCGAAGGCCGATAAAATCCAGCTGCGGGCTTGGCATATTCCGGCCCAGCAAAGCAAGCCCACCGTGTTGTTTCATCAACAACGCAGCAGCAACCTCAGCTATCTGGGGCCCATTATGAATGTGATGCGGAAAAAGGGCTACGGTATTTTTGTGTACGACTATCCCGGCTACGGCAAAAGTGAGGGCAAAGCGTGTGAAGAGGCCATGTACAAAGCCGGGCTGGCCGCCAGTCAAAAATTAGCGTCCCTGTCAAAAGGGGCTGTTCCCATTAACCAGCAAATCCAGATGGGGTATTCTCTGGGAACCCCCGTGGCCTCGCATGTGGCCTATTACCAAAGCCTGCAAGGGCAGAAGCCCAAGGCGCTGGTGATGGTTAACAGTTTTCCGTCTCTGGAAAAAATCATTCGTTATAATCTGGATCATAAGTTCCCGTGGGCGAAATGCCTGATTGGCGATAAGGCCATTCAACGCATCAACACCCGCCTCAATTGCGAACGCTATCTTGGCAAGCTAAATGACGTACCCACCCTGTTTTTGCAAGGCGAAAATGATAGCAACGCCCCCCGTTCACTGGTGCAAGCCATGAGTGACGGAATGCCCCACAAAAAATCATTGAATCAGGTAGACTCCTTACCGGGGGTTTACCATAAATTAAAAGATCAGGATTTTGAAACCGTGGGGAAACACTTCTTTCAATTCATGGAAAACCGGGGCCTTCATCGCTCTTGAAAAAAAGCCCGATCCATCCATTATTAGGCATCGCCCGGATTGACCTGTGTTTGAAACGACCCGTACAATACCCCTAGAATAAAGCTTGCTGACATTGGCAAGCCCCTTCCCAGATAACGTTTGTGGAAAGCCCCCATTTTTGATGCCGCAACTACGCTACTTCCTCAAGGGAGCCTTGATTTTAATCCCCCTTAGCATCATCATCGGCTCGGTTTGCGCCTTTTTTTTGTGGAGTTTAGAAGCCCTGACCCTGCTGCGGTGGGAGCAGCCCTGGCTGTTGTATTTTCTGCCATTGGGCGGCTGGCTGGTGGGTCTGCTGTATCAGCATTACGGGCAATCGGTGGTGGCGGGAAATAACCTGATTGTGGAGCAAATTCACCAGCCCGGCGGCGGCATTCCCAAACGAATGGCCCCATTGGTGCTGATGGGAACCCTGATCACCCACCTGTGCGGCGGATCGGCAGGCCGGGAAGGCACCGCCGTGCAAATGGGGGGCAGTATCGCCAGTGCCATGGCAAGCCCCTTCAAGCTGGAAGGCCGAGCGCTGCAAACCTTTTTAATGGCCGGTGTGGCCGCCGGGTTTGGGGCGGTTTTCGGTACCCCGGTGGCCGGAGCCGTATTTGCCATCGAGGTGGTGGCCATTGGCCAACTCAATTACAAAAACCTGCTGCCCTGCCTGATGGCCGCCTTTGTGGGCAACGGGGCCTGTGCCTGGTGGGGCATTCATCACACCTCCTACGCCATTCACTCAACGGCCCCCACGTTTCAGGCCGATCCGTTTTTTGGGGCCAAAGTGATTCTAGCGGCCATGGCGTTTGGTTGGGCCAGTCGGTTGTTTTCGGAGTTGGCCCACGGGGTGCAGCGGGGGTTTGCATGGCTGATACCCGTTGCGTCTTTAAGGCCAGTGCTGGGTGGGGTGGTGGTGATAGGGCTGGTAGCCACCCTAGGAACCCAGGACTACTTGGGCTTGGGGGTTACCGCACCCCAGCCGGATGGCATTAGCATTGTGCAGGCCCTGAGCGGTCAATGGGTTGACCCATGGGGCTGGTGGTGGAAACTGCTCTTTACCGCCGTTACCATTGGCAGTGGCTTTAAAGGCGGCGAGGTGACCCCTCTGTTTTTTATGGGCGCTGCGCTGGGCAATGCGCTGGGGTGGTTTTTGGGTGCTCCGCCTGATTTGTTGGCCGCTTTGGGCTTGGTGGCCATTTTTGCGGGGGCCGCCAACACCCCCATTGCCTGCACCCTGTTGGGAATGGAGCTATTTGGGGCTGAAAACGCCGGATACTTTGCGCTGGCTTGCTTGATTGCTTATTTATTCAGCGGCCATACTGGCATTTATCTGTCTCAAATCCTGATCCGCTCCAAGTTAGGCGGGCCGAACCTGCCACAGCACACCACCCTGAGGATGGCCAGACAACACCAGAATTCCCGCTGGAAAACACAGTGGGCAAGCCGGTGGGGACGGATTCAAGCCCTGCTAACCCGCCGCATCAAACCCTAAAATAACCCGTGCGCCAAAGCAAAGCGCCACGAAGCCGGGTATGATTTCAATGGGGTTAGGGTGTGGCTGATTTTAGGCAGGGGTATCTATTCGGCCATCAATAAGCTACGTTAGAAGAGACATCACCAAGTGAACAAGGGGAACCCAATGTCTAAAGAAAAAAACGTAAAAAAAGACGTTAAAAAGAAAGCCGTCAAAACCATGAAAGAAAAGAAGGCGGACAAAGTTCAGAAAAAATCAAACAACAAGCTGATCTAAAGGATTGCCAATTTCGGGCCACTGAACACTCACCCACGACCCCCCGCAATCCAGGGGGCCTGATGGGCCTTGGCTTCATTCATGTGGATGGCAAGCCACGACATTCAGCACAGGCTTCTCGGTTAAGCGCAGGATTAAAGTTTTTGGGGGAGTGAACGATAATAAATTATATTTAAAAAGCCAACCGGGGAGGCTCCAACCAAACCCCTTGATGGCTGGAATGTGTGTGGATTTTTTTATTGTGAAGCTCCCCCTGAGCGCTGCAAAACGAACGATGGCCGGATATGGCCTGGCCATGCTGATGGTGTTTTTAGGCACTACCGTGCTGATTGGAGCCTCCATGCAAATGATGGCGGCCCCGCTAACCATGGCCTATGTGGGGGCGGCCAGTCAGGATAATCTGGCGGCCAAGGAGTTGGCCTATTCGGGCATGAGTGTGGTGGAAGCGGATTTGCAAAGCAAGTACAACACGGGGGTGGCCATCACCACCGCCTACACCTACCCCGTAACGGCCATGAGCATGCCCCAAAGCCCGGATGCTTTGGGGGGTGCCACGTCTACAGTGGGCAGTTATTCCGGGGCGCTGGCCTATGTAAACGGGCATACGGCGCTGGCCCAAGTCACCGCCACGGTGGGGGTTGGCACTTACACTTACAGCAAGCTGATTATGCTAACCCAAAGCATTTACCCGCTGGATAACGCCACCGGGGCCACGGTGGCTTACGGCCTTCGAAAACTCCGCAGCGCCTACGCAGGGTCCGCCATTCGGGTGCGGCGGGGTAGCGATAACACCGAGCAGGATATTGGCTTTGACAGCGCCGGGGCGCTGGACATGGCCGCCTTGCAGAATTTTCTGGATGGCAGCGCCACCTTCCCCAAACCGCTAGATACCGTGGGCAGCGCCGCTGCCGCCTACAGCCTGAGAAAACTACGCACTGCCTACACCGGCGCCGCCATTCGGGTGCAACGGGTAGCCGATGACGCCCTGCTGGACATTGGTTTTGACAGCAGCGGAAATCTGGATGTGGGCAGCCTGATGAACTTTGTGGGCACCGATACCGGAGTCATTAGGATTTGGTACGATCAAAGTGGCAACGCACGTAACGCTGTAACACCCAATGAATGGAATGCCCCCACCATTGTGAACGCGGGCGCTTTGGTGACTGCCAACGGACGCCCCTCCGCCACTTACGACGGGGTGAATGATTTTATAGGCGTTACTTTTAACATCAGCAATAATTTTTCCATTTTAACCGTGGCCCGACCCACTACCACCCACGAACTGGACGCCAGGGCAATTGCGGGTGTAACCGGCGCTGCGGGTCAGAAATATTTAATCTGGCCCCATTCAGGCAGAACACCGGATTCCGATGCGGGGATTTCTTTAGGGACCAATGGCAGCGCGGTTTATGAGCACAGCAGTGGCTATATGCCCCCCTTAAGCACCGCCCCGCTAACGCTGGGGGCCAACTTAATAATCAATTCCGTGGTGTATGTTAGCAAGCAGCCTTTTTTGTACATCAATTCACAATTAAGCGATGTCGGGCTGACCTCTCCCAAACCCAACGTTTATGCGGGTACTTATATAGGCGGTATCGGTGCTGCCTATGGACTTCATAGCGGGGAAATTTCGGAAGTGATTTTCTACCCCACCTCGTTATCCACCGCCGACCGGCTAGTCGTTGAAAATAATCAGGCCCGCTACTACCAGCTGACTTTAAGCGATGTGGGCTATAGCCTGCCGCTGGATTTAATTGGCACGGTGCCCCAACGGGCTTATGGCTTGCGTAAATTACGCACCGCTTACGCGGGCAGTGCCATTCGGGTACGAAGAAGCAGTGATAACGTTGAGGCCAATATTGGTTTTGATGCCAAAAACAACTTGAATTTGGCGACTTTAATGAATTTTTGTGGCACTGCCAGCTGCTTTGTAACCACCTGGTACGATCAAAGCACCACCGCCGATAACGCCATCATGGCCGACACCAGTTTACAGCCTCGCATTGTGAACGCCGGGGTGCTGGATACTCAAAAAGGGCGCCCCGCCCTTAAATTTAATAGCAGCGAGCTCACCTATACCGCCCTGTTGCCCCTGGATATCGCCATGGTATCCGGCCTGGCCGACTCTCAGGTCAGACCCCAAATCGCTTGGGGGGCAGGCTCAACCGAGCGAATTGCAGTGAGTAGCACGCAGTTTGTTTATCGAGGAGCCACAGGCAGTATCTTCACCAACAATACGGCTTTAAGCGGAACCAGTCAGGCTTCTGTCACTGTAAATTCAGGCACCAAGGCCGTTAACAGCTGGACCAATGGCCTACCCTCTTCCAGTGGCACTTTAATTGAAACCACCTTAGTGAACGTTAAAAACTTCGGGAATTATAACGGCAGCCGTTATACCGATTACCTATCGGAAGTGATTATGTTTACCGGCAATATTTCCACCACCGAGCGGCTAACACTGGAAAGTAACCAGATAAGTTACTACAACACCATTAGCGACGCTCCCAATACCGGGTTTGTAACCAAGTGGTACGATCAAAGCGGCAACGGGTATGATCTCAGTCAACCCACCACCCTGCAGCAGCCGGTCATTCGTATCGATAACACCACCAACCGGCCCGCCGTTTATTTTGATGGCATTCGCACTTATTTAACCAGTGCCAACACCCTTAGTATTACCAGCTCCCAGTTAACCGCCTTTGCGGTGGCCAACCTAACCAGTACTACCAACATCGCGGGCAGGGTGTTCGGTGGGCGCAACAATAGCACTTCTGATCATAACTCCAACAGTGCCGCAGTGTTTATGTTTTATTATCAAGCGATCAATCAACTGGGCGCTTTCCGAAATGGTGCATATAAATCCGTCAATAGTTTTACTTTGAATCAAACCTTTCAAGGCACTTCTATCTTTGATGGCGTTAACAATACCTTGCGAGTCAATGGGGCCGCTGGCAGCAGTGTGGCCAGTGCAGGCGCATTTAATATTAACCAGATTTGGGCAGGCGCATCACCACACGTCTCAACTAGCGATTACTGGACAGGCAGCATCAGCGAAATGATTGTGTACCCCAGCAACCCCAGCACCGCCCAAATACAAAGCATTGAGCAAGGGCAACGGGAGTTTTACGGAGCGCCCTAAGGCCAAAAGGGCCACAAGGGGTTGCACGGATGCGGGGTTAGTTTTTAAAAAAATAGCCAGCCAAACCCGATGGCATTTGGCAAAATAAACACCAATCAACCCCATTACCGCCGCACCCGCAAACGCTAAAATGCAGTGCAAAGCATTGGCATAATTACCCACCCTGGCAATAGGCATGGCGCTGTAAGGTGCTACCATTTTGGCATCAGGTGAACCGGTTCTGGCATGAGGGAATCGGGGAAATGAAACACGAACGGCAACAGGCCCAAGCCAGGTGGGGGAACGCCACCCGCCACAAGGGGAGCGATTTGCCATATTTTAAAACCAACACCGGAAGCCAGATTTACTACGAGCACCACGGGCGGCAGGGGCCTGCCGTTCTTCTGTTGCACGGGCTGGCCTCTTCCAGTCGCAGCTGGCGAAAACTAAGCAGGGCGCTGCAAGGAGATTATCAGGTTTATGCCCTTGATTTTCCGGGCCATGGTCAATCCGATCGCTGGGAACAGTACACATTTTATGGGCTGTCTGAATTAATTAAAGTATTCATGCGGGCTTGTGGCATTCCAAAGGCCACTTTGGTGGGGGTGTCGCTCAGTTGCTCGGTGGCGCTACTGTTTGCCATTCGCTATCCCCATAAAGTCAGTGGGCTGATACTGGCAGGGCCGCTGGGTGGGTACCTTCCAGCGGGCAATCCTTTCAGCTGGCCGGATCGGCTTGTTTTTAAAATACTGCCCATCGCACTTCAGCTCTCTGTTTTTCTATTGGGTCATCATGCCACCGCCTATTGGTTAAATACCTTTGGGGTCAAACGAAAACGCACCTTCAAATCACTGGAATCCATCCAAAGCCAGGTGGACATGAAAGCGGTGCGTCAGTTGCTGTGGCAAAGCGCAAACTCTCCTTACGTGGGGCATTTGCAGGCGGTGCGGGTGAATGTTTTGATTATCCTGGGCCAACAAGATCCCATGCCCCGACGCTTTGTGCGCTATATCCAAACCCATTTGCCCCATGTCCGCCTGATTGAGATACCAGACAGCCGCCATTTAATCGCCATGGAAAAGCCCACCGAATTCAATCGGCTGGTGCTTGATTTTTTGAGCCAAACCCTAAAAAAGCAGCCTGCAGCATCATTTTAAAGCGATGGCTAAATGAGCGATCCACCCGTTGAAGGATACCGTCCCTGTCAAAAAGATTTACGATCCAGAGACGGGTACATCTACATTTCAACATGCCATTATTTAGGATTTGGATCGTATGTTTGGTCATTTGCCCATCCGAAAATTTTTCTATGCCGCATCCATCCTCAGCGTGTTGGGGATAGAAGGCCTTGGCTACTTTTACCCCCTGGCACGGCTGGCCTATGTGGCAACCCTGCCGGTCATCGCCCTTGGCATTCGGGATGTGCTGCAAACCCGGCATGCCATTCAGCGCAACTTCCCGGTAATTGGCCACTTGCGCTTTTTAATGGAATCCATCCGCCCGGAAATTAACCAGTATTTTGTGGAATCCGATATGGATGGCACCCCCTTTAACCGAGTGAAGCGCTCCAATATTTATCAGCGGGCCAAAAAGGAGTTAAACACCACCCCGTTTGGCACCAAAAAAAATGTGTATGAAACCGGTTACGAGTGGATTAATCACTCCCTCAGCCCGCAAACCCCAAGCGCAGAGGTAACCCGCATTCAAGTGGGCGGCCCCGATTGCAAGCAACCCTACTGGGCTTCCCTTTTTAATATTTCAGCCATGAGTTATGGTTCCCTGAGCCGTAGCGCCATATTGGCCCTGAACAAAGGGGCAAAGGCCGGTGGCTTTGCCCACAACACCGGAGAAGGCGGCTTAAGCCCCTATCATCTGGAAGGGGGCGGGGATGTGATCTGGCAAATTGGCACCGGCTATTTTTGTTGCCGAAATATTGATGGCACCTTTTCGGAAGAATTGTTCGCTCAAAAATCCAATATTGAAACCGTTAAAATGATCGAAATCAAGTTGTCGCAAGGGGCTAAACCCGGCCATGGCGGCATTTTGCCCAAAGAAAAAATAACCCCGGAAATCGCCGAAATCCGACTGGTCAGCATGGATGAAGACGTGGTATCACCGCCTTCTCACAGCGCCTTTAGCACCCCTCGGGGTCTGGTGGAATTTATTGCCCGACTGCGGGAGCTGTCTAATGGAAAGCCCATTGGCATTAAACTTTGCCTGGGAGAAACCTATGAATTTCTGGCCATTTGCAAAGCCATGGTTGAAAGCAAAACTTACCCTGATTTTATTACCATTGATGGCGGGGAAGGCGGAACCGGCGCAGCGCCGCTGGAGTTCTCCGACTCTGTGGGGACGCCCTTAAACGACGCATTGGTTTTTATACACAATGCGCTGACTGGTTTTGCCATTCGGGACAAAATTCGCATTATTGTCAGTGGTAAAATCACCACCGGGTTTGACATGATTTCCAAAATCGCCATGGGGGCCGATATGTGCAATTCCGCCCGAGGAATGATGTTTGCGCTGGGATGCATTCAGGCCCTGCAATGTCACGCCAACACCTGCCCCACCGGAATCGCCACCCAAGACCCGGAACTCATCAAAGGGCTGGATGTGGAGCATAAATGGAAGCGGGTTCAAAATTTCCATGCCGCTACCTTGCATAGCTTTCTGGAGTTGCTGGGCGCGGCGGGCTTCACCAATCCGGGCGAGCTGAAACCCCATCACATTCAACGCAGAATCAGCAGCAGCGAAGTGCGGAATCTCGCCCAGTTGTACCCCTCTCTGGAATGGGGGGCGTTGCTTCAAAACCAGATACCGGCCGCTTTCTCTGAACCCATGAACCGGGCTTGCCCCAGCAGTTTTTCATCAATAACCGAAACCAAAAAAACGTTTATCCTGAATACCAACCTGAAGTTAATCCCGGACACCCACTAAAAAAACGCCTTGAAGAAAAGCGATTAAGGCGCATTCAGCATTTTTTGAAGTCGACCTTCCGCGTTTTGGAGCATTTTTGCCACCAATGCGGTTTCCGGCATGTTTTTCCAGTATTTTTTGGGCATTTGAGACAACATGGCCCTGGTTTTAATGCGGGCCGGGTTAAAGGTATGCTCATAATAGGTCAACCAATAGCCCTCCACCGAATCGCTTTCGGGATACAGTCCACTTGGGGGTGTCTCTGATAATTCGGATAAGGTCAAGGTATTTCTATCCCAATGGGCGCAGCGATACGGGGTTAAAATAGACCAGCGCATGTTTTTAAAACGGGTCTGAAAAAAAGGCAACGCCAATTCCAGCGAATAATGCTCTGGCTCATACCAGCTCACAAAGTGGGCCTCGCCTGCCTGCTCCACTTCCCGAAACCGTAAAAACGCCTTGATTTTGTAAGCGTCACGCTGAACCGCTTTGATCAGTTGATTGAAGTGCATCACGTCATCATCGGTTTGCAACTGCAGCAAATTTTTATTTTCAAACGCCAGACGCCACAACAGTTTGTACAACAAGCCATAACGATTGGGATCCCGGTGGCAGGCAGCAATGGCCGCCTGATTTAAAAACGCTTTGGGTACAAAAACCGGCGACGCTTCACCCGAATCAGAGCCGGGGGCCAACTCAAAATGACGGGGCGCAAACAAGCTGGGTGTTTCAGAGTCTCCAGCAGTCTTCCATGTCACTTGATGCGGGTGGATTTTGTCCTGTAGGCACTTTCGAGCCAAGCAGCGCCATTCCTCAAAACCCGGCAAGGCCTGAATCACTTGCAAGGCCATAGCTAAGCCCTGTCCTGAAACAAGTTTAACTGAACCGGCTTAATCAAACGCTCAGCCAGATTGTGCTGATCTAGCAAAAGGCGATGAGGCCGATAATCAGACACCAGAACAAACGGCTTGATTTTCTCCAAAGACACACGCAGTTTAACCAGATCCGCCCAGCCAACGGGATGATAGCGGCGAATGCCGAGGATTCGGTTCACCGATCGCACCCCAAGACCGGGCACTTTTAATAATAAATGCCGCTCCGCAGTGTTTAAATTTAAGGGAAAGAGATGCCGATTTTTTAAAGCCCACGCCAGTTTGGGATCAAAAGCAAGGCTCAACATGCCATCCCCATCGGTGCTATCCAGCAAATCGCTCAGGCTAAACTCGTAAAACCGCAACAACCAGTCCGCCTGATACAATCGATGCTCCCGAATCAAGGGGGCCGGTATCACCGGCAGCCTGTGGCTGGCATCCGGAATGGGGCTAAAGGCGGAATAATAAACCCGGCGCAACTGGTAACGACGATACAAGTTCACACTGGTGGTTAAAATACCTTGATCGTTGGTACTGTCCGCCCCAATGATCATTTGCGTACTTTGCCCCCCCGGTATGTAGCGTGGCATTTTAATTTCGGAGCGGCCTTCCAAAATTTTGGACTGAAAACGCCCCATGGCATTGGTGATTTCATGCAGCTTTTTTTCGGGGGCGTAAGTGTTTAAAGACTGCTGGGTGGGCATCTCTATATTAATGCTTAAACGATCGGCATACCATCCCGCCTGCGTTTGCAACTCTGGTGAGGCGTTGGGAATGGTTTTCAAGTGAATGTAGCCTTTAAACCCATGCACCTCACGCAGGGATTTCACAATGCGGATTAAAGCCTCCATGGTGTAATCCGGGGTTTGGATGATGCCAGAACTGAGGAAAAGCCCTTCGATGTAATTTCGCTTATAAAAATTCAGGGTTAAATCAATCACCTCCTGCTCGTTAAAGCGGGCCCGCTGCACATTGCTGGACACCCGGTTGATGCAGTAATGGCAATCATAAATACAATAGTTGGTCATTAAAATTTTCAGCAAAGACACACAGCGGCCATCCGGGGTAAAACTGTGACAAATACCCGTGCCTCCGGTGAGAGAGCCTATGCCATCGCCGCCTTTTTTAGCCTCTCGACGCCCCGCCGTGCCAGAAGCGCAGGAGGCGTCATATTTGGCGGCATCCGCTAATATTTCCAGCTTTTTTTGCAGGGGCTCCAACATGATTTGACTT
Organism: Vampirovibrio sp.; assembly: GCF_041737375.1. Lineage (NCBI taxonomy): Bacteria > Bacillati > Candidatus Melainabacteria > Vampirovibriophyceae > Vampirovibrionales > Vampirovibrionaceae > Vampirovibrio > Vampirovibrio sp. The sequence continues at coordinate 121,921 of NZ_JBGSRV010000018.1, forward strand.
TCAGGTTAATGGCATCCATTACTAAGCATTGAATCGAATTTTCATTCGATTGTCAAGCCTCATCCACAAAACCTTGCGCCGATCAACGTGGTGTCAGCTCAAAAAGCTGGGCCGCATTGCCTTCCCTTTAAAACACAGTCAAATTCAAATCAAAATTTTGATCCGTACAAAAAACAGGCTGCTTGATTAGAAATGATTGACTTCAATTAAAAACAGATTGCCCATTAACCTCATCAGCAAAAATTAATTGAAACAGCTCAGCTTCAAACAGCTTTCAGCAGAATTTACGGTTTTATGATTTTGAGACTGCGCACTTGTTGGCGAACAATCAATACACACACCCATTATTAGCGGCACAAAAAGGGTTAGAGCGAAGCGCCGGAACCCCATTGCTATCAATTACATTTTTATTAGCAGAGATTTGCAATGCCACAATGTCCGATATATTATTCAAGAGAAAACATCATGGAATGGCAGTGAGCGCTTGGAACGGAGCTTGGCAAAAAAATGACAGACACCCACTATTTGCCAACGCTTGCCCATCATGAAGAAAAGCAAAATCCTTCTTTAAAAAAATCAAACAAAAAAATAAAAAAACTGTTTGTCATTAATTCTAATCTGTACGTTCGGAATTATTTACAATCAAACGTTTTGAATCCCCTGGATGATGGCTCATTGTATTTTATAGCCAACCAAAGCATGGTGACCTTGACGGACAGCCTTGAAAGCCTTCCCAATTTTTTAGGTTTTTTTCATTACGATGAACCGCAGAATCAAAAAAATCTGTTATTTTCACTGGTTTTAATGAATCATCACCGGAAACGCTCCCGAACGTTTGATTTCAAGCTGGGCATACAACGCTATAAACTCAGTAAACTCTGGACCACCCGGAAAATAATACGCCGTAAAACGCACCAGCGATTATTCAAGCTGTTCAATCAATTTTTACCCAAAAAAATCGCCCATAGTATGGCCTTGCGAATCAGCAAGCCTCTGCGAATGGTTGGTTGTTTGGCAAGCCCAAAAACCAACCCGGCATTGAAACATCGATTCCTGGCTTTGCCCGTTCTGATTTCTTTTTATCGGTTCTGGTTTGAGCAAAGCACGCCGCCTAATGCGGCACTGGAAAAATTAATTAAAAACCTGAAGCCCGATCTGGTTCTTTTCCCATCCAACGCCATTAATCCTGTGGGAAATGATTTAACCCGACTACAGCGCAAGCACAATTTTAAAACCCTGTTTCTAATTGATAACTGGGATAATCTTTCCAGTAAATCCATTTTTATCAATCAGCCAGACTATCTCACCGTATGGGGCGAGCAAAGCAGGGAACACGCAACTAATATTCATGATATTCCCCCCGAGCGGGTATTTTTATTAGGTACGCCCCGATTTGATCATTATTTTGAAGCCATGAAGCACCCACTGGAAAGCCCTTATTCATGCCCTTACATCCTCTATGTGGGGTGCCAGATTCCCTTTGATGAATTGGGCAGTTTAAGTATTCTGGATGAATCGCTGGAAAATCTCTATCAACAAGGGCTGCTAAGCGAACCCCTTAAAATTGTTTATCGCCCTCACCCCTGGCGACTGCCCCGGAACTGCCCGGATCTACTGGACCCCAAGCGGTTTAAGCATGTCATTGTGGATGAGCAATTAAAGACACACTATTATCAGTACAATCACAAAAAAGATAAAAACATATTCCAGCCCGCCCTGGAATACTACCCCAGATTGCTGAAAAATGCGCAATTTGTGATCGGCCCTCTCACCACCATGTTGCTAGAGGCCAGCCTGTTTCAGAAGCGTGTTCTGGCCCTTGCCTATGATGATGGTATTCACTATACCAACCCCAAAAACGCATTGCGGCATTATCTCCATTTTGAAGGCATTACAGAACTACCCGCCATGACTTTTGCCCATACCCAGGATATGACCCGATCTCATTTTTCAGACCTCATTCTAAAAGAACAGCCCGTTGACTGGCTTTTACACAAACAGAAACTGGACTATTATCTTTTTCAGGATGAACAACCTTATGCAGAACGTCTTAAAACGCTGGTCCATCAAATTAGTGAGGCTTGGCCTGCTGAATGAAACGTATCGATTTTCAAAAACCAAACTCAAAAAAAGGCCACAGGGCATGAGTAAAACGCCCCCTAAAACAGTCCTTTTTTATAGTGTGAACACCCTGATGAACACCCCCAATTTTGCGGCGGAGCTTGAGATCATGGCCAAGCACCACGAGGCCGGAGACGAGGTGAAAGTTCTCCATTGCAAGGGAACTTTAAAATCCTGCCAAACCAACCATGATCATGCGCTCAGCACCTGTTTTCGATGTAAATCGCTTTTTGAGGATGGCATTCGTAAAATCGGGCTGCCCGCATCGGCGTTAATGACACTGCCTGGCACCCATGGTCCCACGCTTTATCTCCCCGAACACTTTGCCGATTTGGAAACCTTAAAAGCCTTTGCCATAGATGATGTTGATGTGGGGGCTTCCGTCTCTTCATCATTAATTTCCAAGGTTAAAAATCACAAACTGAATCCGGCCCATTACCAGTCGCTCATTCAAAGCAAACTGCGAATGGCGTTGCATGTGTATGAGGCGGTTAATCAGGTTCTGGATGACGTTCAGCCCGATTTGGTTTATTTTTTCAATGGCCGTCTGGCGGAATCCCGCCCAGTGTTGCGAAGCTGCCAAAAACGGAATATCGCCTGTTTTTCAATTGATCGGGCCGGAGAGTTTGGCAAATATAATCTGTTTGAAAATACCTTGCCGCATGATCTGGCCTTGAACAAGAAAAAAATGGCGGCCTTATGGCAGCAAGCCGATCTCAAAATAAGAAACGCGAAAGGCGCACAGTGGTTTGAGCATCGACGTCTGGGTAAAGATCAGGGAAAGCGATCTTTTACAAAAAATCAAACTCAAACCCTATTGCCAGAAGGCTTTGACCCCACCCTCCGCAATATCGCCATTTACAACTCCTCGGAATATGAGTATGCCACCATTAAAGGCTGGAAAATGCCCATTTACGCCGATCAGAATGACGCTATTCTAAAGCTGGCACAAAGCCTGCTGGAGACAGATCCCACTATTTTTCTGTGGGTGCGCGTTCATCCCAATTTAAGCAAGGGCACCAATGTACAAATGCAGGAACTCCGGCATTTGCAGGCGTTAAATCTGCCCAACCTGGGCATTATTTTCCCGGAAAGCCGGGTAGATAGCTACGCCTTGATGGACGCTTGCGAAAAAGTGATCAGTTTTAGTTCCACCATGGGCGTAGAGGCTGGATACTGGGGGAAACCATCCATTTTAATTGGCCATGCTTTTTATGAGGATTTAGGATGCTGCTATCAAACTCACAGTCATGAGGAAACGCTGGCCCTGATCCGGAATTCCGACTTGCCCAGCAAACCCCGAGAGGCGGCGATTCAATACGGGTATTATCAACATGCCAATGGCTATTCCTATAAACGCTTTGAACAAACCGGTTTCCACGAAGGCTTGCTGGATGGAAAGCCTTTACTATCGGCAGACAAAACGCCAGCAGGGTACCTGTATTTTAAAGCCTTAAAACGAATAGACCAATTACGCAGTCGAATCGCAAGCCTTTAGCCCAAAAAATAAAAAAGCAAGAGATAGAGGTTCAAAAAATCATAAAATCAATTGGCCATTGGCTTCAAACGTTTACCTGGCATCAGCAATGCTGACACTTTTTTCTGTCACAAAACTTTGAAGTGTGTGCCATCAAACCTTTTCCCTTAAAACGCACAGCAATGAAAAAGTACTTTTAAAGAATGTTTATGTTAGCTTAACTACTCGTATTGACTCTGGTTGAATGAGATCGGTTGATGTTTAAAGTTCGGGTTTCTACCTGAGTAACAAGGATTGCCACATGAAAAAAAGAGAGTTCGTCATTGGTTCTAAAGTCGTAAATGATGCCAGCGAGTGCTTTGTGATTGCCGAAGTCGGCCACAATCACCAGGGCAGCGTTGAAATGTGCAAGGAAATTTTTAAAGCCGCAAGAACCAGTGGGGCCAGTGCGGTCAAGCTTCAGAAGCGGGATAATAAAAGCCTTTATACCGCCAGTTTTTATGACACCCCCTACAATTCTGAAAACGCCTATGGGCCCACCTATGGTCTGCATCGCGAGGCACTGGAGTTTGGGGAAGCTGAATTTCGTGAGTTAAAACAGTACGCAGAAGAACTGGGGCTTGTCTTTTTTTCCACGGCCTTTGATTTTAAGAGCGCCGATTTTTTGGCCAATCTTGATATTCCTTGCTACAAACTGGCTTCCGGGGATATTACCAATATTCCCTTGCTACAGTATGTGGCTAAAATCGGAAAACCCATGATCATCAGCACCGGCGCTTCCACCATGGAAGATGTACAACGGGCTCATGACGCCATTATGCCCATTAACCCGCAACTGGCCATTTTGCAATGTACCGCCAGTTACCCTTGTGGCTTTGGTGAAATGGATTTGAACGTGATTAAAAGCTACCGGGACGCTTTTTTAGAGGCCACCATTGGTTTGTCCTCACACGATAACGGCATTGCCATGGCGGTAGCCGCTTATGTACTGGGCGCCCGTGTGATTGAAAAACATTTCACCCTCAATCGGGCCATGAAAGGCACCGATCACGCTTTTTCCCTGGAACCCCAAGGCATGAGCAAGATGGTTCGGGATTTAAGCCGGTTGCGCACAGCGTTGGGCAGTTCCGAAAAACAGATGTTTGATTCTGAAAAAGCGGCCCGTGGCAAAATGGGCAAGAAAATTGTGGCCGCTCGCCCTTTACCGGCTGGACATTTGCTTCAGGAAGGCGATTTGGCTTTTAAATCCCCCGGAGACGGACTGGCACCGTATTACGCCTTTGAACTCTACGGCAAAGTGCTAAAAACGTCGTTGCAGGAAGATGAAGAAGTTTATTTCGAGCATGTAGAAGCCAGATCCTCTGAGCTGGTGGCCGGATAGGTCATTTTTCCGACAAATCACAAGTCCCCGAAGGAGAGCCGACATGACCCTGTTGTCGTTACATAGCCCTGACCTGTCAGCCGCTAGCGTGGCGTTGGTGGTGTTCGATTTTGATGGCGTTTTTACCGACAATACCGTGTGGGTCACCGAAGACGGCAAGGAGTCTGTGCGGTGTTGGCGTAGCGATGGCTTAGGGCTGGAAAAGCTACGGTTGAGCGGATTGCCGGTGTGGGTACTCAGCACCGAAGTCAACCCAGCCGTAGCTCACCGCTGCAAAAAGCTGGGGCTGCCTGTGCAACATGGGCTGGCCAATAAACAGGAAGCCCTGATAGCGCTGACCCAAAAGCTGGGTGTGCCCTTGCTAAATACGGTTTATGTAGGCAACGACATTAATGACCGGGGATGTCTTGAAATAGCGGGCTTGCCCGTTGTGGTTCAGGACGCGCACCCGGATGTTCTGCCGCTGGCCAAATACCAAACGCAGCGAGCGGGGGGATTTGGCGCGGTTCGAGAGGTTTGCGACTGGTTGATGGCCAATCGGACGGAAGGCCCTGTCACTTTAGCATCCTGTCCGGTGGGGTCCTAAGCCATGAGCGAGGTATTGGCGCAGTTTCAACTAAAGGAAGAACTTGCGGTTGTCACGGGCGGTTTTGGCAAACTGGGCGCTATCTGGACCCAGACGCTACTGGAAGCGGGGGCTGTGGTGGCCGTTCTGGATCGACCCGGCGTGACGCCTTCCGGTTCGCAACAAGCCCTGCAAACCCGGTTTGGCGCTTCAATACTTCGCTTTTACGAGGCGGATGTGACCGATAAGGCGTCTCTCAAAAACGTTCGGGGGCAAATTGAATCGGATTTTAATCGTCTAGCAGGCATTCTGATCAACAACGCCGGAATCGATCAGCCCCCCCAGGCGGGAAAAACAGCCTACCTGCAAGACATCCCCGCCGAGGCGTTCGCCAGAGTTCTGGAGGTCAATATCACCGGGGCTTTTTTGTGTATGCAAGTGTTTGGGGGAGCCATGCTGAAGCGGGGTGGTGGGGCCATTGTGAATATCGGCTCTCTCTATGCCTCGGTGTCCCCGGATGCCCGGTTTTACGATCATTTGTCCAGTGATGCTGAGCCGCCCTTTATCAAGCCTCCGGCATACGGGGCTTCCAAAGCGGCGTTGGTGAATTTGACCCGGTACTTTGCCACCCATTGGGGCCCTCAGGGGATTCGAGTCAACGCCTTATCCCCCGGTGGGGTGGAAGGCGGACAGGATGCGGCCTTCCAACAAAAATTTAACCACCGTGTTCCGCTGGGGCGAATGGCCAACGCAGCAGATTTAAGCGGCCCCTTCCTGTTTTTGGCCAGCAAGGCCTCGCAGTATGTAACGGGCATTGAATTAAAAGTTGATGGAGGATTTACAGCATGGTAAGCAGCCAGGCGATGCCCATACTGCAGGATTTCAGTTTTGATTTCCCCAGACAGTGCCTGCATTGGATTCACAATGCTGAAGTGCCTTCGGAATTGTTGGTGGATAAATACAATCCCGCCTCTGGCTTGGTTCTTACCCAGCTGGCCCGTGGCAGCCGGGTGGAAGCAAACCTTGCCATTGAAGCCGCTGAACAGGCTTGGGAAAACTGGAGCCAAACCCCGGTCATTTCCCGAGCCAACCTGCTGCGGGAAGCCACTTTGCTCATGACAGATCGCCAGAACGAAATCGCTCAAATTATCGCGCTGGAAACAGGTCGTTCCCTCAAAGACGCCCTGGGCGAAGTAGGAGCGGCTATTGAGCAGGGCTTTTTTATGTCCGGTGAAGGGCGTCGATATTTTGGACGAACCACCACCAGCGCCATGCCCAATCGTTCGGCCATGACCCTGCGCCAGCCAGTTGGGGTTTGCGCCCTGATTGTGGCCGCCAATACCCCCATTGCCAACGTCACCTGGAAAGCGTTTCCGGCCCTTTTGTGTGGCAACACGGTGGTGATGAAAGCCTCCGAAGACACCCCGTATACCCCCGTATGGTTTGCCCGGATTTTAAAAGAAGTGGGTTTGCCAGCAGGCGTATTTAACGTGGTTCAAGGGCTGGGAGAAGAAGCGGGCGCCCCGCTGGTAGAAGATGAGCGGGTTGATTTGGTGAGCTTTACGGGCTCTGTAAGCGTGGGCCGATGGATTCAAAAAACAGCCGGAGAACGACTGGCCAAGGTGTGCCTGGAACTGGGCGGCAAAAACGCCATGGTGGTTTGTGAAGACGCAGATCTGGAAAATGCGGCCCAAATGGCGTTGCTGTCCGCCTTTTCCAATGCGGGGCAACGCTGCGCTTCGGGCAGTCGCATCGTGGTACTGGACAGCGTTTACGAGGCGTTTAAAACCCGTCTGCTTGAAAAAACCAAAGCCTTTCGCATGGGCGTATCCGAAAGCGATGACGCCGGCCCGGTGATTAACGAAGCCCAACTCAACCATATGCTACAAGCCGTGCAGCAGGCCAAGGCCGAAGGGGCCACCGTGTTAATTGGCGGAGAACGCATGCGGGATGAGGCCCATGGCGGGGGGTATTATATGGCCCCCACCATTTTGGAAAATGTATCCCCGGATGCGGCCATTTCCATGGAAGAACTGTTTGGGCCGATTACCACCCTGTACCGGGTGAGTAGCTTTGCGGAAGCCGTTGCCCTGAATAATCGCTCTAATATGGGTTTAACGGCCGCCATCCACACCGCCAACATGCACCGGGTGCAGCGATTTATTGAGTTAAGCCGCACCGGGGTGGTTTCCGTTAACGGCCCCACCTACGGCAGCGAACCGCACATGCCTTTTGGCGGTTTGAAAAATTCCGGCAACGGTTGGCGAGAGCCGGGACCTGAGGCGCTGGATGTGTATTCCGAGGTGAAAACCGTTTATATCAAATACGATCCCGCCCTAGTGTAAGTGTAAGAGGAGACAGGCATGCCACAGACCGTTTGCCAGCCGCTGGAATGTCTGGCCCTGATCCCGGCTCGGGGAGGCTCCAAGCGCATTCCCAATAAAAATATCAAGCCATTGGCAGGGCATCCTTTGTTTGCTTATACCATTGGGGCGGCGCTGGATTCGGGTGTTTTCAAGCGGGTGATTGTCTCCACCGAAAGCCCTGAAATTGCCGCTATCGCCAAACAGTACGGGGCAGAAGTCCCCTATCTTCGACCGGCTTTGCTGGCCAGCGATCAATCCCCCGATATTGAATGGATTCAGGAATTGCTCAGCCAATTGCAGGCGCAAGGCGAAGGCGCGCCCTGTTTTTCCATTCTGCGGCCGACCAGTCCCTTTCGCACCCCGCAAACCATTCGCCGGGCCTGGGAAGCCTTTACCGCCGATGGCCAGGCCGATTCACTGCGAGCGGTGGAACCCTGCAATGAGCATCCGGCCAAAATGTGGCAAATGGCAGGCAACCGCATCACCCCCGTGATCCGTAACCCCGATCCCACAGGCACTCCTTGGCACAGTACACCCTATCAGGCACTCCCCCCCATCTTTGTTCAAAATGCCAGCCTTGAAATCGCCTGGACACGGGTGGTGCTGGAAGAAGGCTCCATTGCGGGCCAAACCATTATGCCCTTTTTCAGCGAAGGCCACGAAGGCTTTGACATCAATCAGCCCAAAGACTGGGTGGTTGCTGAATACCTGCTGAGTCAACATCAAGTTTCACTGCCCAATGTAAGGATTTGCGTATGAACCCGCTGACCTATATTCCCGTTTCCGAAATTCGCCGAGTCCGGCAAGCACTGAGCCAGACTTCACCCCAAGAAGCCTGCGCCATTCTGAGCGACCTGTTTCGTATTAATACGCTTTACATGATTGCTCGTGCAGGGTCTGGACACATCGGCTCCAGCTTCAGTTGTCTGGATATTTTAACCTGGCTGTGGCAGCAGGAAATGAACGATCCCAACCAGCGGGCATCGGGGGATCTGTGCTTTTCTTCCAAGGGTCATGATGCGCCGGGACTGTATGCCCTGATGATCGGCATGGAAAAGCTGGATTCCAAATACCTGCATTTGCTGCGTCAACTGGGCGGACTGCCCGGACATCCCGATGTTAAAACCCCCTATATCGTCACCAACACAGGCTCTTTGGGCATGGGCATTTCCAAGGCACGAGGGATGGTGACTGCCGATCGGCTCAACGGCGTTAAACGCCAGATTTATGTGATTACCGGCGACGGCGAATTGCAAGAGGGTCAATTCTGGGAGTCTCTGCAACCCACCGCCAACGGCCACTTTTCCGAAATCACGGTGATTGTGGATCACAACAAAATTCAATCGGATTTATGGGTGAAAAACGTCAGTGATTTAGGCCATCTGGAAGAGAAACTGCGGGCCTTCAATTGGGAAGTGCGCCGGTGTGATGGCCACGATTTTGAGGCACTGGGGCAGGCCTTCTCCCATTTCAAAACCATTCAGGATCGCCCTCAAATTTTGATTGCGGACACCCTGAAAGGCAAAGGCGTTTCCTTTATGGAGCCTCATCAACTGGGCGAGTTCGACTTGTACGGGTTCCACAGCGGCGCTCCCAGCGTTTCCGACTACGAAAACGCATTGGCCGAATTGCTGCAACGGGTCAACCAGCGCCTGCAAGCAGCCCATATTGATGCCGTACAAGTAGAAACTGTGGAGCGTCCGGTGCGATTGGCCCCCCAGTCCCCTCAAAAACTGGTAAAGGCGTACGGGGAAGCGCTGGTTGAGCTGGCCCGCGAGAACCCTGATATTGTGGCTTTGGACGGGGATTTGATGCTGGATACGGGATTAATTCCGTTTAAAAACGAGTTTCCGCAACGGTTTGTGGAATGCGGCATCGCGGAACAAGATATGGTGTCCATGGCTGGAGGGCTGGCCTTACAGGGGAAAATTCCGGTGGTGCATTCCTTTGCTTGCTTCCTGTCCACCCGGCCCAACGAGCAAATTTACAACAACGCCACAGAGCATACCAAAATCATCTACGCCGGCTCACTGGCTGGCGTAGTGCCTTCCGGCCCCGGACACTCCCACCAGTCGGTGCGGGATATCTCCATTCTGGGATCGATTCCGGGACTGACCCTGATAGAGCCTGCCAACGAACAGGAATCAAAAATGAGCATTCGTTGGGCGGTGGCAGAAAACACCCACAGCACCTATATTCGTCTGGTTTCCATTCCGGTGGATACCAACTTTGAGTTGCCAGCGGATTACCGACTCACGCAAGGGCAGGGCGTGGCGTTGTGTGAAGGGAATGATGCCGTATTGTTTGCCTACGGCCCCGTGATGTTGACAGAAGCCCTCAAAGCCTCTCAACAACTCAAAGCGGAAGGCATCAGCCTGAAAGTGGTCAACCTGCCCTGGCTGAATACAGTCGACCCCGATTGGCTGCAAGCCATGGTGCAACCGGTGCGCATGATTTTTACGCTGGACAATCATTACCGCACCTTTGGACAAGGCATGGTGATCGGGGCCAGCCTCATGCGGCACAGTAGCCACAAGCCAGTGATCTCCTTTGGACTGGATCAGGTACCGGCCTGCGGACTCAACCACGAAGTGCTGGCTCATCATGAACTGGACGCCAATGGCTTGACCCGAACCATCCACCAGCACCTGGCCAGCGTACTGACAGCCCCAGCCTGACTTTAAGCAGCCCCCCCTTTCAGGAGCGCACCTACCGCCCGAGCATGAACGTTTGATGAGAGAGCGTGTGAACAAGATGTCGACCCATTTATTACCCAACCTATCCTCCAATTCGCTGAATGAGCTGGAATCGGAAGCCATTGAAATTTTTCGGGAAGGGGCTGCCACCGGCATCAACCCGGTGCTGATGTATTCGATTGGCAAGGATTCCTCGGTGTTGCTGCACTTGGCCCGAAAGGCGTTTTATCCAGCCCCGCCGCCATTTCCCTTGCTGCATGTGGATACCACCTGGAAATTTCGGGAAATGTATGAGCATCGTGAGCGGGTGGCCGCCGAAAGCGGTTTAAGACTGATTGTGCATGTGAATGAAGAAGGGGTATCCAGAAACATCAACCCCTTTACACACGGCTCATCCTACTATACGGATGTGATGAAAACCGAAGGGCTAAAGCAGGCTTTAAACCAGCATGGCTTTGACATCGTGTTCGGGGGCGCTCGGCGGGATGAGGAAAAATCACGGGCCAAAGAGCGCATATTCTCGTTTCGATCAGCGGGCCACCGATGGGATCCCAAAATGCAGCGCCCCGAACTGTGGACGCTTTACAATACACGCTTGCGAGCGGGTGAGAGCTTGCGGGTGTTTCCGCTCTCCAATTGGACTGAGCTGGATATCTGGCAATATATTTACCGGGAAAATATTGCCATTGTGCCTTTGTATCTGGCCCAAAAGCGTCCGGTGGTGCGGCGGGGCAACCTGCTGATTATGGCGGACGATGATCGCTTGCCTCTGGAATCTGGTGAAACCCCGGAAATGCGAATGGTTCGATTTAGAACCCTGGGTTGCTATCCACTGACCGCAGCCGTGGAAAGCACGGCCACCACACTGGAAGCGGTTATTGCCGAAACGCTGGGCGCCCGTTCCTCAGAGCGACAAGGCCGGTTGATTGATCACGATCAGGCTGGCTCCATGGAGAAAAAAAAGCAGGAGGGCTATTTCTAATGGCCATGATCTCGTCTGAAACCAAAACACCGGAACTTCCCGAAACCCTGATGAATCCTCACCCCCCGCAATCCTTATTGCGTTTCATCACCTGCGGCAGTGTGGATGATGGCAAATCCACCCTGATTGGACGGCTTTTGTATGACGCCAAAGGCATTTTTGATGACCAGCTGAAGGCCTTGGAAAGCGATTCCCGGCAGTTTGGCACTCAGGGCCAAACCATGGATTTGGCGTTACTGGTGGACGGCTTACAGGCCGAACGAGAGCAAGGCATTACCATTGATGTGGCCTACCGTTTTTTCGCCACCGAGCAGCGCCGTTTTATTGTGGCCGACACACCGGGGCATGAGCAATACACCCGCAATATGGCCACCGGAGCCTCCACCGCTTCTCTGGCCATTATTCTGGTGGATGCCCGCAAAGGGGTACTGACTCAAACCAAGCGCCATTCCCGAATTGTCTCCATGATGGGCATTCAACACGTGGTGCTGGCGGTTAACAAAATGGATCTCATGCACTTTGATCCCACCGTTTTTGAAACCATCGTGGCGGATTATCAGCGCTTTGCCAGCGCCCATTGCGCGTTTCAATCCATTCAGGCCATCCCCATTTCCGCGCTAACCGGCGATCTGGTGATGACCCACAGCGCACAGATGCCCTGGTACTCAGGGCCGAGCCTCATGCGTTATCTGGAAACGGTAGAGGTAACCCCCACCGCTACCCAAACGCCTTTTTGCATGCCGGTGCAACTGGTGAACCGGCCCCACCTGAATTTTCGGGGATTTTGCGGGCGTATCGCTTCCGGTAGCGTCCGTCCGGGCGATGCGGTTAGAGTACTGCCCTCCGGGCGTGAAACCCGCATTGCGGAAATTGTGGACTGGCCCCACAACCGGGACGAAGCCCATCGAGGAGATTCGGTAACCTTAACCCTGAGCGATGAAGTGGATGTCAGTCGGGGGGATGTGATTGTTGCCAGCGAGCATCTGCCGCAAGTGGCCGATCAGTTTGAGGTGCGCTTAATCTGGATGTCGGAAACCCCCATGTTGCCGGGGCGGAGCTATCTGGCCAAAATTCATTGCAAGGAAGTCACCGCCACCATTACCGAAATCAAGTATTTGGAAGATATCAACACCGGGGCGCATTTGGCGGCCAAACAGTTGGGGCTGAACGAAATTGCGCTGGTCAACATCAGCTTTAACCAAGCTGTCCCCTTTGAACCCTACGCCGTGAACCGCACCCTCGGCTCCCTTATTCTGATTGATCGCCTGAGCTTTGAAACGCTGGGGGTGGGCATGATCGATTTTGCCCTGCGGCGGGCTTCCAATATTCACTGGCAGGCGCTGGAAATTAACAAGCAGGCCCGAGCGGCCCTGAAAGCCCAACGGCCCCGATGCGTCTGGTTTACCGGGCTTTCTGGTTCTGGCAAGTCAACGCTGGCCAATCTGGTCGAAAAACGACTGCATGCCGATGGCAGGCACACCTATATTTTGGATGGTGATAACATTCGCCACGGCCTGAACCGGGATCTGGGCTTTACGGCTGGCGATCGGGTAGAAAATATTCGGCGGGTGGCGGAAGTCTCCAAGCTGCTGGTGGATGCCGGACTGATTGTGCTGGTGGCCTTCATTTCCCCTTATCAGGCGGAACGCAGGCTGGCCCGAGAATTATTTGAACCCGGTGAGTTTGTGGAAGTGTTCGTGGATACCCCGCTGGAAGAGTGTGAGCGCAGAGACACCAAGGGGTTGTATTCCAAAGCACGGCGTGGCGAGTTGAAAAATTTTACCGGCATTGACAGCCCCTACGAGTCTCCCCAAATCCCGGATGTGCATGTTTATAACACCGCTGGCTCCGTTGAGTTATGCGTACAGCAAATTATGGATACCCTGCATTAATTACGCTATTCGCTGAATGACGCCACTCGCTTAGCGTAGGAACGCGTTGCGAAGTACCTGCGTTCCCTTAAAAATAGCGACCGTTTTTTTAAATCCGGCATTTTGATAAGGCGCCAGCTTCCATTCATAATTCTTATAAAAAAAGCCCCAATGGGCTATAAACGCTTTGCTGCTTTTTATCCTGTTAGGTATACAATGAGCCCACTATTAAATGCTTAAATAAAGCGAATGCTTGATTTAAGAAAGGGCAAAGTGACAAAAACCACCACCGCAGAACAAAACTCAGCACTGTCCACAGCGAACAAAAAGCATCAGCACGGTGGCTTGGGGGTTATCCCTTCCATCAACCAAACTGAAAAACCGGTGATCCCGACCTTTCGCCAACCAACCCGAGTCATGGGAGGGCTGGTTACCGCGATTGGACTGGTCGGCGCTTTGGGATATTTTGTGGAACTCCCCTGGCTGCAAGCCCTCTACGAGTTTAGTGCGTATGAACCATCCCTGATTACGGTTGGCTTATTATTTCTGGGCGTAGCCATGCTACTAAGCACCGGAAGTGATCCACAAACGTCTCCAGAATCCCGATGGTTGAAACTTGTTCGTAACGTTTCCTTGTTGATTGCAGGGGGCATTGGATTTTATTTTGTACTACTGGATCTGGCCAGTGAACATTTTAATTTATTAAACCTATTTGCCCGAAACACACCGGATACCACAAGTTCTCCTTCATTTATTTCGGCGTTATGCCTGCTAATAAGCGCTGGCGTTATTTATGCCTTCAAGCGCTATTGGCGTTCGCAAATTACCGTGGTGTACCTGGTGGGTTTACCGGCGCTTTTTGTATGGAACCTGAGTTTAATAGGCATTTTTAGCTATTATTACGACTTACCGGTGCTATATAACTTTAATATGACCTTGCCCGATACGGTGGTTTATTTTCTAGTCAGCATTTTCACTTTAATCAGCACAATCCCGTATCAGGGCATACTGCACCCCATCATTTCTCCCATTCCCAAAGTACGCTGGATTGTGTATGCGGCCATTGCCATTGGTTTATTCATACTGGCCTATGGCATTAATAGCATTGCGCAACTAATTGAACCTCGCAGGCTTTTAGAGGAACTGGCCTACAGGCGCTCTTATGTCAGCTTTATTCTGGCAACCATTACGGTTGCCATCCTCACCAAAGCGCTGGCCTTGCGGGCCGCCCAGTACTTTAATCAGGCGGCGTGCCAAGGGCTGCAACAGTCACAAGGCATCGAGCGGGAACGGGTCATCCAGCAAATCCTCCAGGCCGTGCGAAGTTCGCTGAACTTGGTAGAAATTTTTGAAAAAATTGTGAATGAGCTGGGCATCAATCTCGAAGCGGATCGGTGCTTCATTACCCGTTATCAATTCGATTCAAAACAATTATCCCCTCCCAGCCGAGAGTATCTTTCCTCTGATGATTTGCCTTCCATGATTGGCACCCAGCAACAATTATCCAAAGCACCAGAGTGGTTAGAACAACTGGTGGCCCAAGCCAAACCCATTGATTTTGATCCAGACACCCCCGGCTTTTACCCGGAAATTACAGCCTACCTGAAAACCATTCAGGTTCAATCCGGGGTGGGGTGCGCCATCACCTATCAGGGAGAAGTGCTGGCCATTCTATTTTTGCACCAGTGCCATCAAAAACGTAGCTGGACCACCGAGGAGAAAAAATTAATTCAAACCGCGGCGGGACAACTTGGGGTTGCCATTCACCAGGCCAACCGTTATGAGGTATCCAGGGTTCAAGCCAATCAGCAAAAAGGGGTAGCCGAACTGAGCCAAAGAGGACTGCTGGGTGTGGATTTAATCATCCTCATTGATCAGGCCGTCGAACTCGTGGCAGAAATATTAAAAATGGAATACTGCAACGTTTTAGAATACCGGCCGGAACAAAAAAACTTTAAGCTGGCATCCGGGCATGGCCTGCAACACGGGCTAACACGGCATGCCACTGTAGATGCCAACCTGGAGTCGCAAGCGGGCTATACGCTGGCTTCTCATAAAGCGGTTGTGGTCAATAATTTTGAGTCAGAAACCCGCTTTACCGGCATGCCATTTTTACAGGATCATCGCGTAATGAGTGGCATGACCGTTACCATTTATGGCTACGCCCATGAGAAACCGTATGGCCTTCTGGCGGTTCATGCCAAAGAACCCCGTTGGTTCTCTCAGGATGACATCCACTTTGTGGAAGCCATTGCCAACGTATTGGGGATGGCCATTAAACGAAAACAGACCGAAAGCAATCTTCAAAGCTCCAGAGAAACCGCCAAATCCGCCCAAGTGGAGGCGGAATCTTCCAGAGAAGCCGCCAAATCCGCCCAAGTAGAGGCGGAATCTTCCAGAGAAGCTGCTAAAGTTGCCCAGATAAAAGCGGAATTATCCAAAGAAGAGGCTGAAGCCGCTCAAGCCATTGCCGAAGCAGCTCAAGGTATTGCGGAAGCGGCGCAGGCAGACACAAAAACCATCAATGAGGCTTTGGCCGCTAGCGAAAATATGTTAAAAAAATATGCCGCTGACCTGGAACAAAGTAATCTGGATCTGCATCAATTTGCCACCATTGCCTCCCACGATTTGCAGGCCCCACTGCGTAAGGTGAGAATATTCATTGATCAACTCAAGCAAAACGAAGCGGAAATATTAAAAGCAGAAAGCCAGGATCTGATCAACCGGATTCAAAAATCAGTAGAGTCCATGCAGGATTTAATCAATGACTTGCTGGCCTTGTCTCAAATCGCCAAAGGCAAAAAAGCTTTTGCGCCGGTGGAGCTGAACAACGTGCTGCTGGAAGTCAAGGCCGATTTATCGGGGTTGATTCAGGATAAAAAAGCACAAGTTAAAATAAGCCCTATGTGCATGGTGCAAGGCGACGCCGACCAGTTACGACAGTTGTTCCACAACCTGATTGAGAACGCGCTGAAATTTCAGCCAGAGGGCAACCTGCCAAGAATCAGTGTTACAGCCAACCTCAGTGAGGAGGATTGCGAGATTCAAGTCAAGGACAATGGCATTGGATTTGATCAAAAGCAGGCAAACCGGGTTTTCAATATTTTTGAACGTTTGCACTCCAAAAGTGTTTATCCAGGAACGGGCGTAGGCTTAGCCATTTGCAAACGCATTGTGGAGCGTCATCACGGCAGCATTGAGGCCACCAGTGAGCCTGGAAAAGGCACCACTTTTCTGGTTAAACTACCCTTGTCTATTGCCTAGCACCGTTCAGGCGCCACTCTAAAAAAATCACCTTGGCGGCCCACCCAAAGGGATTGATTGATGGCACAATGGCGCATACTAAGTGTTTGATGATCCAGAAGTGATCCACAGCTCAGCAGCCCCTGCAAAAATTTTCCCAATAAAAAAGGGCCGAAGCCCTTTCAAAATTTTTGGAGGCGGCACCCAGATTCGAACTGGGGGTGAGAGTTTTGCAGACTCCTGCCTTACCACTTGGCCATGCCGCCGTTCTTCCGTTAACAATAGGCTGAATCGGCCCAAAAATCAAGTGTAGAGACGGAAAATTTCAAACGTGCCGCTCAGCCACTCAAACAGATGTATTAAAAATAAAACATCAAAATATTGCCCATGGAAAACTTGAAATAAAAAAACAAACAGACTGGCATTGATTGCCAGCCTGCTTGAGCCTAAAGGCGGAAAAGTTTTAATGGAAAGGTATTTAATGCACCGGGGCCGTGGCCTCATCCAGCACAGCGATACCTGGCAGGGTTTTCCCTTCCAGAAACTCCAGACTGGCGCCGCCGCCGGTACTCACATGGGTATAGCGTTTGGGATCGATGCCAAACTGCTCAATGGCCGCCACCGTATCGCCGCCCCCCAAAATGCTGCGGGTTTTTCCCGATTCGGTGCAAACAGCAAGCGTTTCAGCCACTTGGCGGGTTCCTTGCTCAAAAGCCGGGAACTCAAACACCCCCAAGGGGCCATTCCACAGCACCACCGGGCTTTCGCTCAAAATATCGGTTAAGCGCTGAATGGATTTAGGGCCAATATCCAGCCCCATCCAGCCATCGGGAATAGCGTCGGCAGAAACCACCTGATGCTTGGCATCCGCCTTAAATCCGTCGGCCACCACAATATCTTCAGCCAGTACAATTTTGGAGCCGCCTTTGGTCAACAGGGTTTTGGCCATCGCCACATAGTCATCCTCTACCAAAGAGTTTCCCACCGGCTTGCCCTGAGCCTTTAAAAAGGTAAACAGCATGCCGCCACCAATCACCAAATGGGTCACTTTATCCAGCAAATTTTCCAGCACGGTAATTTTGGTGGAAATTTTACTGCCCCCAATCACAGCGGTTAAGGGTTCAGAACTGCTCAGGGTTTCCGATAAGGCCTTGATTTCCCGCTCCATGAGCAAGCCAGCCACTTTGGGTTTCAGATGATGGGCAACTCCTTCGGTGGAGGCATGCGCCCGGTGAGCGGTGCCAAAGGCGTCATTGACGTACACGTCCCCAAAACGGGCCAGCTTTTGGGCCAGTTCAGGATCATTCTTCTCTTCTCCCGGCTCAAAGCGCATATTTTCCAGCAGTAAAATGCTGCCATTGGGCATGGCCTCAATGGCTTGGGCAATCTGCTCAAATTCTTCAGAAACAGACTGGGTATTGGCCACAATTTTTGTTTCGGGCAATAGTTCCTGCAAGCGCTTGGCCACCGGCCCTAGTGAAAACTCGGCGGAAGGCTTGCCTTTGGGACGGCCCAAATGACTCATGATTACCACCTTTGCCCCCCGGCTGGTCAAATAGTCCAGGGTGGGCAACGCTTCCCGAATCCGGGTGTCATCCGTAATGTCCAAACTGTCGTTCAGCGGAACGTTAAAATCTTCACGCACTAAGGCCCGTTTTCCGGCCCAATCCTGAATATCCTGAATGGTTAATTTTTTCATGGGTAATATCCACCTTCCAGGCCATTGTTATAAATGACCCCGTTTTACAAACACTGAGAGAGATTGAATCGCAAGGCCAACTAGCCCAACATTTCCTTCAGCAACTGGTTCACCAGTTCCGGGTTGGCGGAGCCTTTGCTTTCCTTCATGACCTGGCCCACAAAAAAGCCAAACAACTTGTCCTTGCCCGCCCGATAAGCTTCTACATTGGCAGGATTGCCATCAATCACCTTCTGAATCAGGCCCCTTAAAGCGCCTTCATCCGAAATTTGAGCCAGACCTTTTTGCTGAATCAGGGCCTCAGGCTCACCACCCAGCTCTAGCAATTCAGGCATTAATTTTTTGGCCATGGCGGAACTAATCACGCTTTTGTCCACAAAATGAACCAGGTCGGCCAACGCCTTGGGAGACAGCTTGGTTTCAAAAATGGAAACTTTGTTATTTTTAAGATAGGCGGTGATGTCGCCCTGAATCCAGTTGGAAATGGCCTTGTAATTATCCGTATGCTCAGCGGCCAACTCAAAAAAGTCGCCCATTTCCTTAAATTCAACCATCACCCCGGCGTCATAATCGCTCAGACCAAAGCCGCTGATCATGCGGGCATAACGCTGGTGGGGCAACTCTGGCAGGGTTTGACGCAAATGCTCAACGTACTCATCGGCAATGGCCAACGGGCGCAAGTCGGGATCGGGGAAATAACGGTAATCATGCGCTTCTTCCTTGCTGCGCATGGTTTTTGTGGACTGAGTGGCTTCATCCCACAAACGGGATTCCTGGGTAATTCTACCGCCCGATTCAATAATCTCGGTCTGCCGGGCCACTTCAGACTCAATGGCCCGCTGCACCGAGCGAAAGCTGTTCATGTTTTTAATTTCGGTTTTGGTGCCATATTCCGTAGCCCCATAGGGACGAATGCTCACGTTGGCGTCACACCGCATGGAGCCTTCTTCCAGGTTGCCGTCGCACACATCCAGATAGCGCACAATGTTGCGAATTTGCTGCATGTATTCACGAGCCTCTTCCGCCGAGCGGATATCCGGCTCTGACACCACTTCCACCAGCGGACAGCCCGCCCGATTCAGGTCCACCAAACTATAATCGGAATTCGCCAGGCCCATGGCACCGGCATGCACCAGCTTTCCGGCGTCTTCTTCCAGATGCGCTCTCAACACACGCACTTTTCGCCCGTTGGAAAGGGTAATGGTGCCGTGTTCACAAATGGGGAAATCGTACTGGGAAATCTGGTAACCCTTGGGCAAATCCGGGTAAAAGTACTGCTTGCGGTCAAACTTGGTAACTTTGGCGATGGTGCAATCCAGCGCCAGCCCCAATTTAATGGCGTATTCCACGGCCCGCTCGTTTAACACCGGCAAGGCTCCCGGCAAGCCCAAACAAGGGGTGTCAATGTTAATATTGGGCTGATCTCCGAAGGCATTGGGACTCGCGTCGAAAAGCTTGGAGTCGGTTTTTAGCTGGACGTGTACTTCCAGACCGATCACGGTTTCGTATTTAGCGGGTGCTTGAATGGCCATTCGGGATGGTGCCTCCTATTTAACAGGTTGTAAGGCCCCATTATACCGGGGACACAAACCGGAGTCCAAGCCCGGTTTCTGCCGGAGATAGGGCCAGGCAATCTGGCCCCTTTAAATATCTAAAAATCATGATATTATGATAGTAAGATATTTAAAGAGGCTTTCCCACTCATGGATATGAGCAAAATCGAACAAGCCACCCAGTGCCTGAAGGCCCTCTCCAACCCGGTGAGGCTGGCCATTTTGTGTGTGCTTAAAGACGGTGAACAATCGGTTCAGGCGCTGGAACTGGCGGTAGGCACCTCCCAGTCCAATATGTCCACCCACTTAGGCAACATGCGGGACAAAGGGGTCTTAGTGGCCCGACGGGAAGGCACACAAGTGTTTTACCGGGTGAAAGATGAACGCATGTTCCAGCTTTTGCAATTACTGCAAGATATTTACTGTCCCGATTATGAAGTCAAGGAGTCCTAACCATGCCCAGTATTGTGGAACCCCAAGCGGTTCAGCCTCAGGATATCGCCGCCATTATTGACGTGCGCGCCGTGGACGAGTTTAGGCAGGAGCATATTCCAGGCTCTCAAAATATTCCGTTAAACCAGTTGGCCAATGCGTTGGAGCGGCTAAAGTCTCAGCCCAAAGTCATCGTCAGTTGCCGCAGTGGCAACCGGGCCAGTCAGGCTTGCCAGCAACTGGAACAATGGGGACTCCCCAATGTGCAACTGCTGGCCGGAGGCCTGATGGGCTGGAAAAAAGCGCAACGGGAAACACAGCGCATGAACACTGGATTTAGTATTATGCAGCAAGTACAAATCATAGTGGGCGTTATGGTATTGAGTGGCCTGCTTTATAAGCCCGTGGCCTTTCTAGCCCTGATTGCGGGCTTGGGCATGCTGGTGGCCGGATTCACCAACACCTGCCTCATGGCAAGTCTGCTGGGAAAGTTGCCCTGGAATCGTCCTGCCGCTCAACCGAACCCGGAAGGCAATCCTTCTTGTAATCTGCCCTTGTAACTGATATTCATTTTTTTGGGAATGAGGAAAGGATTTTTATGATCAGTGTTCAAACGCCAGTTAGCCCCAGTGTTTCACCCTATATCGCCTTGCACTACCAGCATTTCCCGGTGGAAATTTTTACCGACCAGAACGCCGATATGGTTCCCTTCTGGAGCGGGGAGGGAAACCTCTCTTATCTGGTGGTCAACCGGGATTCCAGAGAAGCGTTTTTAATTGACCCGGATCTGGAAATTCTGGGCTCCTATCTGTTAACCCTGAATCGGGAAGCCCTACGGCTGGTAGCAGTGATCGACACCCACACCCATGCCGAGCATGCCACGGCAGGGCCTGTTTTGAATCAACTATTCAAAATCCCCTACCTCATGCATCACAAGGCCCCGGCCAGTGCGGTCACCGAACGGATTTTAGAGGATTCGGAAAGAACCATCGCCGGAATTCAAGTTGGCATGATGCACACCCCCGGACACACCCCGGATCTGATGACCCTGCAAATTGGCGAACACCTGTTTACGGGAGACAGTTTATTTAACCAAAGCAGTGGACGCACCGATTTACCGGGCGGAAATGCCCATCAGCAGTATCAGTCCATCCACAAAATCGCGGAATTCCCGGCACACTTCCGGTTGCATCCGGGGCATGATTACAACCACCAGCTCAGCCTGAGCATTGCCGAAGTCAGGGCTCAAAATTCTCGCTTGGGTATTGCTGAGCCAGACGCCTTTGCGGCCTTAATGAAAACCCATTACGCCTCTCAGGAAAAGCCCGATGATTTGGCCTATTACCTGAACGTAAACACCCAATGATCTGGCTAAGCGCCCTGGGCTGGGGGCTGATGATTGGGGCAGTACTGGGCTTGCTAGGCGGGGGTGGGGCCTTAATCAGCATTCCCATTTTGTTGTACGTTTTTCACTTTTCATTTGCCATGGCGGTGGGCACCAGCTTACTGCTGGTGTTGGTGGGGGCCTTGCCCAGTTTGGTTTTATACGCCATTAAGCGGCAGGTGGATTGGCAATCCGCTTTCTGGATGGGGGCGTCTGGGAGCTTGGGGGCCGCCGTGGGCAGCCAGTTTTCGGCCAGTGTGCCACCCGGCGTTCTGCTGTATCTATTGATTGCCTTAATTCTGATTTCGGTGTGGCGCTTGCTTCAACCCGGCATATCCGCCAGTTCGGCCACCCTGCCAGATGGCCCCATGCCACCCACTGTGCTTCAACGCCTGGCACTGGTGGGCACCGGCTTGGCCATTGGGGTGTTAACCGGCCTGGTAGGCGTGGGGGGCGGTTTTTTAATTGTGCCCGCCCTCATTATGGTTCGCCAACTGGAGCCCCGCAAAGCCATCGCCACCTCGTTGCTCATTATTACCATCAACGCCTCTGCGGGCATGTTGGGTTACTGGCAACAATTGCCCTTAACCCAACCGGTGGTCGGCGTGCTGATCGGGGCCACGTTGCTGGGCAGCCTGCTGGGTTTTCAGCTCAGCTTTAAAATCAGTCAAGCCAAACTGAAGCAAGGATTTGCGCTGCTGCTACTGCTCATTGCGGTCCTGCTTTTCTTCAACCCACCCATTCATTAATTGTTTCTCAATAAATCTTCCAAAAACCAGACTTTCTTCTTCACCAAAGGCGCATTTCCTGTTTTTAAAGCCGATTTTTTCTGGGCCAGATTGGCTTCCTGAAAATAGTCAGCGGCCTGCTTGGCGGCCTTCTCTTCAGGCGTGGCTTCCCTGTGGATTTTTATTGGCTTCTGCCTGTTTAAATCCGATCGATAAGAATCTCTGGGCCAGCTGGTTTTGGAGTGATGAGGCTGTTTTACTTTGTCCTCTTTGGTCAAAATATTTTGGCAAAGGCCCGGCTTGAAAAACCGGATCAGTTCTTTTCCAATCATGATGATATTCCCTTCCTACCTTAACAACCTCATCCAGTAACAAGTTTCCGCCCTGAACAGTATTAAGTTAACCGTGAGATACCGCCAGTTTTTCTTCGGGCAGCACCCGGTTTTCCGTAGCCAGCGAACCCTGCTCAAAATCCTGAATATTCTTCAGGGTAGTATGGGCAATATGGGCAATGGCTTCATGGGTAAAAAACGCTTGATGCCCGGTGATAATCACATTGGGGAAAGTCAGCAGCCGCAGAAACAAGTCATCCTGAATGACTCGGTTCGACAAGTCCTCAAAAAACAGATCCGCTTCTTCTTCATACACATCCAGCCCCAGATACCCGATTTTTCCAGACTTCAATCCGGCAATAACCGCAGAGGTATCCACCACCGCCCCTCGGCTGGTGTTAATCAGCATCACAGAATCCTTCATCTGGGCAATGGCCTGATCATCGATGAGATGCCTGCTATCCGGGGTTAACGGGCAATGTAAGGTAATAATATCGGCGTCCTTATAAAGGGTTTCCAAGCTGGTATAGCGTACGCCCAAGGCAATGCAGTCTGAATTGGGGTAGGGATCGTAAGCCAGCAATTGGCAACCAAAGCCTTTGAGAATATTGGCCACAATGGCCCCAATTTTGCCGGTGCCCACAATGCCCACCGTTTTGCCATTCATGTCAAAACCCATTAAGCCATCCAGGCTAAAATTGCCTTCTCTCACCCGGTTGTAGGCCCGGTGAATATTGCGGTTTAAATCCAGCATCAAACCCACCGTATGCTCGGCAATGGCGTAGGGAGAATAGGCAGGCACCCGAGCCACAGTCAGGCCATTGGCTTCCGCCGCTTTCAGGTCCACATGATTAAACCCCGCACTGCGCAAGGCCAGCAAGCGGGTACCATTCTGGGCCAAGGTTTTTAAAATAGGGGCATCCAGCTGATCGTTCACAAAAGGGCAAACCGCCTCAAACCCACTGGCCAAGGAAACCGTCTCGGCACTAAGGCGAGCCTCGAAAAAAGTCAGCTCATGCTGAAAAGGCTCATTCATTTTCTCCAGATACTCTTTGTCGTAGGGTTTCACACTAAATATGGCAACACGCATGGCGGTCCTCCTATGGGTGATCATACCCGGATGGGTGATTTCAGGCTGCCCTGAAAAGACCATAATAACTTTTTATGCAGGCACCTGTATCTTCTCAAATCTGGCCTTGGTTAACCTTACCATTTTCAAACTCAACCCTTTGCCTAAACAGCAAGGCCATACAACCCGCTACCATCATTCAGGATTGTGTGAGCATAATGGAACCGTTTAAGGCTATCACGAGGGCAAGTTCCATTGAAGATCGTCAACCATAAAACGTTTTACCGCTTGAATGAAAATCCAACGCTTGCTGGCCAGCTGAACCTCGACCCGGCGATGGCTACAAATCAAAATTATTTTTTTTTAGTGAGCGGAATGGTGGTGTTCACCATTGGGGCGGCTAGCCTCATTGGCATAGAATGGAATATTCCTCTCCTCAAAAGCTTTACCCTCACCCCTTACAAAGACATCTCCTTTCACGCCGCCATCTGCTTTTTGTGCATGGGGGCCAGCATGATGCTGGACTCCAGGGCCGCAGTGCTTAAAAACGGGGAAACCCGGAAAAACCGGATTTTGTTTCAACTCAGCATCGGGTTACTCGTAGTCACCCTGAGCATCGCGCTTTCCAATATGGTGCATTATTTCTACTTGTCTCGCTTTCAAATACTGCAACCCCTGGTTCAAGATTTCCCGCAAATCCCCATGGCATTTTTAACCGCCATTCAGCTCTTACTGGCCTCTATGGGCCTTCTGCTTTTACAACGCTTTCCACAAAGCTGGTGGTGCACTGGCCTTGCCGAACTGGCCGGACTTTTCATTTTGGAATCCACCATCTTCGCCTTCATTGGGCACTGGTTCAAAGTGCCCGTTCTGTTTAGTTTCATTCAAGCATTGCCCACCGGTGTTGCTTTGATCGGTGTCAGTTCAGCCTTGTTGCAATACTCAATAGCAAGTGGCGGTGTACTGTCTCCTTTATTTTCTCCGGCGCTAAAAATCAAAGGCTTATCCTGGATAGGCTTGGCCGCTGGTCTTTTAATCGCCCTGGCCGGACTGAGCACGATCAATCTGTTTCAAGCCTTCATGCCTCAAAACATGTACACCGCTGAATTGGTTATGGGCTTTGAGTTTTCAACCATTGCGCTTTCCATTCTGGTGATTGGCCTGTCTTTAAAATTGGCCCATTTTTTTGAAAACAGCTTGCAAGCTGAAACACTGGCCAAAATTAGCGAAACCCGATTTCGCCTGCTGGTTTCCGCCGTTCAGGATTACGCCATTTACATGCTGGACCCCCACGGAATCATTACCACCTGGAATGAAGGCGGAGAAAGAATTCAAGGCTATTCGGCCTCTGAAATTATGGGACAGCACTTTTCCGTGTTTTACACCGACAGTGAGAAAGCCTGTGATCTTCCCACACAACACTTGAAAGCAGCGCTGGAACAGAAAAATCTGGAACTGAACCATTGGAGCCTTCGAAAAAATGGCACTCTGTTTTGGGCCAAATGTACCATCACAGCACTGTTTAGTCCGGAAGGGACATTCATCGGCTTTTCCAAAGTCATTCAGGATTTGACCCGGCAAAAAAACATGGAAGAATCACTACGAGCCTCCATTCTGGAGCTCACCCACATTCGGCAAGCGCTGGATGCGGCTTCTATTGTAGTAACCACCGATAACAAAGGGGTCATTACCAATGTCAATCAGGCATTTTGCACCATCTCCCTCTACAGCAAGGAAGAACTGATTGGCCAAACCCACCAACTGGTCAATTCGGGCTATCACCCCCCATCCTTTTTTCAAGGGGTCTGGCAAACCATTAACCAGGGCAAAATATGGAAAGGGGAATTTAAAAACCGGGCCAAAAACGGCAGCTTTTACTGGGTTGATAGCACCATTTACCCCTTTATGGATGAAAACAACGTTCCGGTTCGATATATCGCCATTCATCATGATATTACCCCGCTAAAAACAGCTCAGGAAAGCTTAAAAGCCAACGCCTACCGTCAAAAAATACTTTCGCATTTAAGCCAGCATGCCCTCAGCGGCATTGAAATCGATCCACTACTGGCCCATGCCACCACACTAACCGCACAAGCACTTGAAACGCAGTTATGCACCGTTTTGGCGTTACAACCATCGGGTCAGGAATTTTTGCTGAAGGCCGGATGGGGCTGGAAGAAGGATCTGGTGGGACAGGCCCTGATACCGGCAGGTCTTGATTCACAAGCCGGGTTTGCCTTGCTGATGGATGAGCCGGTTATTGTGGAAGACATTCGCACCGAAACCCGATTTAAGGCCCCCGATTTATTGCTGGCCCATCAGGCTGTCAGCGGCGTCAGCGTCATCATTCACGGCGAGGCGCCCGAAAAGCCTTACGGCGTTTTAAGTGTTCACACCACCCAGCCGCGTCATTTTGAAACGGAAGAAGTCACCTTTTTGCAAGCCGTTTCCAATATTATTGCCATTGCGATTGAGCGTAAAAATGCGGAAATGATGCTGCGCCAGTTCAATGAGATGCTTGAAAAGCGTGTGGCTGAAAGAACACAGGAGCTGGAAGCGACCAAGCGTGAAGCGGAAGAAGCCAACCGGCTCAAATCAGAAGTGCTGGCCTTTGTGGCCCATGATTTCAAAAATCCATTGTCGGCCATGGCACGCTTTATCCAGATTTTAAGCCAACAGGCCAAGCACCTCACACCCAATCAACAACAAATGCTCAATTACATCTCGGAAGGCACTGCTCAACTTCGGGCCATGGTCACCGACATTCTGGACAAAGCCAGAATGGATGCCGGACAACTGATTTTAAACCTGGAATGGATTGCTATTCAAAACTTACTGGATGGACTCATGCCGGTTATCCAGGTGCTGGCTGAGGATAAAGGCATTACCGTAGACTATGACATTCAGCCCGATCTACTGGGCATTGAGGCCGATCCTCGATTCTTGCCACAAATCATCCTGAATCTGGTCAGCAACGCCATCAAATACAACAAAAAAGAAGGGCAAGTGTGGCTACGCATTCAGGAGGCCTCGAACTCCCAGTTTGTTAAAATTGAAGTGCAAGATACGGGGGTGGGCATTCCTGCCGAAAAAATCCCTGAAATTTTCGAGCAATATTTCAGAGGAGGAACCGCCAGTTATGATCATGTGGAAGGCACAGGGCTGGGGCTGGCCTACACCAAAAAACTGATCGACATGCATGGGGGCCAACTGGAGGTCCGCTCTGAGGTGGGGGTGGGTTCCACCTTTGTGGTGCTGCTTCCAAATTCCATTCCAGTGGCCTTGCGCGCAACCCTAAATCAGTTCAGCGCCAAGCACCTCAAGCAGGAATAAACGCCTTCTTTTCCTTACGACTTTATGACAAGAATTCATTTAATTGATGCGGCAAAAAGCCACCGAAGCCTTTGTGGCCAGAGCTGGCAAAAACACGCCAACCATTCATCAGTCAAGCGAGAAGAAGAACAATCACAACCAACTGGATCATTGCCTCACAGGGTGTAAATTTCAACAAACTCTCTTTTGGCGATCAATATCTTGCAAAGAAAAAATTTTTGAAAACTAAGGCGCGTCCACATCCAGGGAAACTTCTTCCTCAAGGACCTGAATGGCTTCCCGAAGAACAGCAGGCCCAAATTCATCAATGGCCTTCCAGGCCCTAAGGCGCTCCACGGAAAGGTGCACATGGGAGGATTTTCCAAGCCGATCCAGCATATCATCCGAAAGACAACGGGACGCGCGCTTGTAAGCACGATACTGAGCAGGATCGATGCCTGCTTCAAGCAAAATACGGTGTTTTTTTAGCCCTGTGCGTTGCTCCATTTCCAGAAACAGCGATTCAAGCCTATCAAACATAGACATAAGTAAAACAAAGACCTTTATTCAATATCTCTCAGTTTACAGACATTATTGCCTGCAAGTCCGTGAAAAGCGAGGTCTGCACTAGACAGGATAACGATAACCTTTTATAATGCAGGGACGCTTTGAACGGGCCACACTTGTCCTTGACAAGAACTCTGGGGAAAAGTAACTGACAGTTCAGTAAACAGTAAAACCTGAATTTGAGTGTAGTTTGACTGGGTATTAATTAACCTGAGAAAATTAAAAGTATTCAAAGGGTTACATACTATACTATACACTTTTAATAACTGAAATAAAGTACCTGCATGGTTAAAATGCCGATTTTTTTCAATCTGGCACCGTAAACGAGACAAGCCCCCCTGCAAGCATGCGGCCCGAAAGGCCCTATTATTTAATGTGTACCCGCTCTTCTTCAACAGCGCAAAGTAATCTATGACACTTTGCTCCAGCCCCCCCTCCTTGCCCAGCAATCAAACCTGTACAGAACCGGAACGGAGCAAAACCTGTTTCGTTTATCCTTGTGGTTCAGTGCTTAAAAAGAAACCCGGTTGTTGGGATTGCTACGGCATAGCGGCTAACGCATTCAGCCTCTTCAGAACCACGTCGCTGGCTTTTAAGCGACCATCCGCAATTGGCAATTGGAGCGATGGAGTATACCCAGAGTGCCAGAGCTTTTCGGGATGTGTAAACCAGACAGGGGATACCCGTTAGTCCCATTCCATGGTTTGCTATTGATTGGGGATTAAAGAAAGAAATGAGATGGCCGAAAGGACTTATTGAAGAGGTCCTTTCAACTGGAGTGCTTTAATGAACAACCGCCAAAGCGCAACCGCCGGTTTTTTTCTGATGGTGTTGACCGCCACACTCACCGCTATCCAGCAGCAAATACCCGCCAACGCCCAGGATGTAAACCCTCAGTTGAGCGAAGCGACCCTGTTTTTTAACCGGCTGGCCAGTGAAAGCCACAATCCACTCATCGCCAACCTGGCCCGTGAAAGCCTGTATAAACTGAAAAACAATGCACCTGTGCGGCAAGTGATTGTGCCACTGCTAGAGCAGGCTGATACCAGCCTGGTGGTACCCACCTTGATTGAAGGCAAAGTGATGGCCAGCTTTCTGGTGGATACAGGTTCCAGCTATACCGTCATCACCCCTCGACTGGCCCAAAAGCTGGGCGTGGTTATTAGTAAAGACACCCCCAAAGTCCCTTTAATAACCGCCAATGGCCCCATTACCGCCCCGCTGATCACGTTGAAAAATATCAGCATCGGTCAGGTGAATGTGCCTGAAGTCAGCGTTGTGGTTCAGGAATTGGGTAATGGTGACGACATGGTGCTCAGCGGCCTACTGGGGATGAATTTTTTCCAGGGCATGGACATTACCCTGAAGGAAGATCAATTAATACTGGGGATTCGGGAAAATCCACGCACCTCCATGAAGTAGACAACGCGGGTTGGCTTCTGGCAAGACCAGTTCTTCAGCGCTGTTTTTTCAGCAGATCCCGAATTTCGGTTAATAACAGCACATCTTCAGCCGTAGGCTCTGGCTCTGGAACGACTTCAACTTCGGGTGGGGCAGAGCGGCGTAACTGGTTCATGGTCTTAATCACCAAAAATATACTCAAGGCCACCAGCAAAAAATCAACGCTGTGCTGAATAAAGCTGCCGTAGTTCCAGGTCAATGGTTCTATGGTTTTTCCATTCACGCCCACTCCGGCGTTGCGTAATACCAGTTTCATATCCTCAAAATTAATGCCCCCGGTAATCAGGCCTAAAGGCGGCATAATGATGTCGGACACCAGGGAGGTCACAATCTTGCCAAAGGCCCCCCCAATAATCACACCCACCGCCAGATCCACCATATTTCCTTTCACGGCGAACGCTTTGAATTCCTGAATAAAGCCCATGGTCTTCCTTTCTCATTACCTTACTCACAGAGTATAACCCGTTTCTGCTGGCCCAAAGCCATTACAGCGGCAAACCCGGTGTTTTTTAATACCCGGCCCTGCCCCCCGGCATCATGATTTGCACAGGAACCTGATTGGTATAAGGCGCCGGTTCAAAAAGGGAAGCAAACCAACCACGCTTTTTCTTTTTGCCAGACGTTTCAGAGCTAAAACCACCGGGGTGGCCACCGGCCCACTGGATCACATCGGGCGAACCCATGGCCAGCCTCTGATTCAACCAGCTTAAGGTATCCTGAATACCTTTGGCATTTTCAGGGGTCATGGGGGTATGGGGCAACCTTTGAGAGAGTAACTGATACGCGCTGCGGTACTTTTGCTCAGCCAGCTGGCTGTTGCCGTAAGATTTTTCGTCTCGCTGTCCCGAAAGAATGAAGGAAGAGCCCGCCATTCTCAGGGCTTCTCCCTGATAGGTTCCTGGCTGGTTGGCTGCGGCCATCAAATAAGGAGCCGCCTGATCGTACTGATTTAGCTTCCAGGCCGCCATGCCGGTCCAAAACCGAATTTCGGATTCTTGCCCGTAAAGGGACAAAGCCCGCTGAAACTGGTTCAAAGCAACCGTATAATCCCCTCGATTATAAGCGCTGGAAGCGTTCACCCGCAAATCCACATACTGACTGAAGGGAACCAGATGAATACCGGGCGGGTTGGTGATTTCAGCCGGTAAATCATACAGTTTGTGGGCGGTGATAATGTCACGTTCGGTTAAATGCTTGCGTCGCCCGTCCTCGTACAGGTTGCTGCTAAAAAGGGCATCGCCGGGGGTGGGGCTATGGCCATTCAATAGCCCGATGGCATGGCCGATTTCATGCAAAAGCGTATTGTAGATCACATCATCGGAATAAGCTTTGCCATCGGTATGGTGAGTCACGATAGAGATATCGTCTTTGAACAAAAGCTGATTCATCACCTGGGTTCTGCACAGCCCGTTCCGCAGTTCGGCATGACCGCTGGCTTGTTGCTCCGCAGTATTTTCCATGGGCAGGTTCACCCAATTCACCTGAATATCAGCCAACTGGGGATTGTCGGTGAATTCAAAGCGCAACCGAACGCCCATGGCCTGTTGCCACTCCATAAAAGCGCTTTGAGCCAAGGCCTGATTCGAGGCCCGCCAGTCGGGCAGGCTGGCCCCATCGGCAATGTAAATCACAATGGGCTGATTCGGGTGACTCCAGCGGGTGACGTGGGCGCTCACCGCACTCAGGTAGTCCGGGCCTGCGTCAATATGCTCGATATCTTGTAATACCTTTTGAATCTCCTGAACTCGGGTTGTATCGGCCAGGGCCTGAGCCTCGGGGAGCGCCAGGCGATAATAAGTTTGCGCCTCCTGAAAGCGACCGTCAAACATGGCCATCTGGCCCAGCATGGTATAAGCGTATGTTAAAAAGCGGGTCCGTTCGCCGCTATTTTCGGGGCGTTTGTAAATGGCGATGGCCTGCTTCAATGAAGCGGCGGAGGCCGGGTATTGCTTTAATTTCATCTGCACCAGCCCCAAAAGATTGTGGATGATGGCCATATTTTTATGATGCGGCGGCATGACCGCAGCGCCCAAAGCCAGTGATTTTTTCAGGTCCGCTTCGGCCTGCTTGTAATGTCCGGCTTCATAGGCGGCTTTGCCGGTGTTGATGTATTGAATGAACGCATTGGGATTGGGGGCAGCCGCTTTCACGGGTGATCTGGCTACTCCCGCTTTCGGAACAGGGCGAGCAGTGGCGGGCCGGTGGGCAGCAACAGGTTTAGAAACCGGCTTTCGGGCCGGGGCCGCCGCAGGTGTGATGGCCATGAAGCCGGTTAATCCCGCCAAAAATACTGTCAAACAAATCCTGACAGCAACCATACGACTATTAAACACCACGAAATGAACTCCCATTTTAGGCAAAGCAGAATGATTGAAGAGAACGCAAGGAAAGAAACCGGTGAAACCCGATACAGAATGAAAGCACTGCTTGAAAACACATCCTGAAAATAATGTAACGATTCGACCCGCCCAATATATTACAAACGTATTAAACCTGACAAGGTTATCCTGATGCGCCGTTTAAAAACCCCGTTGAAAACCCGTTTGACCAACTGTGCTGAAGAGGCTGTTTGAGGCAAAATAATTACTTGTGGATAGAGAGGAAAGAAAGGATAGCCCCGCCCCATGTCCAATCGCACCATTCAGGTGGATGATCGCCTGTACGAGTACATTTTGAACCATTCCCTGCGGGAAGCCGATATTTTGCGGCAACTGCGCCAGGAAACCGCCTCGCTGGGCGATATTAAACGCATGCAAATTTCCCCGGAACAAGGGCAGTTTATGGCCTTGCTGGCTGAATTAACCGGCGCCCGTCAACTGCTGGAAGTAGGCACCTTTACCGGTTATAGCACCCTGGTTTGCGCGCTGGCCATGCCCCCCGATGCCGAGATTGTGGCCTGTGACCTTAGCCAAGAATGGACCCAAATGGCCCAACGCTATTGGCAGACAGCCGGTGTCGCTCATAAAATCACGCTGAAGCTAGGGGCAGCGACCCACACCTTACAGGACTTGCTGGCTTCAGGCCACGCCAACCGCTTTGACCTGATGTTTATTGACGCAGATAAAAGCGGGTATGACACCTACTACGAACTGGGACTGAAACTGGTTCGCCCCGGTGGGTTAATTTTGATTGACAACGTACTGTGGAGCGGAGATGTAGCCGACCCCGCCATTCAGGATCGGGATACCGTGGCCATTCGCCAGCTGAACGCAAAGCTGGCAACCGATGATCGGATTAGCTTAAGCATGCTGCCGGTGGGCGATGGCCTGACCCTGGCCCGTCGCAGGCTGTAAAGCAGCAACTCACAGCCGTTTGCGCCATAAAAAAGCGCTAGCGGTGGAACAGGCTCAGAAAAATTTCAATCGCAATCAAAATAATAATAATCAGCTCCAGGGTTTGAGCCTGAGAGCTGTTGACCCGATCGGTCAAAATCTGGTACAGGTTGCCAATAATATCCAGCTTGCGAGAAATGGAAGCATCCCAGGTGGGCATGTAAAACTGCTCGGAGGCCGCCGAATACACTCGAGCCAGATACAAATCCCCAATCAGCTTCAGGCAGTTATCCACCCGCTCGGCCAAAACGGAGGATTCAATGCGCAATTCCGCCAACTCGTTAATGGACTGGCGATAAGGAATGGACAAGGGCAACGACCACGCCGCCTGCTTCTGGCTTAGTTTTTCATAGTTTTTAATGCGCTTGTCCAACTGGGCATCCATATAGCGGGCTTCCAGCAGTTCCACGTTTAATAATTCCAAAACGTTCAGGGTATCCACATAATCTGAATCGTAGACAATGGAAGCGTTCCAGTCGATCAGCACCAAATCCCGCTCATAGTAGGAAATGGCCTTGGACAAGGCATCATTTCGCTGAGATCGGCTGAGTTCATCGGTATCAAACTGAAGGATCTGGGCCAGGGTGTCTGAATGGCCGTTTAACAACTCATCGGCCTTCATGGGCGTTTCAAAACGCTCCAGCACAAATACGTAATAATCCTCTACCAGCGCTGATAATTCGGGGCGGGTAATGGCCGGACGAATTCGGGCCATTAACGATTCCACCTGCTTGCGGGCGTGATCTTCCAGATTGAAATCAAAAATCCGCTGGCTAATGCCGGGCAAATCATCCAGGGTTAATTTGGCCTCAGCATCGGCCAGCGACCAGTGATAAGAAATACTGACCGCCCCAAAATCAAAAATAGTGGCCAAAATATCCCCACGCAAACCGCCAAAGGCCTCAATTTCGCCCAAAGGCAAAACTTGGGGGCGATAAGTGTATTGCAAATAATTGGGGGTCTGTTTTTTACGGCTCAACGGCTGTACCGGGCTGGAGGTCAAAATGGTGCCCACCTGCTCCAAAGCCACTTCATAGCCAATATCGAACGCAAAAAAGGCCACCACCCGCCCCTGCTGAATAACCGGAGATAAACGCTCGGTCAGGGAAATTTCACTCATCGTAACCAGAACACTCGCTTTCCATGTTTCCCGAAAATAGCCATCTACTCCTATCTTAACAGATTCCAAGGCAAGCTCGGCCCCTCCCACAAGCAACCCGTCCATTTTGCCAGCCATCGGCCACCGTTTGGGGCAAAACAATCCGTCATGCCACGCCCCAAAAACCACAAATGGGACAAAACCCCTATCACAATAAGTGGTCTTTCCCAGTCCGTTCAAACCCAAAAGCGACTTTCTACTCCCACAAGCAGCGGTAGCCATCCCTTAAAGTCAGGAGCGAAAATTCATGAGCAGTCCACTGGGCGCGCGGCCCCATTTCAACCTTGCCACCCCGGTTGGGCTCGATAGCCATCAGCCTGTCCCCCCACCGTATGATCCAGAAATCCTGTGGCCCTTACCGGACTCCCTCCCGGATGCCTTCAGCCCACCAGACCAAGGGGGCGACGGGACTGCGTCTTCAAAAGCCCCTTTCTCTGCCCCCTGGCTAAACGGGCCATTGGGACAGGTGCTGGACGCTTGTTTTGACCTTAAAAAGCTGAGTCGGGAAGCCACTCAGGCCCTGTTGCGGCCCCCGGAATCTATTGGGGGAGAGAATCCTATCCAGAGCGGATTAAAACATTGGCTCAACAACCCCCAAAGCGTGGAAACCTTGGCCTCTGACGATGAATTTACCGGGCTGGCCACCTTATTGGCCGCTCAAAAAGCACCACTGGCCCTAAAAACCGCACAGTCTCAAGCGTTCTCACAAGGTACCCCGGTAGAAAAAGCCGCGCTGATGCTGAGCCATGCCGGTGTGGGTCCCGGCAAACTGTTTCAGATTCTGGCCGATGATCCCAGAGTGCCGCAGGCCCAAAGGGCCATATTTCGGCAATTGCAGAGCAAAGGCGCTGTAACCCGCACTTTGGCGGAAACCCAAGCCCTGATTAATCAACTGTACCAGCCCGGAACCTATCAACTCATCAAGCCACTGGGGGTGGGCACCATTGGGGAAGTCTATCTGGCCCAACAGGGGGATCAACCCGTGGTGATCAAAGTACTAAAACAAGGGGTGGATGCTGACAGCATGGCTCAGGAAAAAAAGTTGGCCAAAACCTTGCTGAAAAGCGTTTTTCCCAATCCCAAAAAGCAGGCCTACCATCTCAAACGGGCCGACAATTTATACAAGCAGTGGGAACAGGAACTGGATTTTGCCCAGGAGGCCCAAAACGCAAAGGGCATCGCCAAGGGCGCAACTCGTTATCAAGTGGCTCAAAGCAAGGCGTGTGGCTATGCCTCAGGCACCGGGAAAGCCATATCGCTGGTTCAGGAAATGGCGCCGGGAATCGAACTGAAGAAACTAACAGAGCTGTTGGCACTGCACGACGCCCAACCCGCAAAATATCGGGAACAGGTAGCGCCGTATTTAAACCAGTCTCCCTGGCTTGAAGATCCCAACCCCTGGAAACGCAAACTGCCGAATGCCTTTTTAAAAGCCTATAACCAGCAAGCGTTACTGCGCATCAAACCCAACGAAACGTTCTTAACCCACGGCGATCCGCATCCTGGTAATATTTTTATCAACGTCAATCCAAACCGTCATGAAGTGGAAACCACGTTTATTGACGCTGGGCTGGCCATTCCCCAAACCAGTAAAAAAGTGGCAGCCCAACTGGGCCTGCTGTTGGGCAGTATTTCCGGCAACAGTAAAAAACTGAGCCAGTACATTCTGTCCAACGCCGACTTACCAGCCGATGTATCCCCCACCCAACTGGGCGCCCAGCTGCGGCAAGCACTGGATGAAAAACTGTTTAAAGCCAACGTGAACCTGACCGATTGCCAGCATAACCAGCAATTCATGGAAGCCTTGCTGGAGAAGCATTGTCTGGTGTTGCCTGAATCGGAAACCACCACCTTCAAGGCCCAACTGCAAGCCATTAGAACCTACGATGAAATTTCCAAAGCGGTGGGTCAGCCCCAAAACAGCTACCTGCGGGATTCTCTGCCCGATTTGTATCAGGGCATTAAAAAACTGCTGTGGGCGCAACCCGTTGCCGCCAGCCGGGAGCTGCTTCCAGCAGGCTTGCACTACTGCCGGGAAGGCAATAACGCCGTGCGGAATACCCTGCAATTTTTAGTACCCAAACCCACCCCACAGCCGGAAAGCGTCCACATTGAGGAAATAGACTAAGCACCCTCGCTTCAAAAACCAAAAAGCAATAAACGTGAAAAAAAGCGGTGGCTATGAACCACCGCTTTTTTTTCGGCATTAAACAGGCTGCTGTTGGGCCTCAGCCAGCAAAGCGGGAACCGCTTCCGGCATACGGGCCAAATCCGCTTTCAGCTGGGTGGCCATATCGATCATATGGCGATAGTGCGCCCACACATCCCGCTCCACGTTTTTGGTCAAGGGATTGCCCACGTTCAAGGCCTTCAGGTATTCATCATGGAAGCCCCGCCCGGAGACGTTTTCCATATCCACCTGACAGGATTTGATCAGGCTGTCCAGCAAGCGATCCATATCCAGCAAGCCAGCCGGACGATAGGTGCGCGCAAAGTTGGTTAAAAAGCTGACCTTCATCGTGGAAAAATTGTCCAAAACCTTAAAAGTATGCAAAAAGGCCCGCAAAATGGCCAACTTGTTAGGCTGCTGCCACACATCATCACGGGCGTGTAAATTCACTTCATTATGAGAGGCTTGAGGCACCGTATGAATGATTTCCTGATACATGCCTTCTGGCAATTTCTGATCCAGTTTTAGCAGATTGACATAACGCTCTACAAAAACCTCGTGAAGCTGAACCACCACTTCATCATCATTATCCTGAGATTTGAAGGCGGTTTGCAGCTTCCGTTCATTCAGCCGGTTTTTCAACAGCGCCAAATCAGACACCGTAAGGTGATGCTCGCCCAGCGCCGGAATGTACTCCAGCCGGTTATGCTCAGCCGGGGTATACTGCGGAGAAAAGGTCAAATCAACCTCGTAGTCCTCCAGAGAGGGAAACTTTTCCTGAAAAAAGCCAGCCAGATTGGTGGCCGGATAGCCGTAACGGTCGTTGATATAAATCAACACCTGCTCCAGCAGCACTCTGGGGGCGCATAAATCTTTTTTTAGTAATTCATAAACCAGTTCGGTATAAGCCATGGGAAATAACCTCCTCCGCCTGAATGCGGGCTAACGGCTTGCTAGCACTATAATGCAATCTGGTGGCTTTGGCTATTGCTCTGGTTGCTAACCTGAAAAGATCAAGCTCAATTTTCCAGCTCGTTCAGGGTTTCCAACGCCTGACGGGCCGCCTGTTGCTGGGCCTCTTTTTTAGATTTGCCGCTGCCCATGCCCATCATTTCCCCGTTGATGGAGACTTCCACATGAAAAACCCGTTTATGAGAAGGGCCGCTTTCCTGTACCGTGCGGTAAATGGGCAGGGTGCCCCCGTCCGTTTGGGTCAGTTCCTGCAAAGCGGCCTTGTAATTGTCCTTAATCTTGCTCAAGTCCAGCTCGGTCACCATGGATTCCAGCAAATTGCGAATCAAGTCGTTGGCCTCATCCATTTTGCCATCCAGATACAAAGCCCCCAGCAAGGCTTCAAACGCACAAGCCAGATTGGACACCTTGCGAGGCCCTCCGCTGCGGGCCTCACTGGCCCCAAAAATAATGTAGTCGCCCAGTTTCATGGTTTGGGCCAGCTCGGCCAGTTTGGCATCACTGACCACCACCGCCCGAATTTTGGTCAGCTCCCCTTCCCGGTGTTCGGGAAAACGTTCAAACAAATACTGGCTTACCAATAGCTTCAGTACCGCATCGCCCAAATATTCCAGCCGCTCGTAGTTATCAATGGTGGATAACTTGTTTTCGTAAGTAAACGAACTGTGGGTCAAGGCCCGATCATACAACTCGTAGTGTTTGGGGCGCTTGATGCACAAGGATTTCAGCAGCGTTAAAAGTTGCTGCTTGCGGGCTTTGTCAACGCCCATGGCCTGATTATCAGAGGAAGTGGAAGCCATAAAAACCAAATACCCTTGCGGTTGAAAAAGGCGGGTAGAAACGACTGAGCGATAGCGCCCATCCGGCCTCAAGCCACTGGAATGAAACGATTGACCGAGGCGCCCAGGTGCTGAAACCACTGGATGACCTCGGGGGCCAAGCCCTGAGAAAGCATCACCCAGTAAATATAATAGTAACAAACAATGCCCGAAAAAACATAACTATCAGCACGGTCTAAAAAACCGCCGTGGCTGGCCAACAAGGCCCCGGAATCCTTCAAACCCACTTCCCGTTTCATCATGGATTCGGTCAAATCACCCAGCTGCCCCACCACCACCAGCAAGGCGCTCAAAATCAGGGTATGTCCCAGGGGCAGTTGCCATAAAAACGCATTCAACACCCCCAGAAAAAGCCCGCCCAACAAGCCCCCTACTGCGCCTTCTCTGGTTTTTTTAGGGCTGATTTCCGGGTACAGCAAATGCTTGCCAAAGGCTCTTCCTACATAGTAAGCCGCAATATCGGAAGCGCTGATCACCGACAACAACAGGCACAAGTACTGCAAGCCCGGTTGCTGCCAGGCGGGCAAGGTTTCGCCCCCGCCCAGATGGCGCAGCAAAATGAAATGCACCGGCAGAAAAATGATGTAAAACACCACAATCAAGGTGCCGCCAATGTCCCCGATTTTGGCCCGAGGACTGCGAAACAGCAGCCTGAAAAAACTGGCGATGACCGCCAGGGTTAGCACCGGAGAAATAAACTGGGGCTTGTTCAATGAAGCGGAAAGCACCATCAACACCGCAGTTGAAAAAACAATAATGCGAGACGGCTTAACCCCGATGTTGCCCATCAGGGCTTCCAGTTCCTGTTGCCCAAAGTAGATAGAGGCCAGCACCAACGCCGACCACCACCAGCCACCCAAAAAGGCGCAACCAAAAAAGACCACAGCGATAATTAAGCCCATTTGCACCCTGGACAATCGTCGCAAGGGCTTTTCAAGCAAAAGATCCGCCTCTTCGGTATGGGAAGCTTTGTTGCCAGAAGACACTAAACCTCCATGACCTCTTTCTCTTTTTCGCCAACCACCTGCTCCAGTTGTTGAATGTATTTATCGGTCAGCTTCTGAATTTTTTCCAAACGCAGCTTCAGTTCATCTTCTGGCAAGTTGTCGCTTTTTTTCAGCTTTTCCACATCACCGGTGGCGTCCCGGCGAATGTTGCGAATGGCCACTTTGCTTTCTTCGCCGATTTTTTTAACCATTTTCACCAGTTCACGACGACGTTCTTCGTTCAAGGGCGGCACATTCAAGCGCAGCACCTGCCCATCGTTGTTCACCGGCAAGTTGATATCCGATTTGGAAATGGCTTTTTCAATTTCCATCATGGAACTTTTATCGTAGGGCTGGATGACCAGGGTTTGCCCTTCCTGAACCGACACGTTGGCCATTTGCCGAACGGCGGTGGGAGTTCCGTAGTAATCCACCACTACCCGGTCCAGAATCAGCGGATTGGCTCGTCCGGTGCGGATGGCGCCCATTTCATACTGCGCGGAACCAATGGCTTTCTTCATTTTTTCCTCAGCCAAAGCGTGAATATCGTCAGCCGACATTTCGGTTATCCCCAAGTTAACGAGTAAACATTGCTGACATCTTACCGTTAAGTGTCCCTGACAGGCAATAAGAGGGGCTTAAATTGCCTCAAACAACAATCAGGGAGCTTGTAACAAGCTCCCTGAAATCAGAATAAAAATTAATAATTAAAAAGAATGTCAGTTCAACTGCAAGGACTCACTTAAGCCCACCATGCCTTTTTTCTCAGGATCGCCAAAGCCTTTGGGGAAAACAGTGTCCACACCGTATCTGGCCCCCACAAAGCAAGTGCCGTCAGTCTTGGCGGCGGTCAAGTTGGCCCCCACCAAATCCACCCCGGTAAAGTCGGCATGACTGATATCCGCGCCAGACAGATTGGCGTGCGTGAGGATGGCGCCCCATAAAATAGAGCCGCACAGTTTGGCCCCACTTAAGTTGGCGCCCCGAAAATTACTCCAGCGCAAATCGGCATTAGACAGACAAGCACTTGGCAGATCCGATCCAGGCCCCAGCCGGTAGTGCAAAAAATCGGGATTGCCCGCGTATTTGGGTGGTACGCTTGCGTATTGTCCCAATTTGGAGACAGGGAAACCGAATTCCGGCTGTCTTGCCTTTAACGGTCTGTACTTTCTGGGTTGTGCTGGTGTCTGTAACATGCCCAAGGTCCCTCAGTTTATATGGTCGTAAATTTGCCTCTTATATCGCTTTCTTAAATATCACTTCTCAATCGCTCGGAAATCCGAGTGCCTCTTCTCTTTGACCAATGAATCAGTTTTCCCCGATGAATTGGATTCCCTTGACCCGATTTTCCAAGCTTGTTTTTTACGAGATTTGTAAAAGCGCTGTTTTTAAAAGGCGAAGATTATCTTACGCTTCGCATAAATAGAATTTTAACTATTATATTTTTAAAAACAAGGTATTGTCATTCCCCCAATCGGGTAATTCGATTTTCCTGCTTCCAGAACGGGCGAGTTGGTGGTAAACTCCCAGCCATGCGACAGCTTCTTACGGTTTTAATGAATGGTTTCGTGATCGGCTCACGGAACTTTACGCTTGTTTACATATTTCTTTTAAGTCTGCTCCTGTTTGAAAGCCTGCTGAGGCTAGGAGGAATGCCCGCCCTGGAATGGCGCTGGGCTCTTTTTGGCCTGATACTGCTGTTAATTTTCGCGGCAGTCATGGCCGGTTGGTTCAATATGGTGGCTCAGGCTTGCGTTCGGTTCCTAAGCGTGCCCAAAACCGAAGCGCTCAAGCAAAACCACGTTAAAGACTCCCTGGTTCTGTTTAAAGAATTTTTTCCGGGCATTGGCCAGTATTTTGGGCCAGTGGCTTTGGCTTACAGTATTCATGCAGGGCTTTTGCTGGCCTTTGGCTGGGTGGTTCGGGATTTGTGGGCCAAAAATCAGGCATTAGTGATACAAATGGCCACTCTCCCACTGGAGCAGCGTGAAAGCTTTATCAAAAACATGACCCTTTCCCAGCAAACCAGCCTGGCAGAATTCTCCTTTGTGATTTTGGCGGGAGTGGGCCTTTACGCCTGCTTTTATTTGCTCACCATGTTGTGGCCCACTTACATTATTTTCTACAATAAAAACGGATGGCAAGCCTGTCTCAGCAGCGCAGCCCAGTTTTTCCGGGATCCCTTACGGCTGATAAGCCTAACCTCCATTATCGGCCTGATTTGGGTGCCCCTGTTTTTGCTGGGAGGACTGGCCGGGGCCAGCAATTTATTAGTGGGCGTTGTATTTCAGTTTTTAAACCTGTTGGCGCAAGTCTTTTTCACGGTCATTTTGTTTGTGTATGCCTATCAGTTTATTGGCAAACCCCTTCCCCCGGTAGAAGCTGATGACCCGTCCGAAGCATCCGCTGAAAAACCGCCTTTACCATAAACGCATGTCATCCCATTCACTGGAATCCAAGCCTCGGGTCATTGCGATTGTAGGCCCTACCGCCACCGGAAAAACCGCTTTATCGGTAGCGCTTGCCCAATGGCTCAACACCGAAATCATCTCCGCCGATTCCCAGATTATTTACCGGGAACTGAATGTAGGCACCGCCAAACCGAGTGAGCTGGAAAAACAGGGGGTGCCTCACCACATGATTGATGTGGCCAATCCCCCCGAAATTTTTAGCGCAGCCAGCTATCAGCAACAGGCCAGCCAACACTTGCAGAGTATTCATGAGTCGGGAAAAATCCCGCTGGTGGTGGGAGGAACCGGATTTTATCTGCGGGCCTTGCTGCAAGCCGAATTTATTCCCCCGGTGCCGCCCAATGAACCCTTCCGGGAAGGCATGCGAGCACTGGCCCAGCAGCAAGGCTCCCAGCACTTGCACCGTTTGTTATCGCTCAAGGATCCCGTTCGGGCCAGTGCGTTGCACCCCAACGATCAGGTACGACTGATTCGGGCGCTGGAAATTATAGAGGCCACCGGCTTGCCGGTTCCCAACCAGCTCATCGAAAAATCGCTGAACGTGCTTTGGCTGGGGCTAACCTATGAAAACCGGGATTTACTGCGAAGCCGCATTGATGAGCGCATTGAGCAGATGATGGCCGCAGGCTGGCTGAGCGAGGTAGAAGATTTAATAAAGAGATATGGCCCGGAAGCCCATGCCCTGGGCGTGGCCCACGGCTACCCGGAACTGGTGGCCGTGGCACAGGGGAAGCAACCCCTTGCCGAGGCGATGGCCCAAATCCGGCTGAACATTCACCAGTACTCACGCCGCCAGATGACCTGGTTTCGAAGAAACCCCGAAATTAACTGGTGGGTGTGCGATACCAGTAGTCCCCTGCAAGCACTGGACTGGGCCAAAGCCCAGGTTAAAGCCTGGATGGAGCAGGCCTGATTTTTGCCAAAAAAGCTTGCCGCTTTATTGTTAAGCGAACATCCGCGTTTTTTTAACAGTGCTTTTCAATCGTGTTTTTTAACAAAGTCGCAACTTTTTGCCCTGTTTTCCGTTACTTTGATTGTTCAACCCATTTGGTTCTCCCCCACACACAAATTCCCCTTTCAACTCACTTTTAGAAGGACGCCCCCCAATGAGCAACGGCATTTTAAACATCGTAATTGATGAGCGCAAGCAACTTTCTAACCTGAATGAAACGGCGTTAATGCAAGCCAGCCAAAAATTTGTGGCAGGCCAACATCCGTCTAGCTCGGTGTTCAAAGACTATATCTTGTCTTCTGAAGTGTTTTACGTGGACATTACCCACTAAAAAAATCGGCCTACTCCACCGGTGAAAAGCCTGCCGGAACCGGGCAATTGCTGGGAGACACACAGGCGCTGGCATGATGAAAAATCATGACCCGCTGAATGGTAAGGGGCAAAGGGGTGCTGTCATAAGGGGTGGGCGCCCCCGCTTTAAAATAGCCGGACTTAAAATCGTTTCCATGGGTAAAGCGCAATTTCGTGGCTTTATGCACTTTAATTCTTCCCAAATTAAAAGTGGCGCTTCCATAAATTAATTTTTTACCCGCCCGACTGGTTAAAATCTGTCCGCTGCCAACCGGGGTGGCTGCCTGAATGAGATCATAGCAATTACGAGAATTACAAGCCTCCACCACATACCCTTGCTGGGCCTCAGCGGGCTGCTCTACATACAAATCGGTGCCAAGGCCATTCACCAGCGGAAACGCCAAATCCAGGGTGCGTGAATAACTGGCCAGCGTTACCCCATCGGGTAAAATCTCAATGGGGCCTGTAAAAGCGGTGGGTTCATACTTAACGGCCCTGGCCGTGGCGGTGGCGTTGACCTGGATGTTCTGAATGCCAATGGGGGTCAATAAAGCGGTGGGCAAGGTGGCCCTGCTGGTAACCGACACACTGTCGTTGCTGTCATTGCTGGTAATCCGAATGACACGAGCCCCAAAACCACCCACGGAAGATCGTCGCATAACCCCTTGAAAAATGTTTCTGGCGTCATTTTTTGCGCTGCTGGCGCTGGGCAGCGGCTTTCCAAAAGTTCCCACGTTGCTGTAATAGCCAGCAGCGCCCACCATGGCCGCATTCATGCTGACCCGCTGTAAATCCCCTTCCACAAACGCCTGCAAGCCAGTATAGATACAAAGCCCCATAAAGCCGATAATGAGTACGGCCAACCCGCAAAACAAAACCAGAATGCCGCCTTTACAGCGAGTACGGATACTCCCCTTTGGGGTTGTGGGGGCCGGTTGAGCCATGAGGGATGCTCCTCTTATGGTTTGGGGTTGCATCATACGCATCACCACTCTTCTTATTCCGGTTCTTCCGGGGCACCTTCCGGCGTCCAGGGGGGCGGTTGCATGCGATTACCACCCGGAACCCACGGAGTGGCCAACGGGCGAAGTCGGGCATTTCCTTCGGAAATAGACTTTAGCAAACTGGGATTGATGGCCTGCCCCACCGAAATGGTAAATCCGGGAACAAAGCTGGCCAAAGGCGTAAAATTCTTTCGGGCAATCAAAAGACGGCCATTAACCACAGTCAGTTCATCCACCAGCTTTCCGGCGCTCAAATTGCCCTTCAGCCCACCGCTGTTTATATAGCCCTGAAGTTTTCCGCTGCTAATCTTGCCCGGCGCATCGGCCAGTTCAACGCTTTTCAGCATGGCCAACTGAACGGCGTCTGAAGTCATGTGGGCCTGATAGGTTCCCAGACCAAAGCTGAAGGCCCCCACCAGAATCAGCACCATCACCGGGGCCAGAAAAATAAATTCCACCAACGATTGCCCGGTCCGCGCCGGGGAAAAGGCGTTAGTTTGCTTTAACAGAATTGTAGTGTGGGGCATCATATCCGCATCAGCCAGGGTTAAGGGTACAAGGCATCGGGAGAGGGCGATGGCCGTCGGCCTCCCTTACGGCTGGCATCCCCGGCATAAAACAATCCGCCACCCGCCGAGGCCACAGCGCCGCCTGCGCCATCTTTTAAACC
Organism: Vampirovibrio sp.; assembly: GCF_041737375.1. Lineage (NCBI taxonomy): Bacteria > Bacillati > Candidatus Melainabacteria > Vampirovibriophyceae > Vampirovibrionales > Vampirovibrionaceae > Vampirovibrio > Vampirovibrio sp. Next base: position 166,066 of record NZ_JBGSRV010000018.1, read on the forward strand.
GGCAAATCCGGCAAAGGCGGCAAATCCATTGCTGGCATCACCATAAGCCCCATCGGCCAACCCCTGGGTTTTAAAGGTTCGACCCTGCAGGCTGGCCTTGGTTCTGCCACTGGCTGAAAGATAATACTCAGCCATAATGCCCGTGGCGTCACTGACCGTGACTAACAGACCGGCTGACAACAGGATGACTCCCGCCGGTAAAGCGTATTCCATCAAAGCGTTGCCCCGTTGCCGGGAGGCGGCCTGATTGGTAATGATTGTCATCCAGCCCATTGATACCTTCATTTCAGCGTCTGTCATTCAGTATTCGCCCCGTTCGGGACATCACCCGGTTTACACCGGGGAGATACTAAAGACTTCGGCCACCCAGGCCAAATCTGAAATGTCAGGACGTATTTGATTTAAAAAACTTAACAAATTATAAAAAAATGAACAGCAAAAGATCACCGGCATTCTACTGGCGTGGGGCAAACGCTGGCCTACCGCTTACCGAAAGCCGCTGCGCACGTCCTCAATCTCAATATCCGGCCCGGCGTCCCGCAGCTCGGGACGAAACACCGCGCTGGCCCCGCTAATTCGGGTTCCCTGCAACTCAAAAACGGCATAATTGACCCGAACCACTTTCCCTTTGCGGATTACTTCTTCCCGACGCAGGTTTTTGCCGTACAAGGAATCCCCTTGCACGGTCAAAGTCACCAGCTCGGAGCGATTGACCCGATCCGTGACACCAGCCCGGTGAAAGGTGGCCGTATCGCCATTAACCGCATCCACATTAATGGCCGCCGAAGCCCCATTGGTGGGATTGGTAATGGTGACCGCATCCCCTTCCCGTTGCAACACCCAAATATCATTGGCCACCGGGATCAAATCCGCGATGTTGGTTTCCCGAACGGTTCCGGTAACCGTCCATTGCCCGTACATGGCGGGCGGGAGATAAAGCGTTCTGGAAACGCTGGCGGTTAAGGGCTTAAATCCGGCAGGAATTTTCACAGTATCCGGGTTGGGGGAGGCCGCCGATGGGGATGGGGTACCCAGCACCTTCTTTCTGGCAGCCTGAACCGGGGAAACTTTCAATAGCTCATCCGTATCCAGTTGCTGGGCAAAGGCTGAGCCTGACAGCCCATCCATCACCAAGGCCACAGAGATTAGGAACCCTGCCAGACGCCTCACCCCTGTGGAGGCCCCTTTTAATTTGCATTGGGTCATATCAGCATCCACTTCAATATCCACACTCATGGGTTAGCCTTCACTTTCGAATTTCAAAGGTTTGAATGGATTCTCCCAGTAAGGGTTCCAGAATGGCTTGATCCTCAACAACCACCTGTGCCACCACCGCACCGGGCGGCCCCTGACGCAACCAGTCCATTAAAGCCATCACTTGGGAAGCCTCCCCCTGAAAACTGGCTTCCACCTCCCCGCTGGCCAAATTTCGGCACCAGCCCTGAATATTTAGGGAACGGGCCAGCTCGGCCAGGGCATAACGAAAGCCAACCCCCTGCACTTTACCGGAAATTAAAACCCGCTTGGCGGCCATAGAGTGAGTGGTTCTGGATGACGGCATAACGCCTCCCGGTTTGAATCCTGACGAACGACTGGCCTAAAGCGCCCCCAAACCAGAATCACGGCTGGAATCGGAGCTTCCTCCCTTGCCGGGAGGATGACGATCGCTGCATCATGTGACACCCTATTGTAAGGAGGGTCGTTGCCAATTGTAAAGAAATTGCCCTGACGCTTCCACTGATTGGCGAAACGGGCTGACACTTTCAAACAACGGATTACACTGCCAAATCAGTACCGCTTCCCTCACCCGGCAAATAGGAGTGTTTGTATGCGTGATTGGATCTCTGGCCTCAAGGGCTTCTGTATGTTCACCGTAATCAGCTGCCTGTGTGGGGCAGGCTTCACCGAGGCCGCACCACCCGTCAAACAGGGCAAGGCAAAACAGGCCCCCACGGCCAAATCTGGTAAGCCCTTTGTCATTCAGGAAACTTACCGGGAAGCCTTACCGGGCACTTCAGAAAAAGGGGTGGTGGGGCTGGATATGTTGATTGAGCCGAATCACTACCCGGTGATTCAAAAAGTGTTTAAAGGTACCCCCGCCCAATTGCAGGGCATACGGGTGGGCGATACCATTTTGGCCATTAACGGAGTTCGGGCGGTTCAAAAAACCCTGAGCGAAGTCGATCGGCTGATTTCCGATATTCCGGGCGATGTGGTCAATCTGGTGATTTTAAGGGATGGCAAACCCAAAAAATACAGCCTCACAGTGATGTCCCTGGGCCAGACAGACCCCACCGTGCGCCAGAGCTTTGCGGGCTTAACCCCTTAAAAGGGCGTTCAGCGGATAGCCCCGCCCGCAAAAAGCGCCCAGGGCTTATCCGCTTTTTGGAACCTCGTTGCCAGCCCTTAAACCAGCGCTGCCCGCTCCAGGTGTTGTCCACGCCCGTAGTGATACTCTCGGGACTGCGCCTCCTCAATGCGATTCAGGGCCAGTCTCTGGGCAGCGTTCCAGGGCAATAAATGGGCTTTCCGGGACAATTCAAAAACCCGGCGGGTGGTTTCATAAATGCCCAGTGTTTTTTCTCGGGCCGCCGCAAAGGGCAACTGCTCAATTTCGCAAGCCACCATGATCACCCCGCCCGCGTTAATCACAAAATCCGGGGCGTACAAAATGCCCCGTTCGTGCAAAATTTGGGCCGCCTTTTGACCAGACAGCGGATTGTTTGCTCCCCCCGCCACGATTTTGGCCTTCAGCCCGTGGGCAATGTCATTGGTAATCACACCCCCAATGGCGTTGGGCGAAAACACGTCCACTTCCTGCTCGAACAAAGCCTGCCCATCGCAGGTAAGTAGCCCTGGGTAATGTTCACGGGCATTGGCGAGCGCTTTCAGGTCAGGATCTGAAATATAGACCCGGCAACCGGCGTTCAACAAATGTTCCACCAGATGAAAGCCCACTTTTCCAGCGCCTTGCACCGCAATTTTCAAGCCGTCCAAATCGTGCCGACCCAGCTTTTCCAGCACGGCGGCCTGAATACCCTGAAATACCCCCAGGGCGGTTAAAATGGAAGAATCACCCAACCCGCCATCCGCTTTGGCCAAGCCCGTAATAAACGGGGAAACCTGGCGCATCAGCCGCAAATCATGGGTATCGGAACCCACATCGCCCGCCCCGATATAATGGCCCTTTAGCAAATTAATCCGCTCGGCAAACGCTTTTAAAAGGGCCGGTGTTTTTTGCTCAGGCCGCTCCAGAATGACCACCGACTTGCCGCCTCCCAAGTTCAAGCCCGCCACCGCCGATTTATAGGTCATGGCCCGAGACAAACGCAGCACATCGCTCAGCGCATCGGCTTCACAGGCGTAAGCTTTCATGCGGCAACCACCCAGAGCTGGCCCCAGCGTGGTGTCGTGAATGGCAATCATCCCCCTCAATCCAGACTCTGGATCCGCGCAAAAGAAAACCCCCTCGTGCCCATGATGATTCAACATCTCGAAATAAGACATGGCTAATTCCCCCCTTGAATATCAATTCAAACGCATCTTAAAATCGCAATTAGTCCGCAACCCCTCTAGCGGATAAAATAGACAGAACTTAGTGGCGATGCCACATAAAGCCGGGTTAATGAAAGAACCAGACTCAAGTTGTCCGTATTATCAGCAGCCCGAAACAACTCGTCAATCTTCGTGTAAGGATGACCGTAAGCGACGCTTTGCAGGGTACCTGATACACGATCCTCCGGGATGCCAGCCATCGCCATGGGGGCCACTCCCCCCGGAACTGAGCTGGCTGACTGCAGGGACTTCAATTCTTCCAGTTCCAGTTTCATGGCTTTCAAGCGAGAAACTTCCGCTTTCATGGCATAAAATTTTTCTTTGCAGTTTTTGGCCCAGCCTTCAAAAGCGCAACCGGGGGCCATTACCACAAAAGGGGTATCCGGGTAATCCCGGCAAAACTGAGGACGATCCTCCCAAACCCCGCAACGGTTATCGGCAGTTTGGTAGCGGCAACTGTAAAAAACCACATCTTCGGGGGAGGCAAAAGCCTCCTGCTTTTCAGCCGCCAGCAAGGTGCGCTCCACAATGCCTTTTACAATTTTTTCAGCATCGGCGTGAGAAGCGTAAGGCACCATGATGGAAAAAAATCCTCGGGCAAAATCATCGCCCTGCACCGCCCGTTTTAAAAGTTGGTGGTAGGGCGTACTGGGAGAGGCCCCTTTGCAACAGGACCCCAAATTACAACAAAGGGGAAGCGGTTCTCCCAGCTCCTTGGCGTAAACATTGCTCATGCCGGTTCAGGTGTGTTCCTTTCACCTTGACCCTGTGACCTGCTACCAGCATGACCCGGTTTGCCCTTTCTGGCATCCTGCGTATGGGCCAATTGATGCCAGCGCGAAATGTTGCGCAACCCAAAAGTCAAAGCAAAATCCACCAACTAGACCCCAAAAACAGCACGGGCATTTCAAGAGGAGGGGGCGGGAAGTCCTCAGGAGGTTAGTAAGTGATAATCGTTGACCCGGTTGCCGAACACCTGGCCAAGCAATTGAAAACGCTTTATTTCCAGGCTTCTCAAGCGTTCCATCACCGCTGCTTCCTCATCCATAGAAGTGCTGGAGGATTGAATCTGTGCCGAGCAGCTGGCCAGTTCCAGCTCTGTTTTCTGAAATTCCTCAATCAGCTCGGTGGACCAATCCTGACCCCGAACGTACCCCATCAGCGCCAAACGCTTTTCCATGGCATTCACCGCTTTTCGGGTGGGCTTGCCCGATTTGTTTTTACGGCTGCCTACAGCCGCTACCGGGTCGGTGGTTTTTTTACGCATGGCGATATGCCTCTCAGGTATAGTCAAGCAATTCATAAAATCTCTTCATTTAAAATAAAAACAAACATTAGATACAAATTGCCCACACCGGATATGCATGGCGCCAAAAGGTTGGCCTGAAATTCATTCAAACGGTTGAAATTCATGGGGCAAGGGCTTGGAAAGGATTGAGTTCCCTTCCTGCTGCGGGGTATAATTCAAACATTCAAGGGTTTTCGGTAAACATGTCGTTATTTGACTCATTTTCGGATGCGATATTCCGCTCAAGTCACGGTAGGGAACGCAGTGAGTGATAACCAGTGGGTGATTCCAGGTGGACAGCAGAAACTGTGTTTTGCGAAATATTCAGTATAATAATAAATACAAACAAAAGATGCTGTAACGCCTTTGTAAATTTTGATGAGTAGGGATTAAAGATTTGAAACCAGATTGCCGAACACCTCCAAGTGAGCCTAAACTACGAGGGGAAAGTCCGAGATGACTGACTTTAAAGGTTTTAACCCAGATAAAAACCTGGGCGCTAACTTTCAACCAAACCGACAAGCAAAGTCCCAGAAGGCTGAAACCAACTTGCCAGCCGAAGAAAGCCAGACACCAGTTGATCCCTACGCCGATTTGAAGATGGATCCATCGCGCATGATGGACTTATTAGCCGCACAGGGCAAGCCCAATCAAATTCAAGTGGCCGGGGCCGGGGCAGCGCATCATATTGAAATGGCCATGGAGTCGTTTTCCAGCCAGATCAGCCCAGAGCGCCACAGTTTAACCAGCCGCCTGCTGGAGCAGACTTACCAGCATGAATTTGGAGCAAAACCAGCTGCCGGGATTTTACAGGATATTCTGGATGACTATCTAATTGGTCAGCCGGTGATTCAAACCAGCTAACGCTGTATTCAGCCCTGGAAAAACAAAAGCCCGAAAACAAAAGCCCGGTTGATTGCAATCGGGCTTTTCTACATTTGTACACAGGGGGGCGAAACGCACGAAACACGACTGGCTAAAAACCACCAGCGCTTTGCGGGGAAAAAAGCCCAACCTTACCCCCCGCTCAGGGCTTAACCCGCTTGCCTGTTTGGTGAAATAGTGCGATTATAACTTTACGGAGGCGGGCGACTTTAGTATGATGACAGTCGTGTGATGAAATGAGAGACAGCAGTCGGCGAGAGCGTGGGTCCAGGTGAAAACAGGTTTTTGTCGCCTTTTTCCAGCTTCCGTACCCGTTAAACAGCATCATCTTACATTCCAAGTTTTATCTATATCAGAAATGGCGAGAGGTTTATCCCATTGAGTGCTACATCTGAAAAAGAGTCTGTCAGCAGCCAAAAGGCAGGCGGTCGCCCCGATAAAATCCTGATCGTCGATGATGAGGCCAGTATTCGCCGTATTCTGGAAACCCGCTTCAAAATGCTGGGCTTTGATTCCGCAACCGCTGCGGATGGCGAGGAAGCCCTGGAAATTTTCAACAAGTTTAACCCCGACATCGTGGTTTTGGACATTATGATGCCCAAAATGGATGGCTACGGCGTTACCAAGGAAATCCGCAAGCAGGCGGATACCCCCATTATAATCCTGACCGCCTTGGGCGATGTGGCCGAGCGCATTACCGGGCTGGAGCTGGGCGCTGATGATTATGTGGTCAAACCCTTCAGCCCCAAAGAGCTGGAAGCCCGGGTTAAATGCATTTTGCGCCGCACCATTAGTAAATCCGGGGCCAATCCGGCGGCCAACAAAGAAACCAACAACGTGGTGATGGTTGGCCACTTGAAAGTGGATTTAAACAAACGTCAGGTTTTCAAAAAGAACGAACGGGTTCGCCTGACCGGGATGGAATTCAGCTTGTTGGAATTGCTGGTAAATCACTCTGGCAAGCCCTTTTCGCGTGGTGAGATTTTGCAGCACGTTTGGTCTTACCCACCCGATCATCGCATTGATACCCGTGTGGTGGATGTACATATCAGCCGCCTGCGCTCCAAGCTGGAAACGGATATCAGCAATCCCGAACTGATTTTGACCGCCAGAGGCATTGGCTACATGTTTCAAAAAATCGACTAGCAATCGAACCTGTATTGCCAGCTTTCATTGAGCATGACAATTTCAAACAGCGGGGGCAACGGTTTTAAAGGCGTGATTTGAGTTACAATAAATTCAGACAGGTGCTTTTACCGCTGCCTAGCTGATAGGCAATAGGGAACTAAAGCTTTCGGGGCAAGTATGACGTTTTCAGTCTTTCAGGCAGTCACCAATCAGTCAAAAGGCAAATGGGCCTTCCTGTTAGGCTTGTCCTTTGCACTGATAACCCTGGGCGGTTGCCGCAGCGATCAGGTGTCGGTGGACCCCAAAGATCCCAACGGGCCACAGTTCACCTACCGCAAAGATGAATTGGCCTTGCTGCAAATGAGCGCCGATGACATTCAGGAACTGGAGCGAAACAAGCGCTACGGAACCATTTATGATGACTACGCCAGTGAGAGCTTTAAAAAAGGGGTGGGGCGTCGTCAGTTTATGATTATGTCCAATTGCGTGGAAAGCTTTTTAGGGGATCTGCAAGAGTATGATCGAAATGACATTGGCTTTCGACGAGAATTTTTAAAGACGAACACCCAGGGCAAACCCAAGGCGGACAACCCATACATGGATGTACTGAACCGAAAGGTTCAGCGGGCCTTGGGCAGTATTGAAGAACAACTGGTATTTGTACCCAATGGCCTGAGTTTTCAGCTAAACGGCCTGTACTGGATTGCCAAGGATAAATCTTTTTTGCAGTGCATGGCCCAAAGCGGAGAACTGGACCGGGCAACCGCGCCTGCTGGAGAAGAACCGCTTGCGGAAAAGAGCGAAACACCATCAGCCAGCGAGGCCACTCAGCCCAAAACCACCACCGCTGCGGGAACCGAAACGGAAACCACCCGCCAGCCGTCTCAAACGGGCGGCGAGCAACCGCTGATAAACACAGAATCCCCAACCAGTGCCGCCCCCGTACCCACGGACGGAGCCAGCAGCCTGGAAGCCAAACCCGTTCAAAAAATGAAACCCGCTGAAATTGACAAAGCCCCCCTCAAAGCACGACCCGCCGGGGCTGGAGCGGTGGTGGATCAACGCCCCGTTTCCGCAAAAGCCAAAGAAGCGCAACGAGCAAAAGAAGAAAATGAAAAGCGCCGGATTGAATTAGAAGCCCCCGGTGAGAACCAGGTCACCGTCCCCTTGCCCACCGCCCCCGGTTCAGACGATTAATAAACACGCCCAGGCTCACATCAATTCACCACTCCAGCGCCAATAATGTCAGAGTCCCTGATTAAGGGGCTTTATAATGGCATTCTATTAAACGGCCAAGGCACAAGCGCTATAGACCACCGGGCGATGCGATACTCAGGTGAATGAGGCTAGAATGGGATACGATTGACAGAGGGGAAACAAGATGGAAATTAACAATTTATTGTTGTCCAAATTAAAACTGGCCCAACGGGTTTTAAACGAATTAATTCAGGATTACACCAAACTCAATGACACTCAGCGTATGGAAAAATCCAATACCATTATGGATGAGGTCAATAGTTATTTGCAAATCAAAGGCAATTTGTTATTTCCCTTTATGCGAAAAAAAGGCCTGCACGAGGATTTAATTGCGCGCTCCTCGCAGGTGGATACCGAAATCAAGGAAATTACAGAACTCTCCATTATGATGCACGTGGATGAACCCAGTGGAGAGTACTATCACAACATGGTAACCTTGCTGGGATTGCTGGAGAAGGTGGAGCGGGTCGATTCCGAAAGTATTTTTTCCTGGGTGCAACAGTACCTGGATGAAGAGGATCAACATTACATTGCCACTCACCTTAAAAACCAGATGACGCATGAATCCCTGCCCTCATCGGGCATGACCGTTTACTAAGAACGGTTGGAAATTGAAAGTTTAACAATCCGGCTTTGCGTTGCAATCCGCAATAGGCCATAGCAACTTTTCAAGGGCTTGGACTTTATTAAGCTGAGAATACTTTTCGCTATTTTTTGCTGTTTAGTGATTCAGCTTTTACCACCCCCCAAGAGAGCTTGCCATGATTTTTCCCCACGCTAACCAGTCGACACTGAATAGATTTCATAAACTTCCCATTGAATTACGAGAGCATATCTTGTTGAGTGGTTCATTGCATAAAGCGATCACCAGCGATGTTTATGAGCAATTAGCAGAACTTCCACCCGTAGGCCCCCTGAGCCCCCAGGAAAAACAAATCCATACGCTCGCCAACTCGCTTACGGGGGAAAACTTTTCAAACCTTCTGTTCAAAAGCTACCGAGACTGGCATGCCCCTTTGTTTGAGGCATTGATGAAAAGAATTCACACCGTTGAAAACAATCGAATCCAAAATATTGCAGGGGCAGAAAAGGCGATATTAACGCCCCAAGGTCAAACAGACACTTTATCCAAACTATTGGAAATGGATATGTTAAGCGATCGTCTAGGGGTTTTACACAACCGAACCGGGGCTTATTCCAAATTGATGGCCATCGCCCAAAACGCTCAAATTCCGCTGAATGAAAACGTATTTCAAAAAGCCGCCGATTGCGGGAAGCCCCATAAGCTACGGAACATGCTTGAAACCTTAGCCCATTCATTGAATGATCAGCAAAAAAATCAACTTCAGGATCTGGCCCTTGCTCAAGAAAACCGGGTGAATCAAGTCAGTCAATTGCCTGTTGCGGAACGACAAGAACACTTACAGCGCCTGGTAAACAGTGAGCTTGAATCCCCTGAAACAGAAGCCGCAAAAAAGCGGGAGCTGCTGGCGCTGGCACAAACCCCTGATATTAACCTTAATATTGACGAACCTGAGGGGGTTACCCTGCTACAAAAAGCCTGCGCAGACGATGGGCATATCGATTTGGCAACCGCATTGAGCTACATACCAGAGGTTGATATCAATTTAGAAGGATGGTTCGGACTGAATGGCCCCCCACTTCATATAGCAGCAGCAAATGGAAAAATGGAAATTTTAGATGCCTTGCTTCGCACACCCGGTATTGAAATCAACCAGGCTTCCCCTACGCTTGGTACCGCACTCAATATGGCAGCTATGTGCGGACGTAGGGACATTATCAGGCGGTTGCTGAAAGAAAAAGAACTGAACGTCAATTCGCTCAGCTCTCATGGCAGAACTCCGCTTCATGACGTCGTAACATTAGGAATCACCGAAGTCAGCGCGGTCGATTGCGTCAAAGAACTGATTCAAGCACCTCAAACTAACCTGAATCAGGGTGATATGTATGGCAATACACCACTGCACGACGCTATCACAGAAGAAGCAGCCGATTGTGTGAAAGTACTGACTGAAGCCCCCCGAATTAACCTGAACCAGACCAATAATTCAGGCGATACACCACTGCATGTTGCCGTTGAAACAGGCAATATGGACATCATTAAGCATCTGCTAAATCGAGCGGAAAGCATCAATTTCGCCCAGGCCAATCATTCAGGCGATACACCCGTTTTAACCGCCATCGACTTAAGAAATACGCCCGCTGCCCTTGCCATCATTCAAGCCGCTGTTACTCATAACAAACCTATTAGCACGGATATCAGGACCCTGCTTCGAGCTGCCCGCAATCAGAACCTCCCCCAGGTATTAGACGCCTTGAATGATCTACCCCGTGCTGGTGGTTAGCCATTCAACATAAATAACAGGACTTTATTAAAGGTTTTCTTGTTCCAATTGAGCCGCCAGCCTGTCCTTGGCGGTTAAAGGGTCATTAAAATGATCTGCGTTGTTATATTGAATCTAGCGCGTTTCGGTTTAATTTGAAAGGCCTGGGTAACCACATTTTCCCATTGCTAAAAATACACCATCAGGATTTGGCCAAGGGATACACTGCGCAAATTTTATTGACAGACTTTTGTAACTTTTGAAATAAAACGCCTGTTTCAAGGCTGTATTTTTTGGGCCAAATTTTGAATTTTGTTAAAAATTAAATTGTTTGTAACCAACTGAAACAGAAGCAAGCTTTATATCAGGGCAAAAACAATCACAAACCACGTTCCTGTAAAACAGGCTATCAGCGGCTCAAAGAAACTATCAATCCGCAACACGGCTAAATAAGGTTCTATTCCATAGACGTTTGGCTAATTGAAAGAAACCTTCAAAAAAACTTCAATGGGTTATGCAATCCTGCAACAATTTTTATGTTTTTCGGGGGGAGAGTTAAACAATGGCCCAGCCAGTTACACCGGTGAAACGGACGCAAGGCGCAGCCATTACTGTGGCAAGCAAAAACGGCCTGCCATACCCCATCACTCATACACCCTTTTTGTTTGCGTTCAACCTGAATGATTGGCCAGACTCACAGGCCCATCAGGCCTGCCATACGGGCAGAAATCAGGATTGAATTCATTCACCACAGTTTTCTTTTGGGGATCTTATCGAGCCGGTTTCCGGCTCTTTTTTTTGGAATATCTGGAATACGGATTGAAGTAATCAACCGACCAAAACAATTTGATTTTAAATGAATGAGGGGTATGGGTGTGGATACAAATCGCTCTAAAAATCCAACTCAGCATTACACGATCAGCTAATGACCTCAGCTTTGAACTGTTCTATAATCGGCCCTGAGCTTGAATGACTGGCCCCAAATTTGCGGCAATACCGCTTTTATCCGCCCAGTCTGTCCATAAGCGCCCTATTTTCAATTCAAGAGGAGCCGCCATTATGGCCCATTCCAGCCTTAGCCAACAAAAACAGAATGCCACGCTCACCTCAAACGCATCGCACCCGTTTGGCCCGCACATTCTTCCCAACGGAGAAGGGGTCCAGTTTCGGCTTTGGGCACCTTCTGCCCAAACCGTTGATTTGATGTTACTGAATGCAAGCGGCAAACACACCATTATCCCCATGCAAGCAGAACCCAACGGATGGTACACCGTAGAAGCCGCCGAAGCAGGTCATGGAAGCCGTTATCAATTCAGAATCAACGACACCCTCAATGTGCCGGATCCGGCCTCTCGGTATCAACCCGAGGATGTTCATGGACCCAGTGAAGTGGTGGATTTAAAACAACTTTCTCAAAAAGACATCCACTGGAAAGGGCGCCCGTGGGAAGAAGTGGTTTTATACGAATTGCACGTAGGAACCTTCACCCCCGAGGGTACTTATCAGGGAGTTAAAAACAAACTGAATTACCTGCTGGAACTGGGGGTAACCGCCATTGAACTGATGCCAGTGGCAGACTTTCCGGGACAAAGAAACTGGGGCTATGATGGCGTTTTACCCTTTGCCCCCGACAGCGCTTACGGAACCCCACAGGATTTGAAAGATTTAATTGAAGCCGCGCATGACAAAGGCTTAATGGTTTTTCTGGACGTGGTTTACAACCATTTTGGCCCAGATGGAAACTACCTGCACGTTTACGCCCAACCCTTTTTCACTGGGCGTTACCAAACCCCGTGGGGCGCCGCCTTGAACTTTGAAGGCCCCACGGAAGTTCGCCAGCTTTTTGTGCAAAACGCTTTTTACTGGCTCAATGAATACCGCTTTGACGGGCTGCGCTTTGACGCCGTACACGCCGTTTACGACAATTCAAAAATCCATTTTTTGCAGGATCTGGTCAACGTCATTCGCCAGCAAATTGAGCCGGATCGGCACGTGCATCTGGTGTTGGAAAATGACGATAACGCTTCCCCGTTTTTAAGCGGAAAAAAGGAAGAAGGTTATAACGCCCAATGGAACGATGATTTTCATCATGCCGCCCATGTGATCGCCACCGGCGAAGAAGGCGGGTATTATCAGGATTACGCCTTACCCACCAGCGGCCATTCACCGATCACCCATTTGGCCCGCTGTCTGGCCCAGGGGTTTGCCTATCAGGGAGAACCCTCCTCTTATCGGGGAAACAAACGCCGGGGCGAAAAAAGCGCCCATTTGCCGCCCAGCGCTTTTGTTAATTTTTTGCAAAATCACGATCAAATCGGCAATCGGGCCTTTGGCGATCGCCTGAACCAGAGCGCCGACCCACAGGCTTTAAAAGCCTTGCTGTCTTGCTTACTGTTGTCTCCCAGCATTCCCATGCTTTATATGGGACAGGAATGGGAAACCGAAAAACCGTTTCAATTCTTTTGCGATTTTGAAGAAGATTTGGCAGGCAAAGTGCGGGAAGGACGCCGTGAGGAGTTTGCTCAATTCCCCGAATTTGCCCTGCCCGAAAACCGGGAACGCATCCCGGATCCGTCCGCCATTAGTACCTTTGAGCACTCCAAACTGGACTGGCGGGAACTGGATCAGCCCAAACACGCCAACTGGCTGAAATTCTACCAGCGCTTGCTCGCCATTCGCAAAACCACAATCGTGCCGCTCATTCCGGCCATGGTTCACGGAGATGCCAACGCCCATGGATATGAAGTTTTTGAAACATCCGGCATGCAGGTGAGATGGCGTCTTTGCGATGGTCGTTACTTACAGTTAACCGCCAATCTTGGCCAACAGGCATTGACAGCGCCGCCGGAGATTCTCGATAATCTAAACTCCGAACGGTTTGAGCTGATTGATAGCAGCGCACCATTCCCCCTTAAAAATTTAGAAACCGACAATCAGCTTTTAGCCTGGCTTGTCGTTTGGCAAATAGGATAGACACAGATGGAAACCATGATTCAAGAAAGTAACATTCGCAATCTGGCACAGGCCTATGGCATCCAGATGGAGTGGCGAGATATCTGGGGAAACGTTCACCCGGTTACTGATGAAATGTGTCAGGCCTTGCTCATGGCCATGGAAGTGTCTACGGACAGTCAGGCAGCCATCGATCAAGCCTTTGAGCAATTGCAGTATGCAACCGTAGCCCGTTGGCTGGATCATGTAAAAGTGGTAAGCGAGAGCCACGCCACCATTGTGATTGTGATCAATGTGCCGGTCAGCAAAACCGATCAGCCTTTCCACTGGACCTTGAAACAAGAAAACGGGGAAATCCTGGAAGGCGAATTCTTCCCAAACCAGTTGCATCACCTTGGGGATACCGAGCTGGCCGTTCACCACGAAAAAATTGCCCGCTACGAATTTCATTTAACCGGCAACCTGCCCATGGGCTACCATCACTTTTGCCTGCGGGAAAAGCAATCGCCCGACGTGGTTGAAATGCTGCTGGTGATTACCCCCGATCAGTGCTATTTACCACCTGTACTCAAAGATGAACCCGATCAATCTTTGAAAAAAGTGTGGGGGCCAGCGGTTCAGCTGTATGCCGTCAACTCTCGCCGCAATTGGGGGGTGGGTGATTTTGGGGATTTAACCCGCATTGTGGACTGGTGTAAGGATCAAGGCGCTTCCATGGTGGGCTTGAACCCCTTGCATGCCCTGTATCCGCACAACCCTTCGCATTGCAGCCCTTATTCCCCGTCTAGCCGCCTGTTTTTCAATGTTACCCTGCTGAATGTTGAAGGCATTGCTGATTTCGATGAATCCAGCGAAGCCAAGCAGATGGTATTGAACCCTGAATTTCAAGCCACCCTGGAACGGCTACGCAATGAGCCCATGGTGCCTTACGCGGAAGTGGGACATCATAAACTGGAAGCCTTAAAGCTGCTGTATCAAAACTTCCGGGAAAACCACTGGGCCAAAAAAACGCAACGGGCCAAGGCGTTTGAATCCTACACCCAATCGCAAGGCAAATTGTTAGAAAAATTTGCTCTGTTTCACGCCTTACAGGAACGTTTCCATCAGGAAGACGCCTCCATCTGGGGCTGGCCGGTGTGGCCAGAAGCCTATCGCAATCCAGACAGCCCGGTGGTTCAGGAATATCTGGAAAGCAACCGGGAGCAAGTGGCGTTCTATCAGTACTTGCAATGGCAAATTGATGAGCAATTGCATGAAGCCGGAAAACGCTGCCTGGAAAACAACCTGGGCGTGGGGCTGTATATGGATATGGCAGTTGGGGTTGACCGGGGTGGCGCCGATGTTTGGGCCAACCAGCACCTGTTTGCTCAAACCAGCGCGGTTGGAGCGCCCCCGGATGAGTACAACCAAAAAGGACAGGACTGGGGCCTGCCCCCCATGATTCCCGAAAAAATGCGGGAAGAGGCCTATGAATCGTTCATTGGCATGTTGCGCCAGAATATGAAGCACTCCGGGGCGCTCAGAATTGATCATGTGATGGGTCTGATGCGCCTGTTCCTGATTCCGCCCGGACTGCCACCCTCTCAGGGCGCTTACATTCACTACCCGGTGGATGAGTTGTTCGGCATTTTAGCGCTGGAAAGTCAGCGCAACCGCTGCATGGTGATCGGGGAAGACATGGGCACCGTACCCGATATCGTGCGGGATCGCATGAACCATTGGGGCATTTTTTCTTACAAAGTATTTTATTTTGAAAAAGAAAACGAAAGCTACAAAGCGCCAGAAGCGTATCAACCCACTGCCGCAGTGGCGGTTAGCACCCACGACTTGCCGACCCTCAGCGGATTCTGGCAAGGTCAGGACATTGCGGTTAGAACCGATTTGGACTTATACCCCAATGCCGAACTGCGGGAACGCCAGATTAAAGACCGGGTGATGGAGCGTATGGCCATTTTGGGCTTGCTGGAGCAACGGGGCTTACTGCCCGAAAGCGTAAACGCCGGTCCGCTTTCCACACCCACCATGACCCCTGAACTGTCTACCGCCATCCACCGACTGGTATCTCAAACCAGCGCCAAGGTGTTTATGGTGCAGTTTGAGGACATGTTGCAACAGGTAGACCAGATTAACCTGCCCGGAACCACCGACCCGACCTACCCATGCTGGAAGCGTAAAATTACCATTCCGCTGGAAGAGTACGGGACAGATAGCCGCATACTGGCCGTTTGTCAGGCGGTGGCCGCAGAGCGCCCTCATGTCAACCCGTCCGAGCAGGACCAGCCTGAATTGAAAAAAAAAAGCAGCTAAACTCAGCCTTAAGCATTCCCAACGCCACTTATCGCTTTCAGTTTAACCGCCAGTTTAAATTCCGGGATGCCTTGCCCCTGATCCCCTATCTCAAGCAACTGGGCATTAGCCACTGCTATGCTTCTCCGTTGCTGCAAGCCAGAGAAAACAGCCCGCATGGCTATGACATCAGCGATCATAAACAGCTAAATGTGGAAATTGGCAGCCGAGAGGATTTTATAGCGCTGGCCTCTGCCCTGAAGGCAGAAGGCATGGGCCTGATTCTGGATATTGTGCCCAACCATATGGGCGCAGGTAAGGATAACCCGTGGTGGATGGATTTGCTGGAAAACGGGACCTCGTCTCTGTATTCCGATTATTTTGACATTGACTGGCACCCGCTGGCCGATGATCTCAAAAACCGCATTTTGCTGCCCATTTTGGGAGATTCTTACGGCAATATCCTCAAAAACGGTGAAATCAAGCTGCGCTTTGATGAGCCGACCGCCCACTTCTGGCTGGATTATTACGAAAACGCCATCCCGGTCAACCCCATTTCCTATCCGCTGATTCTGGGATATCGGCTGGAGGTGCTGGAAGCCCGCCTGGGCAAAACCCATATGGCCTTTCTGGAATACCAGAGCATTATGAGCGCCTTTGAACGGCTCCCGGTAGAAACGGAAGGCAACTGGGCCAAAAAAGAAGAGCGCATTCGGGAGCGTACCATTGCCCTGAGCCGACTGACCACGTTGGGCGAGCAAACGCCCGACATTTTCAGCTTTATTCAGGAAAACGTGCGCGATTTTATTCCCCTGCCCGAAGATCCCACCAACCAGAGCCGCTTGCACCGATTGCTGGAAATGCAGGTGTATCGCCTCTCCAACTGGCGGGTGGCCAGTGATGAGATTAACTACCGCCGCTTTTTCGACATTAACGACCTGGTGGCCTTGCGGGTAGAAGATCAGCGGGTGTTTGCCGATACCCATGAGCTGATTATGGAGCTGTTTCAGGAAGGCTGGATTACGGGGCTACGCATCGATCACCCCGATGGGCTTTACAATCCGGCGGCCTATTTCCGGCAACTCCAAGAGGAGGCCGCCAAGCGACGCGCTTTGCCGGTTCGGGAAGACTGGCAGCTGGGGGATGAAAGCTTGCCCCTGTACGTTTTGATTGAGAAAATTCTGGCCCCCTTTGAACAACTACCCAAAGACTGGACGGTGCAAGGCACCACCGGCTACGAGTTTGCCAACGCCGTCAACGGGGTACTCGTCAATCAGGATAACGAGAAAGAATTTACCCGCATTTACGACAAACTGATGGGCGAACGGGTGAATTTTGAGGAGCTGGTTCACGAGTGCAAAAAGCTGATTATGCGCACCACTCTCAACAGTGAACTGGGGGTACTCACCCAGCAGCTCTACCGCCTTTGCAAGCAAAACTGGAGTTGTCGTGACTTTACGCTGCACAACCTGCGTAGCGCCCTGATGGAAATTGCGGCCTGCTTTCCAGTCTATCGCACCTATGTCACCCCGGAGGAGATTAGCAAGAAAGACAGAGAATATATTGACTGGGCCATTAATTTGGCCAAACGCAGAAGCACCGCCGTGGACAGCAGTATTTATGATTTTGTGCGATCGGTTCTGTTGCTGGAAGCCCAGGCTGAAACCATTCGGGATACCATTGTCCCGGCCTTTGAGGCGCAACCCGCCGACAAACTGCCCACCGAGCTGGATGAGCAAAAACAGTTCAAGGCGGCGGTCTTCCACTTTGCCATGAAATTTCAGCAGTACAGCGGCCCGGTCATGGCAAAAGGTCTGGAAGACACCTCTTTTTACCGTTACAACCGTTTAATTTCCCTGAATGAAGTGGGCGGGGAGCCCAAGATGTTTGGCATTTCAACCGCCACCTTCCATCACCGCAATCAGCAGCGCCTGAAGCGGACCCCCCACACCATGCTATCCACCTCCACCCACGATACCAAGCGTTCCGAAGACGTGCGGGCCAGAATCACCGTGCTATCAGAAGTGCCGGATGAGTGGCAAAAACACTTAACCTATTGGCGTCGGATACACCGGCACCTGAGGCGTGATATCGGGGGCGCGGAACCAGCGCCTTCGACCAATGACGAATACCTGTTCTATCAAACCTTACTGGGGGTTTGGCCCTTTGAAAACCCCAATGAGAAAGAGCGGGAAGTGCTGGCCCAGCGGATGGAAGCCTACATGCTCAAGGCGGCCCGAGAAGCCAAAAGCCATACCAGCTGGATTAATTCCAACACGGATTACGAAGAGGCTCTGTGCCAATACATTCGGGGCATTTTGCTAAAGCCGTCCCAGCTGTTTATGAAGGATTTTCTGCCTTTCCAGCGCATGATTTCCCGCTTTGGCATTTTTAACGCCCTGTCCCAAACCCTTCTCAAACTAACTTGCCCAGGGGTACCGGATATTTATCAAGGCACCGAGCTGTGGGATCTCAGTATGGTGGACCCGGACAACCGGCGACCGGTGAGTTACCAGGATCGGCAACAGCAATTTGAAAGCTTGAGTCCCTTGCTGGCTTCCAGCGCCCCTCGCACCCTTCAAAAATTGCTGGGAGAGTTAACCCGAGACATGACCAATGGACGCATCAAGCAATATTTAATGGCCACGGTGCTGAACTACCGCAACCAATACCCGGAACTCTTCAAGGCAGGGGCCTACTTGCCGCTGGAGGTCAACGGGGCCTGTAGCGAACATGTGATTGCCTTTGCCAGAGTTCATGAGGATCAGGCGGTGATTGTGGTTACCCCTCGGCTTAACTACACGCTGGGCTTGCGAAAAACCGGGCTGCCCTGCGGCAAGAGGCTATGGAAGGATACCACCATTGTTTTGCCAGAAAGCCTGCAGGGTCAATTATTTGAAAACCGGCTGACCCGAGAGTTTATTTTGCAAGCCGAGAGTCATCCGGCTGAAATTGAAGTTTCGGAAATTCTGAAAGATCTGCCCGTGGGTTTATTAACGCTGATGCCCGGAAACCCAAGCCAGCGTTAAAAAGCCACTCATCAAAGTCGGCCTGTTTTTTCTCAGGGTTCCATAAGGTTCTGTTGATTCCGCAGCAGGACCTTATGAGCTGGCTTTCTTCCCGGCTAGGGGCTTTCCGTTCAACTTTTGAAACTCCTCCAGTGACAACCCAGCGCTTTGGGCCTGCTTTTTTTGAGCCATCAGCACCTGGGCTTGTCCCATTAAAGCCTGGGCTTGTGAGGCCACCGCGCAATCCTGCCCGGAAGGATCGCCGGGAGCAAGCGCCGCCCGACGCACCGTGCTGTAGTTGTTGTAAGAATTTTCCGGGTTTTGGGGGTCCAGCCCTGGAATGGCGATGGGGACGTGCCCGGAAACCGCCACCCCGTTGCCGTCAAACTGAATATGCACCCCACCCCCCAAACTGCCCGCCGCCGATTGATGGGCCTGCTCGTGAGACAGAATATCGGCGTACTGGCGGGATTTAAAACGCTCAAACTCGGCAGCAGGGTTACCGCCTTGGACCATAATATTTTTATGATTGAAATCGAGGCCATGCGAGCCGCCGCAGCAGCCAACAGCGGCATAATCGGGAACGGCGGCGGCGCTTGCTGGCGCATCCGGCGGGCTGGATGGCGTTGCGTTGCGATTGGCCTTTCCCAAAAAAGGCTGCGTAGAAAAAAGGCCGCCGGAGAATGAAATTCCCAAAATAACCACCCCTTCCCGTTCATTTCACACAGATACAGTCGTTAGACTTAGAACATCATAAACGCTTAAACAGTTGAAGTTATTATAAAACCTAAAGCCACTACGATTCAAACAAATTTTTAAAACACCTTTTTTTAAAACACCTTATGGATTTGTTACACCACACTCCCCTAAGAAACCCCTTTGAAGAGGCCGCTACCGGCATTGCTTTTGTTGCCCAAAATGGCTATTTTCAGCAGGACCATCCCTAAAAACTAATGGGAACGGGTGGGTTTCATGGCCTCAGCGGCCCATTCAGTCAGAACCATCACCTCATCCGGCTCAGCGCCCAGTAAACGGATCAAACGCTTTTGAACGAGTTCCTGGACCTGAACACTGAGGGTTTCCGGTTCCATATACTCCATTTGTTCGGTCAATTCGTGGCGAGACAGGTAGCCTCGCTGGCTAATCAGCCGTAACATACCAAGGTGACTGGGCTGCAAGGTTAACAAAACCTGAGCCACCGACTCTGATGGCACCATCAGCGGGGAAGCAGTAACAGCGGCAGGCCCCAATGTAGAACGGCCTGTAGCTTTCTGAGCAGCACCAGCAGCCACAACAGGCCTGGAAGCCGGTTGAACACCAACCAGCTTTGTTTCCGGTGATTTGGGCGGCAAAACAGGGCCACTGGCCAGAACGGCTTTTTCTGGCTTTGGGGTTGATTTGGCAATGCTTACGGGCGATTCAGGCACCAACAACGTGGTTTGCGAAGGGCTTTTGGGTGATTCTGAAGCCAATGGAAGCACGGGTGCTTTCGCATCAATACCGCTTGCCGTTTGCAAGGTCCCGGAGGGGGCAGACACCGGCTCACTCAGTGGTTCGCTCACGGGTTCACTCACGGATTCACCGTCCAAATACTGGGGGTAACTGGCTTGAATGGCCTCGTGAATGTAGGTCAAACGCTCTGTTCCACCGGGATGACTGGCGAAAAAGTTGGCAACCGGCCCAGAATCCCCAGCCAGCTTGCCCATTAACGTTTCCATGGCCAAAGGGCTATAACCGGCCTTCACCATGTAATCCAGCCCCACCAGATCCGCTTCCCGCTCATAGGGGCGAGACAGGGGATCAGTAAACCCAATGCCCACCTGATTCATTTTGCGGATGCCTGCCACGCCCAATAGAACGAAAGGGCCAGCCAAACCGCCAGTGGCCAGGGTGGCGGCGGTGCCTCCCACGGTGTACGCTGACCAAAGCGCCGTTTTTGCCGCCCATTTGCGAGGAACCACTTTCCCGGTGTGTCGCTTGGTGATGTGCGCGATTTCATGCGACAAAACCGCCGCCAACTCATCGTCGCTATCCATCACATCCAGCAAATCCTTGTAGATTACAATTTGATTGGGGCCCCCAAAGCGGCTGGACGTGGCATTCCGAACATCACGGGTAACGCTGTGAAACTGAATTCGCTCGGTAATGCCGTTGGCGGCCAAAATACGATGCCCCACTTTAAGTACTTTTTTCTCAAAAGAAGGGCGGTTCCACAAGGGATCTTCCTCCCCTTCCGCCCAGCCGGACAGGGAAAGGCCTACCGTGGCCTGAAACCCAATGAAAAACAACAAGGCCCAACAGCGAGAACGGCTCAAACCAAACATTTTAAAAAAGTCCTTACAAGTTTAAATGGTTAATTTAAAACTTACTTTAACCAAATAGCCGCGCTTGGTAAACCACTCTATGTTCGGTTTTACAAAATAAGCAGCGCAACAAACCCTCAGCGCTACCCCAAACGCCCTTAATCCACACGGTCCCCTGAGTAAGGTGCCAGCGACTCCGCCGCTATTTCATCGCCATTGGCCAAGCGCTTACCATCCCGAATAATAATTTTACCGGGAAGGCCCACCACCGTGCAGTCCGCCGGAATATCCTTGACCACCACGGAACCTGATCCAATTTGAGAACGTGGGCCAATGGTAATGTTACCTAACACTTTGGCCCCCGCCCCAATCACCACCCCATTTTCAATGGTCGGGTGGCGCTTGCCTTTTTTCTTGCCGGTTCCGCCCAGCGTTACATGCTGGTACACGGTCACATCATCCCCAATCACGGTGGTTTCACCAATCACCACCCCCAAGCCGTGATCGATAAAAAACCGGCGGCCAATTTGAGCGGCCGGATGAATTTCAATCCCCGTTAAAAACCGAACCCAATGCGCGCCAAAACGGGCCAGGGTGGTACAGCCCAACCGCCAAATCTGGTGATTGAGGCGATGCAACCAAACCGCATGCAAACCCGGATAACAAAGCAGCACCTCAATCCAGGTGCGGGCTGCCGGATCTCGCGCCAGTACGGTTTCAATGTCTTCCCGAATGGACATAAATCCCTTCCCGCCAAAGCGGTAAACCGGTTCAAACAAAAGCCCGAAACAAGCTTCAGGCGCTAGTGGTATCTTAAGCCAAGAACTAACAATTGACAAAAGGATTCGATTTTTGTCTACTATAACAAAGTCAATTCTGAGGAAGTTTTTGCCTTGTCTCTGATTAGTCAAAGCAATCATAATAATAACCGACGGAACCGCCGAACCTTTGGGTCCGGTGAGACTTCTGACTGAATTGGCCACAGCTTAAACGCTTAACCATCCAACCAGAATGAATCCCCGTGACCCTCGCCCAGAGACTGTACCGGGGATTCATTTTTGAGGGCCAACCAGTCATTCTTGCAATCTCCTTTCAATCTCTTTCCAATCATCTTTGCAAAGCACGCACAAAATCGGGTTGATTGGACTTAAATAAACATCAAGTCAACAGGAAGCCGTTAAACCCATGAGCCTAAAGCCGTCACCACAACCGAAACAGGAGCCTCAGGCACTCGCCCTGGGTTCTTATCGGAATGACGTGGCTTATACCGGTGCCCTGAAATCCATTCAGGCTTTGCCTTTGGGCAGCTACCGGCAAGACGTGGCCTATACCGCCGCCTTAAAGTCCAGCCAACAGCATGCCCTGGGGAACTACCGGCAAGATGTGGCCTATGCCGCCGCTCTGAAATCCGGCCAGTTCTCCGGCGCTACCCCTCAAGGGGGCATCAGCTTCGGGGTTTTAACCATTGAATTTTCTATAACGGGTGCTAAGCATGACTTGGCACCCGTTAGCTTTGGAATGGAAAACGAGCCAGTCAACACCGTGAGGGCCGCCACATGGTAGGCTTTAACGGCAATTTGCTGTTTAACAAGCAATTCAATGGCTTCCTGACCAAAATGGATGACAGCACCTCCATGGTGTCTCTCGCCTTGCGGGATGGGGTGGAGAGCAGCGGCAGAACCGTGATGGAATACAAACGGGACAAACACGGTGGCCGGGAGCGCTTGATTGAAGAAGGCGCCACCATGCTGATCTGGGCCTTTGGCATCAACTGGATGAAAAACCTGTATGACTGGGGCGCCAAAGACATACTGAAAAAAATTGATTTGCCGGATTTAAACACGGCCCTGTTAAAAGCCCCGCAGGACCCCGGTAAACAAACCGGCATCAAAGCGTTTTGGGAATTGTTAAACCCGCCTTCCGCCCAAACCCTGGTGCAGGGCAGCGGCGAGGCATTAAGCGACAACACCCAAAAATTCACCAAACAATTCACCAACGTAGAAGCCTACCAAAAGTTGAGCAACATTGCGGCCAGCCAAGGCAAAAAATACGCCAAATCCAATATGGGCAAATTTCTGTTTGCCACCGGCATTCCAGTGGCCGCCATCGCCTTTGGCATTCCTTCCTTTAACCAGTGGTTCACCCGTAAAAAACTGGAGCAGGAACCAAAAGGCCACACCGCACACAACCACCCCGCCCCCTTGCCCACTGCGGGTGGACCGAAACCCAAAACCGGATCGCCCTTTGCCGGGCGCACCCCGATGCCGGTGAGCGGGTTTAGCGCATTTCCAACGCAGGCTCCCAGCCCTTACGCCTTTTCCGCTGGCCCCAGCAATCCCTTTGCCCCCCGGCCTTTGGGCGCTCCGCTGAAAATGGGAACGGGCGCCAACGTACAGTTTAGCGGAAACCCCTTGGCCGATGGCGCTGCCGCCTTGCTGCAAAATGAGCGCATGAACACCTTGCTGGTGGATGGCGTGATTAGCGGGGGCCGGATTGCCAAAGCCCGTAACGGACAGGAAAAAGTGGAAATCATGTTCCGGGAAGGCAGCATTATCGCCTTTTTGTATTTTGGGCAAAGAATGATGCAAAATTTTATGACCCAAAAACTCAAGGGCGGTAGCGAGCTGAACTTTGACACCACCCGGTTTTTAAACAGCACCTATGTCAAAACCGGCGATCAGGCCAAATTTTTCGAGCATTTTAAAACAGATCGCGAAAACCTGGAATCCTTACTGAAAACCGACTTAAACCAGTTGACCCAAGCCCAATCTGAAAAAGAGGGTTTAAAATTCTGGCAAAACCTGTTCACTCAGAATGGACGGAAAAAAATAGGGGTGGCAAACAAAAGCGCTTACCAGATTGAGAAAAAACTGGTAGAGCAAATTCAGGAATACTTTTTGCACAATCCGGGCAACCCCAAAAACCCAAACCTGATTTTTGAAACCGCCAAGGAATGCGGCTGGATTCCTACCTTTGATGGCAAGGAAACCGCCCCCAAAACCATGGGAGAAACGGTTTCCCATGCCCTCAAAAATACGGGCTCCTCTTTTAAAAATAAGTTTCAGTTTTTAACCAGTTCCGGTGAAGAGGCGGTAAAAACCGGCGCGGATCGTTATCTCAGTCCCAGTGCGGCGGGCAAGGCGCTGAACATCACCAAAAAAATAGATACCGAAGCCATTTTGAGTTTCGCCAAACATATGAACGATGTGATTGAGCATGACGCCAAAAGCAAAGCCCCCCAGGCCCTGGAAAAACTGATGAAGCAGGCCGTAAACAGAAGAGGCTTGGCCTGGTTGCTTTCCAACGGTATTTGTACCGTATTCCTCTCCTATATTATCCCAAAGGGCCAGCACTACCTGACCTACAAAATGACCGGCAAAGATTACTTCCCCGGTATCCAGAAATAACCCGATTAGATCTCACCCAAAATAGATTTACTCCTAAAACAGACTGATTCCTAATTAAGAATCAGTCTGTTTTAAATTTTTGAATGAATTTGAATTAAACCGGCACGGCTTCCATGGCCATGGCTTCCTGACGGTATTCATCAAACAGGGCCGATGACAGGTAACGCTCTCCGAAACTGGGCAAAATCACCACAATCAGCTTGCCCGCATTTTCAGGGCGCTTGGCGATTTCCAAAGCGGCAAACACAGCAGCCCCGGATGAAAAACCCACCAACAGCCCTTCTTCCTGGGCCATGCGGCGGGCCATTTGCATGGATTGCTCGCCACTCACCTGAAAAATTTCATCCAGCAAACCAGTCTTTAAAATAGAGGGTACAAAACCGGCCCCAATGCCCTGTATTTTGTGCGGTCCAGGCTCCCCGCCAGAAAGCACGTGGCTTTCCACCGGCTCTACGGCCACCAGCTTGAACCCTGGCTTTTTGGGCTTAATATAGTCGCCACAACCGGTGATGGTGCCGCCGGTTCCCACGCCCGCTACCAAAATATCAATCTGGCCATCGGTGTCTTCCCACAGCTCGGGGCCGGTGCTTTCAAAATGCACCTTGGGGTTATCCGGGTTGTCAAACTGCTGCAAAATAACCGAGTTGGGGGTTTTGGCCATCAGTTCATTGGCTTTGGCAATGGCCCCTTTCATGCCCGAAGCGCCGGGGGTCAGCACCACTTCAGCGCCAAACGCCCTGAGCAAAACACGCCGTTCCATACTCATGGTATCCGGCATGGTTAAAATCAGTTTATAGCCTTTTACGGCGGCCACAAAAGCCAGGGCGATGCCGGTATTGCCACTGGTGGGTTCAATCAGCACCGTTTTTCCGGGGGTAATATCCCCCCGACGCTCAGCGCCTTCAATCATGCTTTTGCCAATGCGATCTTTAACGCTGCTGCAAGGCTCCATGCTTTCCAGCTTGCAAACCACCCTGGCCACGCAACCTTCGGTCACCCGGTTCAATTGAACCAGTGGTGTTTTCCCAATCAGCTCGGTTACATCGCTGGCAATTTTCATGCGGTTCTCCTCTGTCCCAACGTTCAAACATTAGCATAGTTATAAAATTAGCGACGCCTGCGGTCAATGCCCGGTTTTGAATCGCCCGGCGACTAACCCTGTCCAGTGGGCACATCAACCCCAATCGGCTATAAAATGCGAAACCTCCGGTCAGGCAAGCGTATTAACCCTCGCATGACGCGCTAAATGAAAGGATCCCGAACAAACAGAAGCGTTTGGGGGCATTGACAGCCATCCTGCCCAAAGTTCAGCCCCGGTAAAGCCGCAAATCATGGAGAATTTGGGCCAAAAACAGAACGATTGCTTTTCACACCCTTTTCACCCTTCAAAAACAATCGGGTTAAACGGTCCTGTTTCAGGTAAAATGCGTATCCGCCGGAATCTCTGAACGCTTTGCCTAGCGTGGATTTTTTATCTGGATTAAGATGTGTAACTAATTAGGCAAGATCCCCCCGTTCCCCACTTTTGTTCAAACAGTGTTATATGATATGTTTCAGAGCTATCCCTACCCATAGGCACCTTCAATGAGCATGACGCACACCGAGATCTTTCCTCGCCCCGAAATTGCCATCGCCACCCAGTCGCCCCCGGTTGATTCCCCCTCGCAGGAAAAAGGGACCCTGTTCTGCGAAAACATCGCCCCGCTGCCCTTAAATGCTTTTCAGGCCGCCGATCGCCACTTGATGGAAATGATGGAAGCCCTCCGCACCGAATCGGTCGATAGCTTTAACGCCAGCAAGCGTCAGCTGGTTTCTCTGCTTAAAAAATACGGGGAACCCATTACCCAGTGGAACCCGCTGTTACTGGAATTCACCGACTCCCAGTGCCTGCAAGGCAAGCAATTTCCCAATATCAACCTAGAAATGGTCAGCCTGCGCTCTACCGAAGGGCCTATTTCACTGGCGGGAAGCTGCCTGCAAGGGGCTTCCATGTTGTGCGCCAATCTGGATCAGGCCATTTTGACTGGAACAGAACTCAGTGGCGTGGATATGCGCTTTGTCAGCCTGATGGACGGCAATTTGAAAGAAGCGGTACTGATTGAAACCAATTTGGGTTACGCCAACCTGTGCGGCGCCGATTTGGAACGGGCCAACCTGTATCGGGCCCGCATGAAAGGGGCCACCCTCAAGCAGGCCAATTTTCAGGAAGCCAACTTACGCAAAGCCGATTTGCGAAACACCGATTGTTATCAAGCCGATTTTCGCACCGCCCGTTTGCAGTACGCCGACTTGCGGGAAGCCAACTTGTTTATGGCCGATTTGGCCGGCGCCCGCCTGCGCTATAGCGACCTGAGAAGCGCCAATCTGGGTTTTTCAAGACTATCGGAAGCCCGTTTACAGCATGCTCGCCTTTGTGATGCCAACATGAGCAGCGCCGATTTGACCCGCGCCGATTTACGCAACTGCCGCCTGAATGGGGTGGATTTAAGCCGTGCCTTGGTGAAAGACGCCAACCTCGCGGCTACCCAATTGGCTGAAAGCGACTTGGCCGATTGTCAGGCACTGGAAAGCGCCAACCTGCAAAACGCTATTTTTGATGATCAAACCCACTTCCCCCAGGATTTTCAACCCCAAAAACACGGCCTGAACTACTTGCAACTGGTTTTGTTCCGCAAGGTCAGTCGATTCATCAACGCCCTGCTCGGCTAATCAAACGGAACGCTCAGTCAGTGAAATGCGAAATGAAGGCGCTTAGGCCTTTGGCTTGGCTTGTCAAAATCAACGGCCTAAGTCGCTTAAAGCCCTTGGCTTTCGGGATGAAGTAGGGCCAAAATGCCTTTGGCCACGTTTTGGGCCGCCCCACCGGTATTCAATTCCTGGCGAATTTTGGCAAAGCCGTTACGCTGGCGCAGGGTTTGAACCGAACCGGGTTCTAACAAAGGCAAAACCGCCTGGGCAATGGCGCTGGGCTGAACCTGCGTTTGCCACAGTTCCGGCACAATGGGGTGATTGACATCGGTTAAAATATTGGGCAAGCCCATACAAGGCAAATAAATCAAGCGCAACACCACCTGATACACCAACGGGTGCAGCTTGTACATCAACACCATGGGCGTATCATACAAAGCACCTTCCAGGGTTACGGTGCCAGAAGCGGCAATCATCACATCAGCCACCCCTAAAAGGGCGTGATTCCGGTTTTTAAGAACCAGCGGAGCAGCCCCGGCCGGTTTGGAAGGGCTGTTGTCCGCCACGGTTTTCCAAAGGGCCTGAAACCGGGGCAGAAAATAATCATCGCTTAATGAACCCGCCTGAGCCAACACAAATTGAGCTTGCGGATAATGATGCCGAATTAAAGGAATGCTGCCCAAAATAGCTTTAAGCAAATAGTCAATTTCCAGCTTTCGGGAACCGGGCATCAGGGCCACAATGGGGCGCTCAGGGTCCAGCCCCAGCTCCCGGCAAAAGGTTTCTCGCTGGGGGGCTGGCGGCAGCTCGCCAATCAGCGGATGCCCCACATAAGTGACCGGCACCCCACAGGATTCGTACAGCGGTTTTTCAAATGGAAAAATGCAAAACACATGATCCACGTTGGCCCTGATTTTTTGAAGCCGCCCCTTGCGACTGGCCCACACCTGAGGCGGAATAAAATAAAACACCCGAATGCCCCGCCGCTTTAACTGAGCGGCCATATACAGGTTAAAACCGCCGTAATCAATCAGCAACACCGCGTCAGGCTTAAAACGGTCCAGAAATTTCAGGATTTTTTGACCCAGCCGGTAATGGTACCAAGCCCCCAGCACCGCCCCAAAACCCACCCGCCCCATCTGGGACTGATCGCTCAACATCTCCACTTGGAGGGCTTTCAGGTGATTGCCACCCACGGCGGCCAGCTGGATGTCGGGTTGAAGCGCTCGCAAGGCGTTGACAACCTTGGCGGCATGCATATCGCCGGAGTAATCACCCGCCAAGAGAAACAGCCGATTAGCCCGCATAAATGCGACCGCTTACCGCAGGATCCTGAGTGGACACTACAATCATTTTGTGGCGATTGGCAAAATGGGTCATCTCCTCCGGCTCCAGATAGAGGGTTTGGTTGGCCTCGGTGACCAACATATGCAAGCCTGCCCGGTGCATGGTTTTTAAGGTGCGCAACCCCACCGTGGGAATGTCAAAGCGTTGATCCTGATCGGGTTTGGCCACTTTAACCACCACCCCGCCCTTGCGCCCGGAAACCTTTCCGGCTCTTTTCAGGCATTCATCGGTGCCTTCAATGGCCTCTACCGCCAAAATCATGCCCGAGTGGGCCACGATACTTTGCCCAATATCCAGACGGCCCATTTCCTTGGCCATTTCAAAGCCGTAGCGGGCGTCTCGAAGTTCCTCAGCGTTCGGCGCCCGAGCGCTCAGCAATTTTTCGGGCAAAAACAACTCCCGTAAAAAATCGGCTTGCGGCAAAATACGAATGCCGCGCTGCTCCAGCTGTCCAATAATCCACAACATAATGGCATCATCATTCAGTCGGGCAAACTGACGAAGGGCTTCCACCGCAATGGCATCAATGCGAGGATCTTTCAGCAATAGCCACTTATCCACTTTACCGGCAAATACCAGATGGGTGATGCGCTCCTGAAGCATTAAATCCAGTGTGCGGCCAACCAGTCCGGGGATAATGCGGTGACCCTTGAGCCTGCAAAGTTCTCGCAGCTTGGGATTATCCTTGCCCACAATAAATGGCACGACCTCAATGCCCTGAATACGGGCATTTTTGGCCACATGCAAAGGCAACAAACCTTCACCGGCAATCAATCCGATGCGGGTGACCTGGGTAAAATCAATTTTATGCTTGATTTCCATAGGGCGGGTGGGGGTGCCAATCATGCCGGAACTCGATTTCCCTGAATCTCAACGCCACCCGATGAGTCACGCAGGTGATCATCAAAAAGCGGAGTTTCCATTATACCCGCAAAATAGGCGATTAGGCCAATGGAAAGGGCCAAAAACCCGCTTGGTTGAGACTCAACCGGAAGCTGCTATAATACTTTGTTAACAGACCGATCCAACTTCGCAAATCGATATTTTTACACGATCGCTTTATTCAGGACACGTTGCCATGCTCGTTAAAACCACCGCTCATGAGACTTTTGGAGCCTTGATTCAATATTTGAAAGTGGAGGCGCTGTTCTCTCTGGCCTACGCCAGTTTAATTTATTACTTGTATGAGCATCGAAATCTGGAGTTTTTGGCATCCTTCAGCTTCATCCCGGTCAGTTTTTTCGGGGCCATTCTCTCGGTTTTTCTGGCCTTTCGCAACAACAACGCCTATGGCCGTTGGTGGGAAGGCCGCCAGTTGTGGGGCGATATGGTAAACGCCAGCCGCATGATGGGTTTGCAAACCATGACCCTGGTGGCTTCCAAAGACCCCAATTATTCCAGTGAGCGGGAACAAGAGAAAATCACGGCCCTGCACAGCGAGCTGATTTACCGCCATGTGGCCTACATCAATCTGGTGCGCATGCAGTTGCGAGAAGACATTCATCTGAGTCAGGTTCAACGCTATCTGGGAGAAGCGGATCGCCACCGCATGACCCAATCCATCAACCCGGCCACCCAACTGCTCCTGTCTCAGGGAGAAGCCTTGAAAGAGGCAGCTAATGAAGGCTTGCTGACGGATTACCAATTGATTGCCATGATGGATACCCTGGCCCGCTTTTACAACATTCAAGGCGCTTGCGAGCGGATTAAAAACACCCCGTTTCCTCGGGAATACGACGGGTTTATTCGCTACCTGCTGTGGATTTTGCTCAGTATTATCCCCATTTATTTCCTGGGTATCTTTTCCGATGACTTATCCAAAGCGTTAATTATTCCCATTACCGTGGCCGTTACCCTGGTACTGGGATTTGCCAACAAAGCCGGTGAAATTATGGAAGATCCCTTTGAGAACCGGGTGCATGACATTCCCATGACCGCTTTGTGTAACACCATTGAGCGGGATATGCTCCAACAGCTTAATAACGCTTGCCCCATTCCCGAAAAAATAAAACCGCACGAAAACATCGTTTGGTAAGAAAGTCAGTCCGTTTAAAGCGCTTAAAACCTGGGTGATTCTCCGCCCGATCAAAAATTGCTATCAAAGCGATGGCGGCTACCCCTGAAAGCGCTTGAGCCTCAGGGAATTCAATACCACGCTAATGGAACTGAGCGCCATAGCCCCCGCTGCGACCATGGGGTGAAGATACCCCAGCGCCGCCGCTGGAATGGCAATCAGGTTATAGAAAAAAGCCCAGAACAGATTTTGCCGAATCACCCGTAAAATGGCCCGACTGAGGGCAATGGCTTCCACAATTTTAAGCAAATCGCCTTTCATAATGGTCATTTGGGCGGTACTCATGGCCACATCGGTGCCGGTACCCATGGCAATGCTAACATCCGCCTGAGCCAAGGCCGGGGCGTCATTCACGCCGTCTCCCACCATGCCCACCACTGTTTTTGCAGCCGGTTTGGCAGGATCGACTGAAGCCGTTTGCAAGCGCTGCACAAAGGCTTGTTTATCGGCGGGCGATACGCCGCCCTCAATTTCTGAAGCGGCCAAACCCGCTTGCTGACCAATCCATAAAGCGGTTTCAGGCCGATCGCCACTCAGCATGCGGGGCGAAATGCCCAACTGGCGCAGAGCCTGAATGGCTTTGGCCGCATCGGGCTTTAAAGGGTCCGCAATCAGAAAGACGCCCACCAAGGCTTGATCAACGGCGTAAAATACGGCGGTTTGCCCATGCTCAGCCGCCGTTTGCGCTTCTCGGGATAACTTGGCGGTTAAAACCCCTTGCCGCACCAAAAAACTGGAATTGCCCAACGCCAGCCGATGGCCTTCACACACCCCGCTCACCCCGCCGCCGGGTTCGCTCTGGAAATCGGTGACGGGCGTATCAACAGACTGACTGCCCCCGGTTTGCTGAGCGTAGCTCGCAATGGATTGGGCCAAAGGATGCTCGGAATGGCTTTCCACGGCGCTGGCCCAGCGCATCAAACAAGCTGCTTCCCACTCTGATACCATTTTAAAGCGAACCACCTGAGGCTTGCCCTCGGTGAGGGTGCCGGTTTTATCCAGCACCAGCAGGTTTAAGCGATGGGCCAGATCCAGCCCGTCGGTATCCCGAATTAAGATGCCACTGGCCGCAGCCCGCCCCAACCCCACCTGAATGGCCGTGGGGGTAGCCAAGCCCAGCGCGCAGGGGCAGGCAATTACCAGCACCGCAATAGCCGCCTTCAGGGCCAAGCTCCAGCCATAGCCCAAGCCCAGCCAGCCCAGCAACGTGAGCAAGGCCAATCCCAACACCACCGGCACAAAAATACCCGCCACCCGATCCGCCAGTTTCTGAATAGGCGGCTTCCCACTCTGGGCCTTTTCCACCAAGGCCGCCATACGGGCCAACAGCCCGGAATCTCCAGCGTGAGTAACCTCAATGGTCAAACTGCCCGTCTCATTCAGGGTACCCCCAATCACGGCATCCCCCACCTGTTTGGCAACCGGCAGGCTTTCCCCGGTTAGCAGGGATTCATTCACCGAAGAAGCCCCGGCCAGCACCTGACCATCTAGCGGGACTTGAGTCCCCGGACGAATCAGCACCCGCTGGCCGGGCCGTACCTCGTAGGCTGGGACTTCTTGCCAATGGCCATCACGCTGAATCAGAGCGGTTTGCGGTTGCAGGTTCATCAAGGCCCGAATGGCCTCACCCGCTCGCCCTTTGGCTTTGGCCTCCAAAAACCGCCCCAGCAGAATCAGAGTCACTATCATGCCAGCCGTCTCAAAATAAAGCGGCTCAGTGCTCCCAGCCAGCAGCAAAAAGAGACTATACCCCCAAGCCGTCCCGGCCCCCAAGGCAATCAGGGTGTTCATATCCGTTTGAAAGCGCTGGGCCTGTTGGACGGCGCTTTTAAAAATATCCAGCCCGCACCCAAACAGCACCGGCGTAATCAGGGCCAGTTGCAACCAGCCCGATCCCGCAAAATGCAGGCCCAGCATATGCATGGCAAACACCGGAACGGTCAGCCCAACGGCCCAAATCAACCGACGGGAAGGAGCCATCTCCTGCCTTGCTGAGGCAGAGGGCCTTAGAGGCATCGACATCGGTGCCTCTAACAGCGTGCCGGAATACCCGATGGCCGACAACGCCGCCACCACGGCTTGCGGATCGCTATCCCCAATCACGGTGGCCTTTCCAGTGGCCAGGTTCACACGCACTTCCTGCAATTGCGGCAACGCTTTTTTTAAGCCGGTTTCAATGCGGGCCACACAAGAGCCGCAGTGCATGCCCTCCACCTGAAAAACCCGCTCTGCCTGATTGTTTTTGGAAATCTGGCTCATAACGTCCCCTGTGGGTGGATGCCTGCACCCTGCCTTATACAGTGCCTGTTTATCATACGCAATCCATTCCCGGTTGGCGATGTTTGGTTTTAAGGCTTGTTCTGAGCGGTCATTTGCAATTACTATAAGAAGGTGGCTGTTTGCAAGCGCGTTTCTTTTCCAAACGCCAAGTCGAATAAACCCTGAAAAGGGCCATACCCGCCACACACTATATCAGTAAGATGAAGCTTGAAAAGGATCTTACCTTGAGCGAAACCACGCTGGAAGCCGTAAAGCCGGATGACATCATTATTGTTCTGGACACCGAAACCACCGGTCTGGATCACAAATGCGAAAAGCTGATTGAAATTGCCGCTGTTAAAATGCGGGGAACCGAGGTCATTGAAACCTTTACCTCGCTGGTAAACCCTCAAAAACCCATTCGGTATTCCAGCTTTCTCATTCACAACATTTCGGAAGAAATGGTGCAAGACGCCCCCAACATTGAAGACGTTTTGCCTTCCTTTTTAGAATTTGTAGGCGATTACCCCTTTGTGGCCCACAACGCCATTTTTGATTACAGCTTTATTAACGAGGCCATGAAAGCCACCTACGGCAAACGATTCCAGAACAACCGCATTGATACCTTTGAAATGTATCGCTCTGTGTTCCCGGATGAGGCCTCTCACGGACTGAACGCCTTGCTGCGTCGCTTTGGTTTTGATGAGGACGTGGTTCACCGGGCTTTGGATGACGCCATGTGTCTGGCCAAAGTGTACCCTCGCTTGCGCTCTCTGTATGAGCAAAAATTCAACTGGCAGTTATCGCAACTTAAAAATGTGCCTTACCTGCTGGAGCGCTACATTCGGGTGCAAAAAGCCAGCCAGTGCCTACAGGCTGAAATGAGCGATCTAAAAGATATTTTCAAACTGTATTTTCAAAACGGCGGCGGCTCGGTAGAAGCCTCCACCGGTGAGGTGATGGTGTTCAACTATCGCCGTTCCTACAGTTACGACGAGAAAAAGATTTGGGAAATCGCCACTCGGGCAGGGGTTTGCGAGAAAATTTTCAAGCTAAACCCACGGGCACTGGATAAACTGATTGACAAAGCCGACCTGGAAGAAAGCATCAAGGAAGAATTCAGAGAGTGCCGACTGTCCATGCACGAGGCCCGCAATATTAACTTCCTGAAACCTCAGGTGGTGACTATAGAGCCCGCTGAAGATTCTGAAGAATCGTCGTCTTAGCGGCGTCCTGATAGCCAAATCGATAGTTTTTTCCGTTGTAAATCAGCACAGAGCGCCCCTTGTTCACAAAAAATACCTGGGGCGGCTCTTCTTGTGGCATCGCCAAACCCAGGCCTTGGGCCTGCTTGGGAGCCGCTGCGGAATCCACGTCAATTTCGGAAACGGAAATATTATTCTGAGAGGCGATGTCTCGCACCAAAGGAACCACTTCCCGGCAACTGGCGCACCAATTGGCCGTAAAAACAACCATGCCTGGCCGACTGGCGGCCCAGCCCGCCAAAAGACCTTTGGAAACCGATATTCCCACCACAGACAAGACCAGCAGGGCAATTAAACACTTTTTTTTCATCTTCATCAGGGTCTTTCGCTTTTCTTAACAACTGTTCCCTCAACAGGGACGCTTTTTAATCATAAAAGTTTCTTTGCAGGTTTGTCGAGTCCAAGGCCTCCTGAATTTTGCGGCGTGTCTATTTTTATTTTATTTTATTGAGCCGCAAGGCTTGAGCGCTGACAGGCTTGGGTTAAAATAAAGGCTTATTAACGTTCGGCCCCACCAACAGGAGAGAGATAACTGTGTCCAATCCCCCAAAAACGCTATACCAGAAAATTTGGGACGCCCATGTGGTGGAGCAGGCCGAAGGGTTTCCAACCATTTTATACATCGATCGCCACTTGATCCATGAAGTGACCTCCCCCCAAGCGTTTCAGGGGATGCGGGATAAAAACCTGAAGCTGCGTCGGCCCGATAAAACCTTTGGCACCGTGGATCACAGCATTCCAACCACCGATCGCAAGCTGCCCATTCAAGATCCAGAAGCGGCAGGCCAAATTAAAACCTTTGAGCAAAATTGCCGGGAGCAAGGCATTTCCTTTTTCGGGGTGGACAGCGATCAGCAGGGCATTATTCATGTCATCGGGCCTGAGCAAGGCTTAACCCTTCCCGGCATGACCATTGTGTGCGGAGACAGTCACACCTCTACCCACGGAGCCTTTGGGGCGCTGGCTTTTGGCATTGGCACCAGTGAAATCGAACAGGTGTTTGCCACCCAGTGCCTGTTGCAACAACCCTCTAAAACCATGGAAATTCGGGTGGAAGGCAAACTATCCCCGCTAGTGACCGCCAAAGATATTATTCTGGCCATTATCGCCCAAATCGGTGTGGGAGGCGGCACCGGCTATGTGCTGGAATACACCGGTAGCGCCATCCGGGCGCTTTCCATGGAAGGGCGCATGACCCTTTGCAATATGTCCATTGAAGCGGGCGCCCGGGCAGGCATGGTAGCGCCTGATGCGGTCACTTTTGAGTACCTGAAAGGCCGCCCCTACGCACCGCAAGGGGAAGCGTTCAATGAGGCGGTGGCCCAATGGCAAACCTTACGCACCGATGAAAACGCTACCTATGACGCCACCATTACCTTACAGGCGGAAACCATTGAACCCATGGTGACCTACGGCACCAACCCCGGCATGGCCATGGGCATTAGCCAAACCGTGCCAACCGCCGCCAACTTCCAAACCGAGGATGACAAAGCCGAACTGGCGGACAGCCTTGCCTACATGGCCTTAAAATCCGGCCAACCCATTGCAGGCACCCCCATTGACGTGGTATTCATCGGCAGCTGCACCAATTCACGGATTGAAGACTTGCGAGAGGCGGCCCAGGTGGCCAAAGGGCATCAGGTTGCCGCCGGAGTACGTGCCTTGGTGGTTCCCGGCTCCTATCCCGTCAAACGTCAGGCGGAAGCGGAAGGACTGCACACCATTTTTCAGGCAGCCGGGTTTGAATGGCGAGAGCCGGGGTGCAGCATGTGCATTGCCATGAACGGTGATCAAATTGAAGCCGGACAAGCTTGCGCCAGCACCAGCAACCGCAATTTCAAGGGGCGACAAGGCAAAGGGGGACGCACCTTTCTGGTCAGTCCGCCCATGGCTGTGGCCGCCGCCATCCGAGGCCAGCTGGTGGATATTCGCCAATTCACCCTGAATTAAGCATTCAAGCACAGGAATTTAATGATCATGACTCAAAAAATAACCCGCCTGCAAAGCACCTGCGTTCCGCTGAACCAAAACAATGTGGACACCGACCAGATTATTCCGGCCCGCTTTTTAAAAGGCACCACCAAAACCGGGCTGGGGCAAAAACTGTTTTACGATTTGCGCTATCTGGAAAACGGCGCGCCCAACCCCGATTTTGTGCTGAACAATCCCAAATTTAGCGGTAGTGTGCTGGTGGCCGCCCACAATTTTGGCTGCGGCAGCTCCAGAGAACACGCCCCCTGGGCACTGAAAGATTATGGGTTTCAGGCCATTTTGGCCGTATCGTTTGCCGATATATTTTGTAACAATAGCTTGAAGAATCAGGTGTTGACCATAGCATTGCCCGAACCGATCATTATGCGCTTGCTGGAATCCATAGAGGCCGATCCCTCGCTGAGCGTTGGCATTGATCTGGCCCTTCAAACGGTTCAGATACCGGGGCAAGCCGATCAGGGCTTTGAGATTGACCCTTACCGCAAGCAATGTTTGCTGGAAGGGCTGGATGACATTGGCTATACCCTGTCTCGCCAAACGGCCATTGAAGTATTTGAACGCACCCACGCTTAGGAGCAGCATTTAACCATGATTACCACCACAGATGTGATCAGCCTGATTCAGGCCCAGTACCCGGATGCCAAGGTTAATATTCTGGATAAAACCGGCATGAGCGATCATTTTATTGTACGAGTCGTCACCCCGGCCTTTGAAGGGGTGGGTGTTATGGATCGGCACAGACTGGTGATGAAATGTCTGGAAACCGCCATGCAGGACGGGCGCTTACATGCCGTAGAAATTCAAACCGCAACGGCTTAATTGGTTCACCCGCAGGATTCTGGCTTTGCAAACAGCCATTCGCTTTTCGCTGTCCATTTTGATATTCAAAGCATCAAATAAGGCCTTGCGCCATGGGCGGGGATTCTGCACATGCGCCAAAAAACTCACTCACTAAACTAACATCAGAAAGTTCAAGGCTAAGTAGTGAAGCTAAGCTTCAAACAACTGGGCCAGAGACTTCAGATAGTCAGGGCGGGCAATGCCTTTTTCGGTGATGATGCCCGAAATATATTTGGCGGGGGTCACATCAAAGGCAGGATTGTAAAACTGAACGCCTTGGGCGCAAATCAATTCCCCGTTCATGGTGGAAATTTCAGTGGCATCCCGCTCTTCAATGGGAATTTCATCGCCAGAGCGCATACTGCGATCAATGGTGGACAGCGGGGCGGCCACGTAAAAGGGAACCCCGTGGGCATGGGCGATCAAGGCCAGGTTATAGGTACCAATTTTATTCGCGGTATCGCCATTGGCTGTAATGCGATCGGCGCCCACCACCACCATATCAATTTTCCCGGCTCGCATTAAGCTGCCAGACATATTATCAGAAATCAAGGTGACCGGAATACCGTCTTCCAGCAATTCCCAAGTGGTTAGCCGTGCGCCTTGCAAGCGGGGACGTGTTTCATCGGCGTAAACCCGAATGCTGGCATCGTTGGCAAACGCGGAACGAATGACCCCCAAAGCGGTTCCATAGCCCCCGGTCGCCAAAGCCCCGGCATTGCAATGGGTAATAATACCAGCGCCTTGCGGTACCAAGGCAGCCCCAAAATCACCCATACGATGACAAGCGTCCCAATCTTCCTGATGAATCTGGCGGGCCTTCTCAGTCAGCAAATCCAGCAGCTGCGCCGCCGATTCCACCGGCTCCCCCAGAATTTTTTTCATCTCATCCAAAGCCCAAAACAGATTCACCGCCGTAGGCCGAGTTTGAGACAAGGCCTCCACGTCAGCCAGCACTGTTTTTCTAAAATCCTCCAGACACAAATCGGAGGCAAAGGCTTCACGAGCGCTAAGCACGGTACCGTAAGCGCCTGCGATGCCAATGGCCGGAGCGCCTCTGACCAGCATGGTGACAATGGCGTTGGCCATTTCCCCAGCGGTGCGAATGGTTAAATAGCGCACCTCGTTTGGCAAAGCAACCTGATCCAACAGTTTGACCCCATCGGCATGCAGGGTTAAAGCCTGAACTTTGGAGCTAAAGCCTTTCAGAATGGGAGGCGTTACGGTGTCCACGTTATCAGCCCTGTCTTCCTACTTCTTAGGACGCAGGAAGTCTGGTAAATCCAGCAAGCGACGAGCCGCTTCGGTCATGGAATTACTAGAGCGGGGTGCGGGGGCTTTCCAACCGGGCGTTTCTTCCAGCTTGGGTGGCAACATGGAACCCGGAACCTGAGCGCCAGGCACTGTGGACGTCATTGGCTTCATCCCCGAGGGTTGACCGGGGCTGGACACCATGGGACGTCCCAGGCTTTCCAACGGGTTTTTAATGGCATTATCGCTGAACTGCGGCCCAAGCTGGTGTGCTTTCAACTCAAAACCGGTGGCAATCACCGTAATTTGAATTTCGCCCTGAATGCGCTCATCAATCACGGAGCCAAAAATAATGTTGGCATCTTTATCAACCGATTGATAAATAATCTCAGCCGCTTCGTTGACTTCGTGCAAGGTCATGTCCGGTCCGCCGGTCACGTTGAAGATAACGCCACTGGCCCCTTCAATAGAAGTTTCCAGCAAGGGGGAATTAACAGCCATGCGGGCGGCTTCCAGAGCGCGACCTTCGCCAGACCCTTTGCCAATACCCATAATGGCGGAACCCGACAGGCTCATAATGGCTTTTACATCAGCAAAGTCCACGTTAATCAAGCCGGGTACGGTAATGATATCGGAGATACCCTGAACGCCTCGCAGCAGAACTTCATCGGCAATGCGGAACGCTTCCTGCATGGAGGTACGACGCTCGACCACTTCCAGCAACTTGTCGTTGGGAATGACAATCAGAGTGTCTACATTTTCACGAAGGCTTTCCAGGCCTTGAATGGCTTGCTGTTGACGACGACGGCCTTCAAACGTAAATGGCCGGGTGACCACAGCCACGGTTAAAGCGCCGATTTCACGGGCAATGCCAGCCACCACAGCGGCGGCTCCGGTGCCAGTACCACCGCCCATACCGGCGGTAATAAACACCATATCGGCGCCTTCCATAGCGGAAATAATGTCATCACGGCTTTCTTCAGCCGCTTTCATCCCAATGGCGGGGTTACCACCGGCACCCAAACCACGGGTAATTTTCTGGCCCAACTGCAAACGCTTATCGGTGCCAGCCATTTCCACCACTTGGGCATCGGTGTTCATCACCCAGAACTCAACACCGCTCATCCCGCTCTGAATCATGCGGTTCACGGCATTGCTACCGCCACCGCCAACCCCAATCACCTTAATGCTGGCCTTCAGCCGGGGCGGGGGATTATGAGCCGAGAACAGGGAAGGCTCCCCTTGATGATGATGATGACCGTGATCCATAAATTCCATAAGCCTGTCCCCTAAAAGTAAAATACTAAAAAAATCTAACTCGGTTGCAAAGCCGCCGTTGCGCACTTTTCTGATGATCAGTTTCGGGCGAGGGGGGCGAGCAATATGCAAGACCGCGCAAATCTGCTGTAACTATTATTTCTGAACCTGCCACATTTGGAAAGAAAGTTTGAGAAATGTAAGCAAGTTTCCGGTTTTGGAGCGCATCAACCATGAGGTCATCATGAACGCATTGCGCTTCGAACCACCCGAGCACACGCTCCTGCCAGCGGGGTCTTATTATATACGCTCCATGCCCGATTGGATAGTAAAGTTTCCCCGCCAAAAACCAAACCTGAAATGAAGAATAAGCGGGTTCCGCCAAACAGGGGAGATCCCGAAGGGCAAGCACTCAAATCGCTCATTCAGCGATAAACTATTAGTTAAGGTTCAAGGATTGTTCGATTCAAAACAAAGGTTTCCCATGCCTAAAGTAACCCTGCAGGAAATTATCAGCAAGGTCGATCAGCTGCCCCAGCTGCCACAAGTGGCCCTGAGAGTCAGCCGGATGATGGAAGAAAGCAATTCCAACGCCGAAAAACTATCCGATGTCATTCGCCTTGATCCCAGCTTTACCAGCCAGGTTTTAAGACTTTGCAATTCCGCGGCTTACGGCTTTTCCCGACGCATTTCCACCGTAAAAGAGGCGGTGGCCATTCTGGGTCATTCCACCTTAAAGAGCATGGTCTACACCATTATTGCCAAAGTGGCCCTGGATCGCCCGGTACCCGGATACTCTCTCTCTGAAGGCGATTTATGGTACAACTCACTCACTTGTGCGGTATACGCCAAGCATATTGGCCAAAAGGAACGCCTTCCCGATCCTGAGCTGGCCTTTACCGGCGGCCTACTGAGAGATATCGGCAAAATTGTGCTGGGTGATTTTGTGGGGGCCAACTACGCCGAAATTGAAGCCCTGACCGTGAAAGAAAAAATTGATTTTCTGGATGCCGAAGAACGGGTGATTGGCTTTAACCATAGTATTGTAGGCACCCGAGTGGCCGAAAAATGGAACTTGCCACCGGTTCTGGTCAATGTAATACGGCATCATCACAAACCCAGTAAACTACCACCCACCATTCCGCCGGTGGAATCCAAAATGATTAGCATTGTGCATTTGGCCGATGGCTTAACCCGCATGATTGGTCAGGGTGCTGGCAACGATGGGCTGATGTACTGTCTGGACACAGACGCGTTGACCCGAGCAGGCATTAACGTACAGGGCGACTATCTGGAACGTTTGTTGGGCGAGCTGGTGGATCTCAATCCCATCATCAAAGATCTGGCCGATTCGATGAGCGGAAAGGAAGATTAGCCAGATGTCGATGCAACGCACCGAACAAGTTGAGCTGGGCGAAATTAAAGTCAGCGATCAGAAAACCATGATGTTTGTGTTGCCCAACATTGGCACAGGCATTGCGGTTACTATTTTTGACCTGCAAAATAAAGTGGGCGGAGTGGCCCATATTGTGCTGCCAGAAAGTTCACTGGGAACCCCCGGCAATGATTTACTGCCCGGCAAATACGCCAATTTGGCGGTGCCTAAACTGCTGGCCGATTTTGCTGAACTGGGCGGACAAAAGGAAAATAGCGTGGTTCGCCTGGTAGGCGGCGCCCAACTGTTTAATTTTGGCGGCGGCGGGGGCAATATCCTCAATATTGGCGCCCGAAACGCCACAGCCATCCGGGCGGCCATGTCCAAGCAGGGTTTGGCCATTGGAAAAGCGGATACCGGCGGCAACAAAGGAAAATCCTTGCGCTTTGTGCTGGCCACCGGCCAAATGTTTGTACGCCTGATCGGCGGCGACGAGTACCTGGTTTAAAAAACAATTAATCAACCCGAAAACTGTTATACTTAAAACTGGTGAGTTGTGTGGGATTCAACGCCCCAAGCCGCATGCGGGCTGGGGCAAGTGAAAGTTTAAAATGGGAGTGAGTGTTGTCATGGAAAACCGTATTGCAAGTACCACTTTGAGCGTGGCCAAAACCAGCGCCCCTTGGGCAGCCCTTTATCTGGCCGCTTCGTTGGGGTTACTGTTAGGAGCCTTCAATAGCGGCTTTGCGGAACCAGGCAACCTGTCTTTTGTAATCGAGGAAATCGCCACCCAGCCGGAAACCATTAACCCATCCACCGCCCCACTCAACGTGGAGCAAACCGCCCCCCTTCCCGCATCGACCATTGCTGGAACCCAATCCGCCGTGCTGACCGTAAGCCGGGAAATCCACACCACAGCGCCCATTATGAACTCAGCGCCCAAAGGGGTCAGTAGCCAAAAATCACCGGGCAACACCGGCGCTTACCAGCGAATTGTACCCACCAAGCCCGAATCCAGATACTATTTACAACTGCCAGAGCCGAAGACCGCCCTTCAGCCATCCGCAAGCAGTTTGACAGATAACATGCCAACCACGGCCACCAGCGTTCCGGTAGCGCCTGTTTCCCCCCAACTGCTATCTGTTCCCACAGAAGAGGCTGAAACGGGCACCAGCCCCAGGGCATTGCCCGATCCTGAAAACCAGCCCTTAAACCTGAATACCGAACAGGCAACCGTTTCCGGGGCCGCCACCAATGCGCTGATTCGGGTGACGCTGGGCTTAATGGTAGTACTGGGATTGTTACTGCTGTTTGCCAAAC
Source organism: Vampirovibrio sp. (assembly GCF_041737375.1). Taxonomy (NCBI): domain Bacteria; kingdom Bacillati; phylum Candidatus Melainabacteria; class Vampirovibriophyceae; order Vampirovibrionales; family Vampirovibrionaceae; genus Vampirovibrio; species Vampirovibrio sp. The sequence goes on from NZ_JBGSRV010000018.1 coordinate 208,148, forward strand.
GGGTACTGCCCCGCTTAATGGCTCGCCATCCAGAATTTTTTGAACGCTTGAAGCAAAAGAACGCCCCTGCCAATGCGCTTACCCCCGATACGTCCGTCAGTTATTCAGCCCCGTTGGATATTCCACAAAGCGTACTGGCAAAACAGACCTCGAAAAAAGAGTCGCTGAAACAAAACTGGTTGGGGCGTTGGAAGCAACCCCAATTAGCAACCGCAAAAGCGCCGGGTTCAGCACTGGAATCCCTTGAAATTCAAGGCAAACAGTTCAACCTGCTTAGCTCCACCGCATTGGGTAAGGATAAAGAGTTGCATTTGGTAGGAATTATGGGGCGGCAACTGGTGGTAGCTACCACGCCTTATACGGTCAGCCTGATTCAGGACCTGACCGAAACGCCACAAGCAGAAACCCGGCCCATCCCCAATAACCTGAACATAGAAATGGCTGAAGCAGACAGCGCCGCAGCGGAGGCATTGGGCAGCCAGCTACAGTTGCTAGGGCCAAATGGCGTTGAATGTTTAACCACCGACGAAACCACCGCTACCGAGCCAATCCCTTTGGAGCCGGAGCCAATTGAAGCCACCCATGTTGATGAGGCTGACCACACTTTCTCTCCAGAAGTCACTTCAGAGCTGACCTCAGAACTTATTTCAGAATCAACTTCAGAATTGACGACAGAAATAACATCAGAATTAACACATGAGCCGGAAGCGGTGATTATCGCTCAGGATTTGGACGATCAACCGCCACCAGCATCCAAAGCCGAATTTATTCGGGCCAAAAGCAACCCTTATAACAGCGTTCCCCGATTTTCCGAATTGCGCTACCTGACCATCGAAACCACCGAAGTGACGCCCATGCCCGCCGAGGAAGAAGTGCCGTTGCCGGAAACCGTCCAGGCCCTCATTGCGGAAGCCTTGCAGCAAGCCCAGGCCCAGCGTAGCGAAATCGAGCCTTCAACCGAGTCCCCCCAGCCACCCAAAACCTCCCCAGCGCTAAGGCCAGAGCTGGAAAGCATTGTGGTACTGGCTGACTACGATGACGTTTACGGGTATTAAACCCGCCCTGTATCAATTTCACCCCATTAAAAAGGGCGTCCCATGTTAACCATGAGGATGCCCTTTTTTGGCTGGGCTGGCCAGAACTTTCTCGTGCAAAACGCAAGCCCGTATTAGAATAGATATATGGCCAAGAACAAAACAACTTACCTGTGCACCGAATGCGGCTATTCCGCCCCTTCCTATCTGGGGCGCTGTCCCGAGTGCCAAAGCTGGAACTCCTTCAGCGAGCAGGTCAGCGTCAAGCCCAAAACGGATACGTTACGAACCCGTGGCCTGACCAGCGCCTCGGAAGGCAACGCCGAAAGCCGCATTATTCGGCTATCAGATGTGGCCATGGACAACGCCGCGCAGTACAGTTCAGGCTTCCCGGAGCTGGATCGGGTTTTGGGCGGGGGCATTATGCCCGGTGGATACATTCTGGTAGGCGGCGATCCGGGTATTGGAAAATCCACGCTGATGCTGCAAATGGCCGCCAAAGTGGGCCAGCAGGGAAAGTTTGTACTGTACGTGGCCGGGGAAGAGTCCCCCTATCAAATTAAAATGCGGGCCGAACGACTGGCGTTGGCCGCCGATCAGATTTCCGTACTGCCGGTCACCAACATTCAGCAGGTGTTGGAATCCATTCGATCCGCTCAGCCCGACCTGGTGGTGATTGATAGTATTCAGGCCATGTACTGCGCCGATGTCAGCGGTACCCCCGGCAGTGTGAGCCAGATTAAAGAGTGCGCCGCCATTTTGATGGAAGCGGCCAAAACCCTCAATATCCCCATTTTCCTCATTGGGCATGTGACCAAGGAAGGGGTGGTTTCCGGCCCCAAGCTACTCGAGCATACCGTGGACGCCGTGCTTTACTTTGAGGGCGATAAATACCAGAATTTGCGAATTTTACGCACCGTTAAAAACCGCTTTGGCAGCACCCAGGAAATCGGGGTGTTTGAAATGGCCGAAATGGGCCTGCGAGAAATCGCCAACCCCAGCGAACTGTTTTTGTCTCAAAGCATGCTGGGCAGCGCCGGTAATCATCCCGGCAGCGTGGTGGCGGCCACCATTGAAGGCAGTCGTCCCATTCTGGTGGAAATTCAGGCGCTGGTGGGACAATCCACTTACCCTTCTCCCCGTCGGGTTGGCAATGGTATTGACGCCAACCGGCTGCACCAGATTATCGCTGTGCTGGAGCGCCGCTTGGGGCTGGATTTCTCCAGACAGGATGTTTACGTTAACGTGGTGGGCGGCTTACGCATTGATGAACCCGCCGCCGATTTGGCCGTGGCGGTGGCCATTATCAGCAGCGCCCGCAACTTATCGGTCATCACCGGCACCGTGGTTACCGGGGAAATTGGACTGACTGGCGAAATCCGCCCGGTGCGCCAATGCCAGAACCGCTTGCAGGAAGTGGCCCGCATCGGGTTTCAACGCATGCTGATTCCTCGCATGGAATTACCGCCCAATGGCATTCCAGAAAAACTCCAACTGCTCCAGGTGGCCACCATCGGAGATACCATCAAAGCCTGCTTCTCGCCCCGCAGACCGGGCCATACAGAGTCTGAACACCGAGGCCCGGATCTCACCCGGCATGCCCCGATTCCTTTTAATGAAGTGCCTGAAGCGTTTGCCACCCATGAATTTTCCGCTGAAGAGTTTACCGAGGACTTTGCCTGATGAGCCCTACCCCCCCCATTACCGAAACCATGAGCATTCCTGAAATTGTAGAGAAATACCCGGCCACCCAAGCCGTATTTTCTCGCTATGGGCTGCATGTGGCGGGTTATAAGGCCCTGGCCCATGAGAATCTGTTTGCCACCAGCCGGGTGCATCAAATTGATTTGCAGGCCATTTTAAACGATTTGAATCAGCAAGCCACGGACCATTAAACGCCCTGTGACCCTCCCGGTTTATATCCTGCTTTTAAACTACCGGGGTGCCGATGATACACTGGCCTGTCTGGATTCCCTGAAACTGCTGGATTATCCCAACTACCGCATTGTGGTGGTGGATAACGATTCTCCCGACAATTCGGTGGATCGCCTGAAAAGCAGACTGGCCAGCCAGCCCGGAAGCTTTCGGCTCATTGAGGCGCCTCGCAACGGCGGGTTCAGTTATGGCAACAATCTGGGCATTCAGGCCGTATTGGCGGAGGTGGGCGATCGGGCGCATGGGTATATCTGGCTGCTGAACAACGACACCACCGTGGAGCCGGACAGCTTAAGCGCTTTGGTAGAAGAAGCTCGCCGCACCGGCGGGGTGGCCGGATCGCTGATGCTATACCCCGATGGCAGCTACCAACAGGCTGGCACCCGCTTTAACCTGTGGACAGGCCGCACCCGAGGCTACCCGGAACAAGGCGTTAAGGACGGCATGCCGGTTGAAACCCTGACCGGGGCCAGTATGTTGATTCCCTTTCAGGCCTTTCGGGCGGCGGGCTTGCTGGATGAACGGTTTTTTCTGTACTTTGAAGACGGGGAAGCCTCTTTTCGCTTTGCCCAACATGGCTTTCGGCTAACCCTCAGCACAAAATCGATTGTTTACCATAAAGAAGGGGCCACCACCGGCAAAAAAAGCAGGCTCACCCAGTATTACTTTCACCGCAACCGGCTTCGGCTTTTATTTCAAAGGGCCAATGCCCTGCAAAAGTTAACCATTGCCCTGTACACCGCTTTCCGTCTGTTGCGATCCGTTGTAAAATCCGGGTTCAGCAACAAGGCGGAGCGTCGGGTATCCACCCGCATTGAAGTAATGGCCCTGTATGACTTCTGGAAAGGGATCCACGGACCATGTCCCCACAACCTGGACAATCTGCAATGAAAGCCCTGATTCTGGCAGGCGGAAAAGGAACCCGCCTGCGCCCGCTGACTTATGCAATGGCCAAACAACTGGTGCCAGTGGCCAACAAGCCTATTTTATATTACGCCATGGATAGCCTGTATCAGGCGGGCATCCGGGATTTTGGGGTTATTATCAGCCCGGAAACCGGCAAAGACGTTGAAGAGTCCCTACAAGTATGGCTGAAGCCGGATACCCGTATTACCTACATCCTGCAAATCGAGCCAGCGGGCTTGGCCCATGCGGTTAAAATCGCCCGGCACTATCTGGGAGACGATGATTTTATTATGTACCTGGGCGATAACCTGATCAACGCCGATTTAGGCAGTCATATCGCCGATTTTAAAAAAGCGGGCTACCATGCCTCCATTTTGCTCAAGCAGGTTTCCAACCCCTCATCCTTTGGGGTGGCCGAGCTAGACGCCTGCGGGCAGGTTCGGCAACTGGTGGAAAAGCCCAAAGTGCCGAAATCGGATTTGGCGCTGGTGGGGGTGTACTTGTTTACCCATCATATTTTTGAGGCCATTGCCAACATTCAGCCCAGCTGGCGGGGCGAACTGGAGATTACAGACGCCATTCAGCGCATGATTGAAGACGGTCGAATGGTGCATTCTCGGGTGCATGAAGGCTGGTGGCTGGACACCGGCAAAAAAGATGACCTGCTGGCGGCCAATACCGTGGTATTGGGAGAATACGCCCAAGCCCGCATTCAGGGAGAGGTGGACGCCGCTTCCAGCTTGCGGGGGGCCGTGCAAGTTGGTGCCGGGTCTGTTTTAAAAAATGTACAGGTCAGCGGGCCTGCCATGATTGGGGAAAACTGCTATCTGGAAAACACCCAAATTGGCCCCTATACCAGCCTGGGCAATGGATGCCGGTTGATTGACTGCCGGGTGGAGAACAGCGTGTTGCTGGAAGAATGCGTGATTGAATCGGTACCCGGCAAAATTGAGCAAAGCTTGCTGGGCAAGGGATGTCGCATTATCAAGTCTCCGCTCAGTCAGCAAAGCCACAAGTATTTACTGGCCGATCACTCTGAAATTGAAGTGCTGTAGCCGCTCATTTTAAATTTATAAAACAAACATTGTTAAAAATAGTTAACAATAACGGCCAAAATCCCGATTCATTGTTTTCATGCAAACAGAACAGGATGGGCTGTCGTAGGGGATGGGTTTATAAGGGAAACAGGCAGGTTGTAGGGATTCTGAAAACCGAATATTATTTTTAGCATTTTAAATTCAGAAACGATGTATTTATGGGGGGATTTTAATATGGCATTTGCAGCAGTAGGCAAATTATTGGGTTCAGGGGCCAGCAAAGCGGCTTCAAAAGGCGCAACCAGCACCGCGGCCAAACAAGGGGCCGGTCAGTCCGCTAAAAGTGCGGCCAGCAAAACGGTTAAACCAAAAGACCCAGTGGATATCAGCGCGGGCAGCAAACTGGGCCTGAATTCGGCCAGCAACACCACCCAGCAAGCAGCTCAAAAAACATCTCAGGAAGCTGCAAAAGAAGCCGCCGAAAAAACCGCGAAGGAAGCTTCTGAAAAGGCAGCCAAAGAAGCGGCAGCAAAAACCACCACAGAAGCCTCCGAGAAAGCGGCCAAAGAAGCGGCCGAAAAAGCAAAACCTAGTTTAGATGAACTGACCAAATTGGGCCTCTCAAAAAAGCAGGCAGAAAACTTTCAAAAAAGTGGTTTTACCTTGGAAGAAACAAAGAAAATAGTAACATCGGGAATAAAGCTTGCGCCTAAAACATTTAAGGAAATAATGACAAGCCCCACTACTTTGGTGAACGCTGGGATTAGCATAGGTTTGGGGGGTGCGGTAGCTTACTTCGGGGCCAAGGCTGGTGAAAAATCCGCCCAAAGTGAAGCCGCAGGGGGTAGTAGTGCGGCAAGCAGCCCTGCCAATATAGACCCGGCAGCCTATAGCAATAGCACTTATGGTGTTCCGGGTTCCATGACTGGTTTTTAAGCGATTTCCCAATCCAACGCACTTATAAAACTCCCCGGCATTGCGGGGAGTTTTTGTTTTTAATTAATCTTTTAATTAAAAAAAGTTTAAAGTTTGAATCAACCAGCGCCTAGCGAATAGCGACTCGCCAAGCCTCAATTTAATTATTAAATTTAAATACAATAATGGAACCAATTCAGTCAATTCTGTTTTTATGCAAACAGGGACACTCAAGTAAAATCAGCGAAATTTAGTACCAACAATTAATAGTAATCATGGGGGCAATCACATGCAAGTATCCAACGGGAACCAAGCTATTCACAAAACCGGTCAAGCCGCTAAAAAACCGGCCATCAAAAACGCGGAACACCAAAAACCGCCCATTCAGCTCAACCCCACCACTGGCCCTCAAAAACCCAGTATTTCCGGGTTAAATCTATCCGCGTAACCCCCCTATCGTTTTCATCAATACCGCTTCAAAGCCTCTCCGTTGTTTCGGAGGGGCTTTTTGGGCAAGTTGGGCAAGAAGGAAAAGGAGGTTCCCCGAGTTAGCGTCCGCTGAGAACTTGCGGGATAGTGGCATTTATTAGAAGATAGTGTGTGGACAAATCGTCACGCTGCTCACTTCATTCGCGGAGGAAATCCCCATGGCCCCAGCACTGGTTGAAGACTACATCACTCGCCCGTCCAACCCCCTGAGCCGTTTCTATCACAAAATTCTGGAAGGGGAACGCATTACCCGTGAAGAAGCGATTGAGATTTACCATTGTGAAGATCTGCTTTCCATTGGCATTTTGGCGGATACCGCCCGTGTGACCCGAACCCCTGCCGATGTGCGGGACTACGTTTACTGGGTGCATAATTTCCACATTAACCCCACCAATATTTGCGAGGCCAACTGCCGGTTCTGCTCGTTTAAAAAAGGACCCAAATCCCCTTTTGCGTATGTAATGAGCGTGGATGACGTGGTGGAAATGGTCAACAAGTACCCCATGAAAGACACCTTGACCGAGTTTCACGTGGTGTCTGGCCTCTATGATCAACAGGGCCTGAGCTACTACCGGGATTTGTTTGTGGCCTTAAAAAAACACTTTCCGCATGTCCACATTAAAGGTCTAACTGCGGTGGAACTGGACTACATCGCCAAGCTGGAAGGCATTCCAGTGGAAGAAGTGCTGGTCATTTTAAAAGAAGCGGGCCTGGGGTCCTTACCCGGTGGTGGCGCGGAAGTGTTTGCCGAGCGGGTTCGGGAACTGGTTTGCGTGGACAAAATTCCCGCTTCAGAATGGTTGCGGATTCACGGATTGGCCCACCAAATGGGCATGCAAAGCAACGCCACCCTGCTGGCGGGCCTGGGTGAAACCCCCGAAGAGCGCATTGACCACATACTGGCCATTCGGGAGCAACAGGATAAAACAGGCGGTTTCATGACCTTTATTCCCCTGAACTGCTACTACGACAACAATGCGGTTGATGCCGACAACGCCCTGACCGGGGTAGAAAACCTCAAAAACTTTGCCATCAGCCGGATTTTGCTGGACAACGTGCCTCACATCAAGTCTTTCTGGATTCATATCGGCGAAAAACTCTCCCAAGTCAGCCTGAGCTTTGGGGTGGATGATATTGACGGCACCGTGGTGCAGGAAAAAATCGCTCATGCGGCGGGTACAGATACGTCTCAAGCCCTGACCCAGGCCGAGTTGGTGAATATGATTCGCAAGGCGGGCAAAATCCCGGTGGAACGAGACACTGTGTATAACATCATTCGTGTGTATGACGAACATACCGTATAACGTCAGCAGCCAACCCATCCGGTTGGGGGCCATTTCATTCGTCAATACCATTCCCATTTACGCTAATTTTTGCCCCAACAACGATGTGACGCTGGTTTATGAAGTACCGGCACGGCTAAACGCCATGATGCGCACCGGAACGCTGGATATTTCGCCAGTGTCCAGCGCCTACTATTTGCGAAATCAGGAGCAACTGGTTTTGTTGGACGATTTATCGGTCAGCTCGCCTGGGGCGGTGGAAAGCGTGCTGTTTTTATCCCGAACCTCCTTGGGGCCGGAGCTGCTGGCGTTGGACTCCATTCAGGTGCCTAACGATTCTGAAACCTCTGTTATGCTGCTGGCCTACCTGTTGCAAGCAGCCACCGGCCACGATTTGCGTTCCCGGTTTCAAGTGTATGAAGCCGCCCACTACCCGGAAACGTTGCGCCAAACCGGAAACGCCCTGATTATCGGGGACAATGCCCTGATGATGAAGGCCAGCCTCAGCCAGCAGACTCAGCCATACTACTGCTACGATTTATCCACCCTGTGGCGGGAAAAAACGGGCCTCCCTTTTGTGTTTGCGGTATGGGTGGCCAACCGAACCTGGGCAGAAGCCAACCCCGAAAGGCTGCAAGCAATCAACACCGACCTGCAAGCAGCCCGAGACGAATTTTTCAGGGACCCCGACATCTTCAATCAGGGCCTGCAAACCGCTCAAGCCAGCAGCGGACTGACTGAAGAAACCTTAAGGCGTTACTACACCCAATGCCTCACTTACGGGCTTTCTAGCCAGCATTTGGCCAGCCTGAACCGTTTTGAATCGATCATACAAACCTTTGAGCCAGTGGAGGCGCTGCCCCTTGACCGCTGAACACCCCTTGACCGGACGCTTGCGAAAGTATCACTCCAACTTCTACTATGTGGAAGCCGAAGGGGTTCTGTATGAGTGCGCCTTGCGGGGCATCATCAAAAAAGAAGGCACTGAACCTCTGGTGGGAGACTTTGTGGAGCTGGATAGCGTTCATTTACCCAGTAAAACGGCCCGCATTAACCGGGTGCTGGCCCGTAAAAACGCCATTACCCGCCCCAAGCTGGCCAACGTGGATCAGGTGATTGTGGTTTACTCCCTGAAAGAGCCGGAATTTGACCCCCACCAGATGGACCGCTATCTGACCCATATTGAACTGGCCGGTCTGACGCCCATTCTGTGCATCAGCAAAGCCGATTTGGCCCAAACAGAAACGGATTTAGCCAACATCCAGACCCTGTACGCCGATGGGCTGGGCTATCAGGTCTTCTTCACCTCGGTGAAAAAGCCGGAATCGCTGGATGCGCTTCGGGCCTTGACCAAACATAAAATCAGTGTGCTGGCTGGCCCCAGCGGCAGCGGAAAATCATCGCTTTTAAACACCCTCAATCAGCATCTTCGGCTGCGGGTGGGGGAAGTCTCCGAGAAAATATCCCGTGGCCAGCATACCACCCGCCATGTGGAGTTATTGACCCTGTTTGAAGAAGAGCCGGACACCCTGATTGCTGATACGCCGGGCTTTAGCAACCTCAAATTCAACTATGTACTGCCCGATCGCCTGCAGGAAGTGTTTCGGGACTTTGCCGAGTTACGCCCGCATTGCAGCTTTTCCGATTGCTTGCATGTAGACGAGGAAGGTTGCGCGGTGCGGGCCGATGAGGCCGTAATCAACGGAACCCGCTATCAAAGTTACCTGAACATGCTGGCCGAATCCCGCCTGTATAAGGAAGCCGCCAGCGTGAGCAGCCAAAAGGAAGAATTTGGCTACAAGCAACTGGATCGCAAGGGCAAGGACGCCCTTCGTATTTTACGCCTGAAAGAAAAAAACCGGGACGCTTCCCGCCGTACCGTGCGCCAACAGGTCAGCTTGCTGGAGCAGCACGATCAGGCGGAGGAATCTCTTGAAGAAGAAGTACAGGAGTCAGAAACCGATTAAGCGGTAAAATGTTTTTTATAAATCCCGTTCCGCTCATCATTTGGTTTCGCTAAAATCATGCAAATGCCGCTATCTCAGCCTCAGTCTCAGCCCCCGTCTCCTCCCGCAGAGCCAGACAACAGTTATGAAGCGCTGTTTGCAAGCTCGATTCTGCGGGTTAATCAATCGTTGGAGCGTTTTTTAGACAAACAGGCCTATGATCCCTCCCCACAAGCCAACGGCCTATGGGAAGCCATGCGTTATGGCACCCTGGATGGCGGAAAGCGGATTCGCTCGGTGCTAGCCATGGAAGTGTGCAAAGCATGTGGGGGCCAGGAAAACACCGTACTGCCCACCGCCTGCGCCATTGAATTGATTCACGCCCAAAGCCTGATTCATGACGATTTACCCTGCATGGATAATGATGACATGCGGCGTGGCAAGCCCAGTGTGCATAAGGCCTTTGGGGAATCTACCGCCGTTTTGGCCGGAGACGCCTTGATTGCGCTAGCCTTTGGCATCATTTCCAAGGAAACCCCGCTGGATGGATCAGTTAGCCCCCAGCGCCTGCTTTCTGTGATTGGTGATTTTTCGGATGTAACCAGCATCCGAGGGCTGGTAAACGGGCAATTCGTCGACATTTTGTATGAAGGTCAGCCCTTCAATCAGGAAATTCTGGAATACATCCATGTGTATAAAACCGGCGCCCTGTTCCGGTTTAGCATGGGGGCCGGGGCCAAACTGGCCGGAGCGCCAGACTTTGTGGTGGACCGTTTTGTTACTTTGGGTCAAAAATTAGGCTTGGCTTTCCAGATTGTGGATGACTTGCTGGATATTGCCTCTTCCTCAGAAGCACTGGGCAAGACGGCGGGTAAAGATCAACTTCAGGAAAAAGCAACCTACCCTGCATTTTTCGGGGTGGAAGCCTCTCGAAAACAGGTGGATCAGCTGTCTCAGGAAGCCTTCACGTTACTGGAGGAGACAGCCGGGATGCCATCAGGGTATGATAGTAAAGCTTTAAAAACGCTGGTGGGCTTTATCGCCAACCGCATTCATTAAAAGATCCCGGAACATCCCCCAAAAACTATGTATCGATCAACCCATGGATTAGAGCGCGTGATGGTAAAACAATCGGTTGGGACACCCCTTCAATGAGTATCGCTGGCACCAGTTTAGAAGTGATGGCCGTGGCCGTAACGGCTGCCTTGGGGGCTCAGCTGCTCAAGTGCGGGGTCAATCTGGTCTTTCAAAAGCCGGTCGATTTTCGCCTGCTGGTACATACGGGTGGTATGCCCAGCTCGCACAGCGCACTGGTGGCCAGTGTTGCCACCAGCGTCGGCTTAATCGACGGTTATCGCTCCACCACCTTTGCGGTAGCCTTCGCCTTGGCCGCCATTGTAATGTATGACGCCGCCGGATTGCGGCGGGCCGCCGGTAAAATGGCAGGCATTCTCAACCGTATTACCGAAGATTTATATATTCACCGCCCGGATCATGTGCCGGATCGCCTGCGGGAGCTGCTGGGACACACCCCGGTGGAAGTCATTGCCGGGGCCGTTTTTGGAGTGCTGATTGCTTACGCTTACCACATCCAGCTCAGCGGTTCATGAGGTTAGGCCCCATGAAGCCGATCCTGCTTATTTTCGGGTTTTCGGCCCTGTTTCTGCTGCTGGGGTGGACCTGGTCGGAGTTACCCAAATCCATGACGATATTTGCGCCCATCTGGAGCAATAGCTACCGGCTTTACGGCCAACCGCATGCCATTTGGCTGGATCAATACAAACAGGTGGGGGCCAATGTACCCCTGTTGACCAAAACCCTGAAAGCAGCGGCCAATGCCCGGCAAATCCCGGAACTGGTGGTTTACGCCATTCCCCTGCGGGACTTGGGGCAAGCCTCGGAAGGTGGGTTTAAATCCTATGCGGACTATTTGGCCGACAACCGCCTAAACGCGCGTTTAATTCAGCAATTCCACCAAAGTAGCGGCATCCACCCGGTGGTTTATCTGGAACCCGATAGCATTCCGCTGGCGGTTCAATACCGGCGAGATCAAAACAACAGCGAGGAAGCCCAGCGCATTTACGCTGATCGCATTCGGGTCATCAAGGAATTAATCAAGCTGTATCAACAGGCCGGGGCCAGGGTTTATCTGGAAGCGGGCCATAGTGGCTGGTTTGACTACGGTGAGAAAGACTTGAACCGCATTGCCACCGCCCTGAATGAAGCCCATATCGAAGCGGTAGACGGCTTGGCCACCAATGTTTCCAACCGCCAGCCGGTGGTGGCCTTCGCTCCCAATGGGCAAGCGGAAGCGCACTATTTACGGGGACTGCTTCCCTTGTTAAAAAACCGGAAACTAGATATCCGGGTAGACACCAGCCGCAACGGTGGCACCACACAGACTCGGCAATACTATTTACACCCCACAGGCTTGCTCATTGATAATGAAACCCCACTGGGCCGATGGGTGGGAAGCTGGCAAGCAACCCCTCAGGGCGATATACAGTTTACGCCTTTTTTCGGGAAAACCAGAAGTTTATCCCGACTAACGGGTAAGGAAAAGTATCATTACGATTCCACCAAAAACGTGTTGATAGCCCCGGCCTGGCTGGATGCGGTGGGCGATGTGCAACTTGGCCCCACGCCCACGGATAAACCGCCGGTGGGGGTGTCTGATGTCATTCAGCATTACCGCTACATTAAACCGCCTGATGACTGCGATGGCGCTCTGAACTGCCCACCGGGCGCTTCCAAGCAAGCCATTAATCAGGATACCCAAAACCGCCAGCAATCCAAAAGCTGGACATTACCGGCAGAGATTTGGAACCGTGACCATTTGTCTTATTAACTTGATGGCTGGTTTATCAATTTGGGAGTTGGCTTTTTGATGGGGTTCAAGGGCCTTGCACACGTTAAAGCACATTAATAGGAAGCACTGTGCGCTATGCAAAAGCTTTGTGCAAATGGGCTATGTCTACCGGGCATTGAGAGCGGATTAAGAGGCGTCAAAGGCTACCGGGCAACGATACCCTTGCGGGTTTCTTGCAATTGCTGAGCGGCAATTTTGCGTTCGGCAACGATACTAGATTCTGGGCTGGTTTCTGTGCCGTTCAACTTGTTCAGGCAGGTCACCAATTCGCTGATATCATTTTTAAAATACTGGCGAACCACTTTTTTCAAAGCCAAAATGCCCGCTTCATCCCGATTAACCACGGAACGGTATAAGTACTTCTTCCCATCCTTTTCACGAATGGCGATCTCTTTATCCACCAAGCGATCCAGCACCGTTTTCACCGTGGTGTACGCCCATTTTTTGCTGGGGGATTTAATTTTTTCCTGAATATCGCCTACGAAAATATGGTCGTTCCCATCACCCTCTAAATCCCAGAGCGCATTAAGAATGATATTTTCCAGATCACCCTGCTTCAAGTCCATCCCTTCAGTATTCCTCCGAAAACATCCATATCTATACTGAATTTAAATCAGCCGCGCCAATAGCGATGATTCATTGCCTGTCTCATACGACTTGCCATGGTGCCTGAGTTGACATAACCCCTGCCATCGGTCGTTTCAAGCGCTGAAACCAGAAAACCACTTTAATAACCAACCAATCATATTTTAATAATTGAATGATCCGTTCAAAAGCCTCGGTTTGTCAGGGCAGTTAAGTTAGTATAGTGAAATGAAGGCCGAAAAATCAATGACTTTGTAGATTCGATTTAGTAACTTTTCATTAATGGCCGGGTTTTTGGTATTTGACAAAGCCAAATTAATCTATAAAACCATTTCCGGTACCTCGGCCCCAATCACCAAATCGGCCTCGGTCAGCCGCTGAATTTCCGCCACCGAAACGCCGGGGGCCCGCTCCAGCAAATGAAAGCGCCCGTCTACCAGCTCCAGAACGGCCAAATCGGTAACCACTGTTTTGACGCAGCGCACCCCGGTAACCGGTAAGGCGCAGCGTTTCAAAATTTTGGATTCTCCGGCCTTGTTGGCATGGGCCATTGCCACAATAATGTTTTCGGCCCCGGCCACCAGATCCATGGCCCCGCCCATGCCTTTTACCAGCTTGCCGGGAATCATCCAGGAGGCCAGACTTCCGGCCTGATCCACCTCAAAAGCGCCCAGCACGGTTAAATCCACATGCCCGCCCCGAATCATGGCAAAACTTTCAGCCGATGAAAAGTAACAGGCCCCCGTCACCGCAGTGACCGTTTGCTTGCCCGCGTTAATCAAATCCGGGTCTACCTCAGCTTCAGTCGGAAATTCTCCCATGCCCAGCAATCCGTTTTCAGACTGAAACAGCACTTCAATGCCTGGGGGAATATAGTTGGCCACCAAAGTGGGAATGCCAATGCCCAGATTGACATAGTAGCCATCTCGCAACTCCTGGGCGATGCGCTGGGCAATTTGCTCTCGGGTCAGTGCCATGGAATCTCAAACCTCATTCATTCACGGTGATTTTTAATGGGATTTTAACGGGATTTAACGGGCTTATGAAGGGGCAATACCAGCGTAATGGCGGGCAAAGGACAGTTCATCCCGGCCAACGCCTGTCGTTTCAGCTAGTTACGAACCGTACGCTGCTCGATGCGCTTCTCAAACGAACCCTGAATCACCCGATCCACATAAATGCCGGGGGTGTGAATCTGGTTGGGGTCCAGCGTTCCGGGCGGCACAATCTCTTCCACCTCGGCCACTGTAATGTTTCCGGCGGTGGCCATCATAGGGTTAAAGTTCATGGCCGTTTTGCGGTAAATTAAATTGCCCATGGTATCCGCTTTCCAAGCCTTCACCAGCGAAAAGTCAGCTTTTAAGGCCGGTTCCAAAACGTACAGGCGTCCCTCGAACTCACGGGTGTCCTTGCCTTCCGCAATCAGGGTACCAGCCCCGGTGGCGGTGTAAAAGGCCGGAATGCCCGCCCCACCCGCCCGAATTTTTTCAGCCAGTGTGCCTTGCGGGGTTAAAATCACCTTCATTTCCCCCGACAGGTACAACTGTTCAAACAAAGCGTTTTCGCCCACATAAGAGGCAATCATGGTGGCAATCTGGCGTTTTTCCAGCCACAAACCCAGCCCAAAGCCATCCACCCCGGCGTTGTTGGAAATACAGGTCAGCCCCTTCACCTTCAAATCGCAAACGGCCTGAATCAAGCCTTCCGGGATGCCACACAGGCCAAACCCGCCCACCATGACCGTTAGGTCATCCTGAAAGCCCTGTAGCGCCTCCTCATAAGACTGCACCACTTTATTAAAGCCTTTCCCGGCCACGGGTTTTGATAATGCTGCCATCAGCGCCTCCCTCCAACACGTTAAACCACGGTTTTGTCAGGCCAACCATCGGTTGGCACCCCTTGATTGCTATTTTAGGCAAAGCCACCTAAAAAGGCCAGCCTTCCATAAAACCCTCTGGCTCAAGGCATTTAATCCATCAACTGAACCCGTAAAGCGCCATCATATAACACTTCCATAGATACGGTTTCCCCTTTTTTCACCGGGCGGGGGGCGGGCAGGGTGTAAATCAGGTGCGTCCAATGGGTGGGCGGCGCCCAGGGGGAATTGGTAAGCATGGTTTCTTCATCCAGATGCGCTTTAAAGTAGCCGCAAAAGCTGGTAATTTGCCCATCTTCCAGGGCCACCAACTCAAAGCGGTTGGCAAAGGCGGTTTCATTCAGGGTCATAAAATCCAGCGATTTTACCAGCACCGGCTGGCTCATGGTTTTATGCACCATGGGGCTGTAGCGATCCATGCGGGTGGTGGCTTTGCTGCAAAGCACTTGCCCCAACAGTCTGAAATCAAAGCCGTACAAGTCCTTGAACTCGTCCACTTCCTCTTTACGGCTTTGAATAAGCCCGGTATCAAAGGCAAAAAAGTAAATATCCAGTTGAGCCGGGATCATTTTGGCCCCCGGGGCTAAAAAGCGACGACGGGCATCCAGCGTAAACTCCAGCACGTTCTCTTCCAGAATGCCGTTGCCCAGAATTTCGGCCACCAGCAAGTTTGGCTTGGGCGATAAGCGTTCTTCCTTAATATGACTGGAGGCCCCTTCCAGAAACTCGATTTGAGCATCCAGCCCATTGGCCTTGGCCAGCTCCGAGGCCAAATAGATAATATCGGATCGGCGTTCAATGGCGTACACTTTTTGAGCGCCCGCCTTGGCGGTAAAGAAAGACAAAATCCCTGACCCGCACCCCAAATCCAGGGCAATGGTTTGAGGGGTCACCGCCCGTTCAATGGCCCTGCGATAAGCGGCCATCCGTACATAATCACGCAGCATGGCGTGGTGATTTTCTACGTTAATATGGATGGATTTACCCAAGTTCTCTGACAGCCCGCTTTCAGGCACCGTGGCCGATTCGGCCTCACTGGTAATCACAATACGGCTGTCGTACAGCATATCCAGATGGGCCAGAATTTTTTGCTGATCATCCGGCGGCCAAGGCTCCAGCAGTTCATTCACCGTTTTCCAGTGAATCAATTCGTACAGAATGAGCATAATGTCATACTTAATGCTCAGCCCTTCTTCCGAGTAGATGTTTTTCAGCAGAATTTTTTCTCCCCCGTCGTACTTGAAGTAGGTTTCGGGGTTCAGCTTTATGCGGGTATTCAAATCCTGAAATTGAGACATGGCAGGCCTTTCTAGCACCATTTGCCCGGCTGAAAGGCAAGCAGCTTCTCACGGGTCAAGTAAACGTGGGGGTAATTGTCAATTTCTTTAAAGCCCATGCGCCGATACATTTTAATGGCCCGGATATTGTCGGTATCGGTGGTGGCATTCACTTTTAAAATGGAATTGTGGCCCGCCACCATCTCTGCAATGGTACGGCTCAAACAGTCTTTTAACAGGGCATTACCCAGGTTCTGGCGCTTTTCATCCGGGTGCAGGCCAATTAAAGGAATATGGGCCTGCATCAGGGAATCTTCAATTAAAAAGCAAAACCCCACGGGCTGATTGTTTTTAAGCAGAATACTGGTGCAGGCCGGTAAAAACTGGCCCATGCCATCGGCAGTAATCAATCCAACCACCTGGCGGGTGCCGGTTAAAGATTTGAAGCGAGGGTCCCAAAGCCCATCGGTGGCCTTTTCAAAAGCGGCATGGATACATTCAGCCACCGCGCCCGCGTATTGCGGTTGCCAGCAATCCAGGGTGTATTCTGCTCCGGGCAGCGCAAATTGCTGCTGCTGAAAAATCTGAATGCTGATGGCATCGGTTAAATCCATATTTAAAACCGCTTGACCCACCGGCTTAAAGCCATACCAGGTAATGGTGCGAATCAACGCCGCCTGCCGTCCCAGCATGGCGTAGCTCACCACCTCCCAACCGGGCCGCTCCCGATTGTCTTCTATAAACATGCGCATCAGCCGATCCAGCACCGTTTTGAGATCATCGATTTCCACATGAATCACGTTAATTTCCAACGCCCGATGCGCTTCCTGACGGTAAAGCATCAGGGCAATTGGCTCTGTCACAGCCGTATCTTCCAC
Source organism: Vampirovibrio sp. (assembly GCF_041737375.1). Taxonomy (NCBI): domain Bacteria; kingdom Bacillati; phylum Candidatus Melainabacteria; class Vampirovibriophyceae; order Vampirovibrionales; family Vampirovibrionaceae; genus Vampirovibrio; species Vampirovibrio sp. The sequence continues at coordinate 225,178 of NZ_JBGSRV010000018.1, forward strand.
CCAGTAGCCAAACAGCACCCGTTCCGCAATGGCCAGTCCCAAGTCCTCAAAACCCACCGGTTCACGTGCCCATTGATACTCAGGCACCGCCTTTTCACAAAAACGGCCGTAAATACCTCTCAGGGCTTCCAAATTGTCACGGGTGATGCGATGCGCCTTGATCATAAACCCTTTGGGGGGAATTCCCGGCTCACTCTCTGTATCCTCAATCGGCCCGCTCACAGGGCCGCCTTTATTGGGGCTTCCTGTATGGGGACCGCCTCTATTTTAACGTCTTTTCCAGAAAGGAGGAAGGCAGCCCCCCAGCGGCCTCATTCACCCGCAGGAGAAAAAGAGCGTCGCCTCATGAAAAGCTCATGTCTGAGCGGCGCAAGACAAGGCCTTCCAAAAGTGCTATCTTAGCAAAGCGAACATTTTTTCGAGTTGTGATTCGAGTTTTTAAATGCCCCTGTTAGAGAGTGTCCCGGTCCCCCCTCATGAACATTCTGGATAAATATTTCGAGATTTTGCGGCAATTCAGCAACTATGAACCCCGCAAAGCCCAGGAACTGATGGTTTCCAGGGTGGCGCAAAGCATCGCTTTAAAGCAAACCCTGGTGGTGGAAGCGGGAACCGGCTCGGGCAAGTCCTTTGGCTATCTCATCCCGGCTCTGTTTCAGGATCGGCTGGATGCCGAGGGCAAAAAAAAGCCGGTGGCCATTTCCACGGCTACCATTGCCTTGCAGGAGCAACTGCTGCAAAAAGACATTCCCTTTCTGGCCAAAGCCGCCGGACTGGAAAACCTGAACGTCAAGCTGGTAAAAGGGCGGGGCAACTACCTGTGCATTCAAAAGCTAACCGAGCTGGAACGACAGGTAAAAAGCAATTCCTCCGAGTTTTTGCACATCAACTACCTCAAATCGGAGCTACAAGGCGGCTGGAACGGGGATATCGCAGACTTGGAGTTTTCCATTCCGCCCGAACTGTGGAAGGAAATTCGATCCGATTCGGAAGATTGCCTGGGCAGGCGTTGCCGGTTTTATGATCAAAACCCCTATCGCCAAGCCCGAGAGGATTTGGATCAGGCGGATGTGCTGATTGCCAACCATGCCCTGTATTTGCAGGATTTATCGGCGGCCCAAAGCCTTCTGCCGCCTCATGATGTGGTCATTTTTGATGAGGCCCACCAGCTGAAGCATTACGCCTTGGGGGCCTTTACGGTTCGCATTGGCAAGTTCGCCACCCAAAAGCTGTTGCAAAAAATTCACCGGCGCTTACAACCCCTGCCCGAGCATTTTCATCACCAAATCGTAGAGTCGGAATCGGCCATTTTTGAATGGCTGTTTCGTTCCGAAAACAGCGTGTTTCGGCTTTACCCGGATGATCTGTTTCTGTACATCGTGAAAAAACACATTTTTGTGCTGCAGGAGCTGGAACAGTGGCTGGTAGGCATGGACGTCAAGCAACTCACCATCATCCGCCCGGATCTGTTTGAATCGGAACTGGATATGGACAAGGCCAAGGTTCAGCGGGAAAAGCTGATTAAACAGCTGCAAGGGCTGATTGCCCGCTGGGAATATTTTTTAGAGGAAGATCCCTTCTCCAAGCAACGGGTCAATTGGGTGGAGGTGGATAAGGATCGCCTTTACTACGAGTTGAAATCCACCCCGCTGAATATTTCAGAAATTATGGGAACCCAGCTTTGGCAGGAAAAAACGGGCATTTTAACCAGCGCCACACTTGCGGTGAATAACAACCTGGCCTTTATTCGCAAGGATTTGGGCATTGAGGAATCGGAAGACATGGTGTTGCCCAGCCCGTTTAACTACGAAGATCAATGCGTGTTGTACCTGCCTTCTCACCTGCCAGACCCCAATAGCGACCTGTTCAACATTGCCATTACTGAGGAAATCGCCGACATTTTGCACCTCTCACAAGGCCGAGCCTTTGTGTTGTTTACCAGCAATCAGGCCATGCGGCGGGTGAGTGACGCCCTGATTCCCCGCTTGCCGTTTCCCTGCAAGGTGCAAGGCGAAATGCCCCGAAACCGCTTGATTGAGTGGTTCAAGGAAACCCCCAACAGCGTCATCTTCGCCACCTCCACCTTTTGGGAGGGCATTGATGTACCCGGTGAATCCTTAAGCTGTGTAATTATGGATAAAATCCCCTTCTCCCCGCCCGGAGATCCGGTCAATCAGGCGGTGGTGGATTACATTAAGGCCCGAGGCGACGACTGGTTTGGGCAATATGTACTGCCTCAGGCGGTCATTAAGCTCAAGCAGGGCTTTGGCCGACTCATCCGAACGGGTCATGATAAAGGACTGGTGGCCATTCTGGATCCCCGGGTTCGCCAAAAAGGGTACGGTAAAATCATTCAGCGCAGCCTGCCTGCCGTGCAAACCGTGCAACGCTTAAGTGATGTCCCGTTCTGGTTGTTCGCCCCGCTGGAGCCGGTTACCGAAGAGACCGCCCAGCTTGATTCCCCCACCCCCTTGCCCAAAGCCATTTAGGCGGGCTGATTGAATCGTTCAAACGAGTTTCAAGGCGTTTGAATTTGTTTCAACGCGCCTCCATTCAATGCCCCTCCATTCTCCAGCTCGGGGCTTTGCGGCTTCTGACGGGATGCTCATCCACGTTGGCGATTTGCGCCTGTTTCGCAATATAGGGCCTTGTTTGGCGGCTTTTGTGTTAGACTTTCCCATGACCTAAAATGAGCTTCAAAATAAGCTGACCTCAGGCAAGGTTCAAGCAAGCGCTCAGCCACTCAGCTGATTGGGCGTACTTCCCTTAGAAAACCATCCACACCATAAAACACACAGTTAAAAAAGGAATCAGTTCAAATGATTGAAAACGGACGTGCTACCGAAAACGGTAACTACAGTGAAACCGATATTATCGAAACCACTGATGAAGACGGACAAGTTCATGTCTTTGAAAAAGTCAGCGAACTGGAAGTAGATGGCCAGGAGTACGCTCTACTGATCTACAAGGGCAACCAGCCCGATGAGGCCGACGAAGCTGAAGAGGGCGCTGAAAAAGACGCCGTCGAGGGTGAAGAGAGCGAAGAAGAAGAAGTGGTGGTCATGCGCATCACTTACGAAGATGGCCAGGAAGTGTATGAAGCCATTGAAGATGAAGAAGAGTTTGAAAAAGTGGTTGCCTTCATCGACAACATGGATGATGAAGAAGCCGGGGTTATGATTGACCTGAGCGAGTTTACCGAAGAGGAAAAAGACGAGAAGTAATTCCCTCGTCTTTTCTCATTCTTTAACTTTTGAGTTTGAGCATTGTCTGAAAGTCATCCTCACGGATTGACTTTCAGGCGTTCAGTTTTGTTTTCCCTTTAGAGAGAGGTTTACCCATGAAGATCCATGAGTATCAGGCCAAAGAGCTGTTTCGCAAGTACAACATTCCCGTTCCCGACGGCCAAGTGGCTTTTAATGCCGATGAAGCCGTTCAGGTGGCACAAATTTTAAAAACCAAAGACAACCGCTATGTAGTGAAAGCCCAAATTCACGCCGGTGGACGGGGCAAGGGCGGCGGCGTCAAAGTAGTGGATTCTCTGGATGGGGTACGCGAAGCGGCCAAGCAAATTATCGGCATGCAACTCATCACTCATCAAACTGGCCCGGAAGGCAAAAAAGTGAAATCCGTGCTGGTGGAAGAAGCCTCTTCCATTGCCCGTGAGTTGTACATCAGCATCGTGCTGGATCGGGCCACCGCTCGCCCGGTGATTATGGCCTCTCAGGACGGCGGCATGGATATTGAGGAAGTGGCCGAAAAAACGCCAGAGCGAATCATCAAGGAGTTCATCCATCCGGTGATCGGCTTGCAGGCTTATCAGGCCCGCAAAATCGCCTACGCCCTGGATATTCCACAAGAAGGCATGAAAGACGCCCTGAAGCTAATCATGAACCTGTACAAAGTGTTTATGGAAGCCGATTGCGCCATGGTGGAAATCAACCCACTGGTAGTGACCACCGACAACCGGGTGTTTGCCCTGGATGCCAAAGTGGACTTTGATTCCAACGCCCTGTTCCGCCATGCCGACATTGTGTCCTACCGGGATTTGGATGAGGAAGATCCGCTGGAAGTGGAAGCCTCTCGCTATAACCTGAACTACATCAAGCTGGAAGGCAACGTGGGCTGTCTGGTGAACGGCGCCGGTCTGGCGATGGCCACCATGGACATCATTAAGCAATACGGCGCCGCACCGGCCAACTTTTTGGATGTGGGCGGCAGCGCCACCGATGAAGCGCTGGAAAACGCCTTCCGTATTTTGCTATCGGATGAAACCGTGGAAGTGGTGTTTATCAACATTTTCGGCGGCATCCTGCGTTGCGACAAACTGGCTGAAGGCGTGGTTAAAGCCGCCCGCAAGCTGGAAATGCGCTTACCGCTGGTCATCCGCATGAAAGGCACCAACGTGGATCAGGGCAAGCAAATTCTGGCCGATTCCGGCATTCAATACGCCGTTGAAGAAACCCTGGAAGCCGCCGCCAGCAAAGTGGCCAGCTTCCTGAAGCAGCCTGTCGCTTAACAGAACAATGTCTTTTACACGGTTCATAATAACAAAGCCTGATTCTTGTACTCTCCCTTGCTCAAAATTTTTTTCTGAGCAAGGGAAGATTATTGATTTTGCTTTTTATATAGCATCTATGGCTGTCCATATTGACCGAACCACCCAAATTGCAAAAAAAACATTAGAGTTTAATCCTTTAGTTGATAAAGAAATAAATTATGACGACTATGAAGTAGACATGAAGAGTGAAAAAGCTCATCCAGTCTTAGTAAAGCTTGGATCCTATAATATTTTCATCAGGGAATTAATGCTTTCTCGAGGCGTAGACAATTATTTAGCCTATATTTCAGAATTACTTTTCTTGATCTTCAAATCAAAACCAGAAATGCTGAAGTCAAATGAGCAAATAACTATTGAAACCATCTTGCACCATTCATCTATGGATGACCTGCTAATAACAATTGCGGAAAAAAAAGTTCACGAGCTTTCTTACCAAGGATTAAAAGAATTAGCTCTTTATTTGAAGAGTAAATTTGGTCTGATTCTTTTTCAGTCCCAAGCAGAAATCCTTAAAGCCATTGAAATTATAGAAATACGGAACCTTATTATCCACAACAGAGGCGTAATCAATAACATCTACCTTAAAAAAACAAAATCTAAAAATTATGAGATAGGTCAAAAACTAGACCTTTCTATAGAAACTATTCAAGACTATCTAAATTTTTTAGCAAATTCTGTACAAGAAATCGACAGTGCAGCTATAGATAAATTTTCACTCAAACCAGAAACAAATAATTTAAATATTGAGGTCGCATAATTTTTAGAAGGAAACGCAAAATGGCAGTTTTAGTTGATAAGAACACCAAACTACTCGTACAGGGCATTACCGGGAAAGAAGGGTCTTTTCATGCGGAAGGCTGCATGAAGTATGGCACCAATCTGGTGGGCGGGGTTACCCCCGGCAAGGGCGGCACCAGCGTGACACTGGATGGCAAGCAGATTCCGGTATTCAACACCGTGCTGGAAGCCCGTGAGGCCACCGGGGCCAACGCCACCATGATTTTTGTACCGCCCCCATTCGCCGCTGACGCGGTGATGGAAGCCACTGCCGCTGGCATTGAGCTGGTGATTTGCATCACCGAAGGCATTCCGGTGAATGACATGATGAAGGTCAAGCAGTTTATGCGGGATTTCCCCAATACCCGCTTGATTGGCCCCAACTGCCCCGGGGTTATTTCTCCCGAGCTGGCTAAAATTGGCATTATGCCCGGCCCTATTCACAAAAAAGGCCCGGTGGGCGTGGTTTCCCGCTCTGGAACGCTAACCTATGAAGCGGTGGATCAGCTGACCCAGCGTGGCATTGGGCAATCCACCTGCATTGGCATTGGTGGGGACCCCATTAACGGCACCAACTTTATTGACGCCCTGACCCTGTTTGAAGCGGACCCTGAAACCAAGGCCATTATGATGATTGGCGAAATTGGGGGCACCGCTGAAGAGGAAGCCGCCGAGTTTGCCAAAAAACATGTGACCAAGCCCATTGTGTGCTTCATTGCGGGCCAAACCGCCCCAACCGGAAAGCGCATGGGCCATGCCGGAGCCATTATTTCCGGGGGCAAAGGCACCGCCGCCGAAAAAATGAAAGTGCTGGAAGCCGCTGGCATTACCGTGGTGGTTAGCCCCGCTGAAATGGGCGAAACCATTGCCAAAAAACTGGGCGTGCCGGTGCTGGCCAAATAAACGATCTTTTCAAACACCGAAAAGGGAGGCTATTGATTGATAGCCTCCCTTTTAATTCCTTTTGAATGGGTTATTTTTGCATTTCCGCCCATTGTTTCAGCACAGCCAAACGATCTCTCAGGTCCGCCTGCAGGATTCGCAAATCCCAGTAAGCCACATCAGCCTGATGGGTGGTAGGACTTAATAAAAACCGGCTATACTCAAGCATCAGATCTCTCAATGGTATCCTGGGCTTGGACTTTAGCGCTTCAGACGAGGGGACTAACCCCATCGACGAGGCTATCGAGCCCGGAATGCCCACCAAACTTCTCAAATTATGGACAATATCATCCCATTGTCGAATGGGCCGGAAAATTTCAGTTTGCTCAGAGAGTTTTAGCAGGCATGATTCGGGAATCCCGTTCAAATAAGCCTCAATTTTTTTTAATGCTTTGGGATCAACCTCTTCTCCGCTCAAGGCCAGCACAAAAACCGCTCTCATCAACTCACTGGATTTTTTCAGGCTTTTTTGGGCCACCATAATAACCGGAAATTGTTTTAAAACGGCGGCGTCATACTGCTTTTCTTCCATCGGGGGAGGTATAAAGCGAGCCAGCGTCAGCCGGGTAAAATACACATCCGATTGAGCGCCAAAATCCCGATTGTTACGCTGAGCGCTTACTTTTACGGAAGTTCTTGCTTTTGGATGAAGCGCAGCCGCTTTGCGAATAACCATTGGCTCTTTACGAGAAGCTGAAAGGGGTGAGTTAGCGGTAGTTTGCTGGTTTTGAAAACCCGGCACAGGCTGAGAGAGCCTGGAAAGACTTTGAAACATTATATAAACCTACTTGAGATTGATTATGGGGAAACAGAAATGAATCTTACTACAACGGCTACAACATAACCAAACCCCAAAAACCCAACTCTCAAAAAGCAGGGTCAATTTTTACTGGGTTTTGGCCGCTTTACCCAACACACGGACAGACGATGGCGATGGCGCAGCGCCTTTCACCGGCAAAGCGGGGGCCACGAACTTGGCCGCCTTGATAGTAACGCTATTTCTAGCCGCAATATAATTCAGCAATTCATCGAGCAATTGTATTTTATGATTAAAATATTCAGCCCGAAACCGATTATTTTGCTCACTCTGAAGCCAGTGATCGGTAGCCAGACGCAAGGCCATCAAAGCCTCCTGAGCAGCCCCAAGCGATCCGGCAGGTATTTGGCCGGTGGCTTTAAAGCCGGATAAAGCGCTTAAACGGGTATGGAATTGCATGATAGAAGTTTGAATCTCTTGAATTTGAGGTGCGCTTAAGGTGGACAAAGCCCCTTTGGCTTGCAGGGTATTAAATTTTTGGCCGTAATCATCCAGAATTAATTGCAGGGATTTCACCACATTCTGGTGAGGCGGAATGGCGGTTTGTTCTTTGTAAGGGCCTGCTCCCAGGGTGTCAATTTTTTCCTGATCCAGATGAGCGCCCGCAAAGAGGGTGGCCCCCAGCCCGCCATGTTGACGCAAGGCTTCCAGTTGTTCCACCAGTTGCCCGCCATCCAAACGGTGCAGGGCAATGCCGGGATAAATGAGAGAACGCTTTTTGGGGGATGACTGCACATAGTCAAACATGCCTTGTAGCCGCTGGGGATCAGACGTATAAGACATGGGGCTGAGGGTATCCACCCAGCCATTATCAATCCAGGTTTCCCAATCCTGTTGAATGGAAACAATACGGGATTCTCGGCGCATGGGAAAAACAGCGGCGGAAATCATTAACTGCGGCTTGATTTTACGCAACCGCTCGGAAACCTGCTGCACAAACGAGCTGACCTGATAGGTTTTCCAGGCAATCCACAGTTTGGCGGTGTAATCATCCAGATTATCCAGCGATTGGCCGGTGGCCTGATAAAAACGGTCACGCCCCACCGGGTCAAACCCCATGCGGGTGGCGGAGGTTTGAAAAGGGTAGCGAATATAATCCAGTTGCAGGCCATCCACATCGTACTGGCTCACAATTTCCTCGTAGACCTTTAACAACAAGGCCCGGCCTTTGTCACTGGCCGGATTCAGCCAGTACTCATGCTGGCGGCTCCCTGCCTTCAAACTGCCTTCACGGCTGCGTAAGGCTTCACTCATTAATCCGCCTTCAGCCAGCACCGGCCCCGGATAACTGTCGGGCTGGGCAATCAGCACGTTATGGCGCTGGTTACCCACCGCAAACACCCAAACCCAGGCATGCACTTCCATACCCAGCTGGTGTCCCTCTTCCACCGCCGCTTTTAAAGGGTCCCAACCTTGCACCATTGGATTGCGCTTTAAAATAGCGCTGGGGTAAATCGGAAATCCGGCGTTCAGGGTTTCAAAATAAACGATATTAATCCCGGCCTGATGGAGTTTCAGCATCAGTTTTTTGAGTTCCAACGGATTTTTGGTTTGCAAAATGGTGCCGCGATCCAGCCAAATGGCCCTGCCTTCAACACGGGGAGAGGCGCTGGTTAGCGCCAAAGCACGCAGGGTGATGCGGCGGGCCTCGGCATACTGGTTAAGCCCCGCTTCGGTTTGATTGTTTAAATACAAGGACTCAAACTTGCGCTTGTGCTGATAGGCTTCCTTTAACATGGCCCGAATCTTCTCTTCCGGCACCTCCAGACTAAGCTGGCGAGCGGTTTCCAGGGCATTGTTAATGCGGCGGTTATAATCATCCAGAATTCGCAAGTTGTAGGAATAAGTTCCGTAATCAAAAGCCGGGGCCAGCACTTCCGCCGCTTCCGGATCTAAAAAACTGAACGGTTTCTGGGGCTGTTGAGGGGCGGCGGGGTCAACCGGCTGGGCCACGTTAGAAGACGGCGTAGTGAGCAAGGCACTGGGCCCGCTGGGAGGATTCCCCGGCGTGTCAGGCTCTGCCCCGCCCAGAATATTGTTCAGCACCTCTGCCTCAGTTTCGGCTTCCGCCTGCTCCTTGCTAACTTTGCTGGACTTTTTGACTGGCACGGCCAGTGCCGGTTTAACCGCAGGAGCTTTAGAAACAGGCGTTTTAGAAGCAGGAGCTTTATCAAAAGAAATTGGATTAGCAGGCTGAGCCGTTGGGGCTTTTGGAGCCGCCGAAGTGGAAGGCTCGGGTGGTGCCGGTTTAACACTGCTGGCTTTTTCAACGACGTTTTCAGCAACAGGGGTTTCCGCCTCGGCAATGGCCACCGGAGAAGAGGGTGTGCTGGGAGCTTTGACCATTGCCGCTTTATTGGCTTCCAGTGCCAGATTAAAAGCGTAATCGGGGCTTAAAGCGCTTTTTGGGAGTTTTTCAGGGTCAGCGCCATTAACAGCGGTTTGATCCGTTTTTTCTCTGGCAGTTTTTTCTCGGGCCGCTTTTTCAAACCCAACGGGCGGTTGAGTCGCCCCCCCTCCCGAAAAAACAATGGAATCGGGCTTAGCCATTGGCATCACCCGAGTTAAGGCCAGTATCAGGGTTTGATTGGAAAGACGTTGCCCCCAGGGCCAGTTTAAAAAAGCGCCTTTGGCGGTGGTGATAATAGCGGGATATTGCTGTCCCCAGTTGGCCAGCACTCGTTCATTCAAGCCGGGTTGCAGAGTCAGAACCCGACTGCCGGGGGTGAGGGCATCGCCACCGGGCAAGGAAGCCCCTTGCCAATAAAGGTTGATTTCGTTGGAAATTAAAGCCGTTCCGGTCACGTTCAGGCCAATCAGTTCCAGTAGCCGTTGGGCGGAAGGCTCAGGCACTTCTCCTGATGAAATCAGAATCACCTGACCCCCAGCCCCAACATAGCGACTTAACAGGCCAAAAGCGGAAAGTTCAACCCGACTGGACAACGGTACCAGCACATAGGGGGTCTCGGCTGGTTTCAGATGAAACAGAAAGTCTTCTTCCTGAATCAGGCGAGATTTATAGCCCGCCTCATCCATTGTTTTTAGCACCTGGCGATCCACCACGGATAAGTTAGGGCCAGTTACGGAAAAAACAGGCAGCTTTTGAGCAGCCCAGACGGAAACGCTGGTGCAGGCCCCCAGTTGAAAAGCAAACAGGAACCCGATTACAATAGAGCGACGAAAGAGACTTGCGCCATTGCGCCAGCGGAATGCTTGCGTTATTTTCGTTTTGTCAGATAGTTTCATCAAGCTCCGCGCCAGATACAGACACAATACACAGAAGGTTCTTTTTCATGCCGGATGATACAACGCCCATTGAAACCGCTATTAATATTGTAAGGCAAAAAGAGTATCCGCCTTCCAGTCGAATGAACGCCATACTATTTATGTTGGAAAAATTTGAGCCTCAGTGCCTCCCCGTGCTGGAGGAAATTTTGAAAGACCCGGAAGAAGAGCCGGATGTTCGCAGCGCCGCCGCATTGGCTTTGGGCAAAGTGGGGGGCGATGGGGCGCTTGAATTGCTTCAAAATATGGCCCACAGCGAAGACCCCATCCTGAAAAACTACTCCCTGCAAGCGCTGGGTATGACCGGACGTGAGGAAACCATTCCTGTTTTACTGGAAGCGTTGAGCGATCAGGACAATACCATTTTCGCCTCAGCCGCAGAAGCTTTGGGACGCATTGGCAAACCCGTGGTGCCCCACTTAATAACGCTACTGAACACCAGCACGGCGGAAGATGCCCGTTGTATCGCCGCTTGGCAGCTTGGCACCTTGCGCTATACCGAAGCCGTGCCCACTTTAATTGAGGTAATTCAGGCCGATAAGAACCCGGAAGTGATTGCGCTGGCCATTTGGGCTTTGGGCGAAATTGGGTTTGGCCCGCCTGAAGTGCTGGACCTGCTGCAAAAACAGCGCGCCCATGAAGATCCCGCCATTAACAAACGGGCGGAAATGGCCATTAAAAAAATCACCCGCCACGTCAATTAAGCCAGCCCAAAACTTCCACCCCTCCCCTTTTTGAAACCTAAACAGGCACTTAACCTCATGTCCCTGAACCCAACCCCATCAATTGCCTGATCGGGTAGTTGCTCCGCCCTTTTATTTCAAGCATACTGGCCCCGTTAACTGGTTGTTCAGGACTGACTGAGTGGGCTTTCCCCCTTTTATTTGCCGTTACTATTGATGGATGACTATTTAAAATCATGCCTATCTACGCACCCCTCTGCCCCACCAGCGTTTTGCCCCTGAAAGCGTCTTGCCTGAAATTGTTATCGCCTCAAGTACGATTTGGGCTAATACCACTGGCCACCGGGTTTTTAATGCTGAACGCCACTGTGGCTTACAGCGCCACCCCCTTTAAAGATCTGCCCGAGCGATACTGGGCCAACCCCGCCATTCAGTTTTTAAGCGAACGAGGCGTCATTAGCGGGTATGCCGATCAATCCTTCCAGCCCAACCGTCCGGTCACTCGGGCAGAATTTGCGGTCATTCTGGCCAAAAGCCAGGGACTGAACCCCAGCGCTTCCGGCAACATCGCAGATCACCCTGGCGGCAAGAATTTCTCGGATGTGCATCATTCCCATTGGGCGGCCAACGCCATTCAGGCCATCGTCAAGCAGGGCTGGATGTCCGGCTATCCCAACCGGCGGTTTCACCCCAATCAAATCCTGACCATGGCTGAAATGTATGTGATTTTGTCCAAGGCCCAAACCGGGTTGGCCTCCCTCAGCCCCGCCCAAGCCGATGAGGTATTACGCTTTTACCGGGATAGTGATGAGATTCCCGCCTGGGCCAGAATACCGGTGGCGCAAGCCATTGAAAGCGGTATTACGGTAACGGAGCGATCCAAAACCAAATTGTTTCCCAATTCACCCGCCGTGCGGGCCAATGTGGCCATCTCCGTGGCCAAACTGGTGAATCCGGCCTTGAGAGACAACAAGGCGGAGGGCTCGCCCCAAATCCCCGCAACCCAAAGATCCGCCCCACCGGCAGAAGACATTTCAGCGGTGAATCTGGTAGGGGTTCTGGAAAATACGCCTCCAAGCGATCAATGGATTTTAGTTCGAGCCGATGGCCGACGCTTTCCCTTATCGCCGGGTGCGCTGGATACCAGACAGTGGCAAGCCGGTCAGCAAGTTCGTATTACCGGCAATCTGAATGCGGTGGTTGGCACTGCGGCCAATCCTACCGTGGTGGTGCAGACCTACACCCCAATCGCCCCTGCCGTCCCTCCTGCCGTTTTGAATCCAGCGCCAGAGCCAGCACCGGTTTCTTCAGAACCAGCCGCAATATCGAACCCACAGGCAGCGCCGATTTCAGAACCAACCCCAAAGCCAGAAGCAAACCCAAAGGCAGAGCCAAGCCCAAAGCCCAGCCCGGAAAGCTCAACCACAACTCCGGCGGCGGAACTGCCTACCGAGGCGGAAATGGCCCTCCCGCTGAAACAGGACATTCGGACGCCCCAACTCTACTTCCCCAATCTGGCCAATCTGGTGAGTGATCCGGCCCTGATGCTGGGAGAACCGGTGCCTCGTCCCGCACCAGAAATCAGCACGCCCCGCAAGGCAGTAGAAGCGATCCTGAAAGGGCCAACCGAGGCCGAACGACGGCAGGGATTTTTTACCGATGCGGATCTGCATCGGCTGAATGTAGGCAAACTGAGCATAGACCCTCAGGGGCTGGCCACGGTCACGCTGGAAGCCCCCGGAGACTTTCAGTTCAGCAACAGCAGCGTTCCGGCCCGCCTGAGCGAACAGATTCGACGCACCTTAACCCAGTTTGAGGGCATTCAACAGGTCAAAGTTTCGGTTAAAAACCCCAAACACAAAGATCTCTGGATTTCTCCATAACCCAATAATCCCAATATCTTGATTTCCGGCTCTGGGCTTTGGCCTGGAGCCTTGCTCTATTCAAGGCTTTTGATTGAACAGCCTCTCCCGATAATTGAACCGGGACGAAACGGCCGGTTTCTGGTATAACCCCACCTAGAGAAATACAGCCAATGAGCCGCCCATGAAACGCCTGGAGTCCCCCCAAAACCAGAGTCAACACCCCGCCCTGCCTATTTTGATAGTGGGGCTGATTCTGCTGCTGGCGCTGGGACTACGGCTGAGCAATATTGCATCCGCCAGCCTGTGGATTGATGAGATCTATTCCCTGATAGTAGCCAACACCCACCTGTTCCCGGAGCGATTGGACACCCAAATTCACACCGCCCAGTATTATTACACGCATTATTTAAGCTGGCAGCCCATGGATATGAACCGGCTGCTGGCCTTGCTTAAAATCAACGTGCATATGCCGCTCTATTACTTGCTGGTAAATCCATGGATGGGCTGGTTTGGCAATCATGCCGCCGGGTTGCGCAGCTTTTCGGCCCTGTGGTCCACGCTGATGATTTTGCCGGTATTTGGGCTGGGCCAAGCCCTGGGCGGACGGCGGGCCGGGTACCTGTGCGCCTTGGTAGCCGCATTGGCCCCCTTCCAGATTTATTACGGCCAAGAAGGCCGCATGTATGCCCTCAGCCTGTTTTGGACGGCTTGCTCTGGTCTGGCCTTCTGGAAGCTGTTATACGGGCAGCATCCTTGGCGCTGGGCTTGGCTTTACGCTCTTTTTAGCGCAGGCGGCATGCTCAGCCATTATATGTTCGTGTTTTTTCTGGGGTTTCAATTCGTGTTTGGGTGCGTTGAACTTTTTCAAAGCAAAACCCGGCAAAGCAAAAACGAGAAAAATAAAAACGGGCAAAAAGCCCTGCTCTTTCTGCCTGCTCTGGCCCTGTTAACGGGCATTGCCTTCCTGTGGCTGCCGGTGTATCAAATGCAACAACAGGGGGTGAACGATGAGTACCATTTCGCCAAAGGCTGGGTGGCCTGGAGTCGTTATCTGACCGTGCCACTGTGGCAACCGCTGGTGGTGATGGCCGGGGATAACCGGCTGGTGCGGGCCTTTTATTTCCCGCTAACCTTGTTAAGTTTTGTGGGCATTGCCTGGGGAGCTTTGGTTCACAAGATTTCCATCAGCCGAAAGCGGGAAGGCTACATGCTGGCCTGGATACTAGGCCCACTTTTCCTGCAAATAGCCTACGATGCTATAAAACACACCCATATTTCCATCATCGATCGCTATGCCATGTTGATTGCCCCGGCCATGTGCCTATGGGTGGGGCTGGCCCTTCATCGGTGGTTGCAGACAAAATCCGGCCTGCGGCCCAAGCTGGGCCTGGCGGTGCTGGCTGGCATGTTGTTTTTGGCCATCGGATGCGTGTGGGCGCCTTCTCCGTTTCGGGATGAGCATAACAAGGATGACAATATTCGGCAGAAAATCCGGTATTTTACCAGTCAGGCCCAGCCCAACGATTTAATTTTTGCCAACGGGCCTTGGGGAGCCCCCAATCTGGCCGCCTATTACCTGCATCAAAGTAGGCCCGCCCAGCCCATGCTTTACTGGATTAACCAGTTTAACGGGCAAACGGTTCCCTTGCCCAAGCCCGCTTTACTCCAGCCTTATCAGCGGGTTTGGCTGTTTAGACACCGGGCCAATAACGAGCGGGGCCTGCAAACGTGCAAGGACTATTTGCAAGCCCTGTACCCCCATGTGGTGAAAACCCATGACTGGTTCATCTATTCCCGCACTGCCCCGGCCTCAAAACCCTGAAATAAAATCAAAAAAACAGCATGCCCCAATCGATTTTGGAGATACCTCCTATATCCACTGGGGAATTGTAAATAGAGCGGTTTATCTCAGAAACCGAAGTGGTATGATAAGTATGATCGTCTCCTTTGTCGTTAGCAAAATAACCGGGTAATCCTCGTGTCCAAAAATAGCGCTTTCAAACACAAGCCCATCCCCTGGATGTATTCCACCCTGGGCAGCATGTTCGCCGCCGCTTTGATGAAATTAAACCCCATCCACCGGCGTTTGTCCGAAATGGAAATCCGCAACATTCAGGATTACTTCAACAGCGACTTTATCAACCCGCTGAAACGCCGTCCCATCAATAATTTAACCGCCTTTTTCATGAGCTACTTCAACGCCATACGGCGATTGGGACGACTGGGAAAACTGGCCCGTCAGGACTATTACGCCCTGAACCGGCAGGGGTGCTTTGCGGTGCAGGAAATCCCCACCATGGTCACTTCCGCCGATCAGGATTTGCAAAAACTGCCTTTGCTCATTGTGCCGGGGTTGAACACCCCCCCGGTTTTCTTTCGGGAAATGCATGCCTACTTTACCCAAAAAGGGTATCCGGTGGCGGTTATGTCCTTGCCAGAAAACGGACTGGCCGATGTGGCCACCGCTGCGGACAAGCTGGAAATAGAACTGGAAAACCTGAAACGCCAGTGTGATGTGAGTAAAGTAAACGTAATTGGGCATTGCCTGGGTGGGGTTATTGCCCACTACTGGCTGCAAACCAGAACTTTGAAAGCCAATTCCGTGGCCAATCTGGTTTCTTTGGGGGCCGGGTATATGGGCGCTGAAGGGGTGAAGGAACTGAAAAATCTGTGGATTCCTCGCAACCCCGGCAAACCGGTGCCCAAGGTGTTTGACGAGTTGATTCACTGGAACCTGAATCTGGTTCGCCATTCCACAGGGGTGGCCTATCACAGCTTGCTAACCGTTTGGGATTTTATGGTTCACTTTCGCAAAGGCATTCTGGAATCCACAGGCGATGTGCCCTGCAAAATCAATAACCTGATTCTGGATGATCCTGACATTGATCATTTAACCATTGCCCTGAATCATGAAGTATTTGAGCAGATTGAGCGCATGATTCGCCTACCTCAACCCAAAAATAAGGCCCGATCGTAAACAGGGTTTTTACCCCTGTATGGGAACCGCGACTATCATTTGCAAAAATAATGGTAAGAGATGGGAACACAGCCGCAAAAAATCAGTCTTAATCCCAAGTATCTTGTATTAAACGGTGTGTAAACGTGTGTGAAAGGTTTGCAAAGCCTATGCCCCATTCAGCTTTTCAACCCTTTAAGGGCAAAGCCTCCCTACCGCCACTGGACGGGGAGCGACTGCCTTTGCACCAATACTATGTGCCTAACTTGAAGGCCAAAAGCAAAAGCCAGGCTCATTCTCACAATATGGAGTTTTTGAGCAAGGTATTTTCCAGTGAAGGGGCCAGCCGTTTTTTCATTACCTTTTTGCAGCGCTTTTTATTTGATAGTGGCAACCAGTCCTCCGAAGATTACTCTACGACGGCCTTAGCCGCCTAACGCCCCATTTCGGGCGCTCATTGGGCCTGCTTCTTTTTTTAAAGAGCGCAGGCAGTGGGCGAACCGAAGGCTATGGCAAGGCTTTTTTGTGTACGCCGTATTGAATCAACGAGGAACCATTGCCAATGAACAATGTATTGGGCCGCCACTTGCTGGTGGAATTCTACGATTGCGATACCCAAACCCTGGACGACGTGGCGGGCATTGAAACCCACATGAACGATGCTGCCCGTGCCTGCGGGGCCACCATTGTACAGTCCACCTTCCATCGCTTTGAGCCTTGGGGGGTCAGCGGGGTGGTGGTCATCTCCGAATCGCATCTGGCCATTCACACCTGGCCAGAATACGGGTACGCCTCCGTGGATTTGTACACCTGCGGAGACGAAATTGATCCCATGGGCGCTTACGAGCACTTGCGGCGAGTATTGGGGGCCCAGGAAAGTGAAATCCAGATGCTCAAGCGGGGCAATCTGGATTTGATTAAAGCCAGACTGGAGCAAAACGCCCTGAGCGCCGCCGAAGCCGAACTGTCCAAAAGCATCCTGCTGAAAGGGGGTGTACTATGACCCAAGTCATTCTGCAAGCCCAGTCCAAAGCGGGTCAGGAGCCTTCTGACAACCTGGGGTTTGGGCCACATTTAATGCTGGATTGCAGGCAGTGCGACCCCACCCGCATTGGGGATTTGGCCTATGTGTTTGAGGTGCTGAACACCCTGCCTGAGCGCATAGGGATGACCAAGATCATTCAGCCCTATGTGTTTCCCTATGCGGGTCTGGTACCGGAAGATCGGGGGATCACTGGCATGGTGGTCATTGCCGAATCCCATTTGTCTTTTCATTCGTTTACGGAAAAGGATTACTTCTTTTTTGATCTGTTTAGCTGCAAACCTTTTGATGTGGAAGCGGCCCGCCAGTTCATTGTGGAAGCCTTTGACGTAAAAGACTGGGAGGCCCACTACGCCGAACGGGGCCGGTACTTCCCCCGAGGCGGGGAATAGAATATTTACTAAAAAAATGGCGGCATCCCAAACGGTGCCGCCTTTCCTTTTCTTTCTTACTGAATGCTTTCCGGTCTATCTCAATGTTTTGGGACTCAATGCTGTCCAACGTAATTCTTTTCCGATGGAACTTTCCGGAGTGATTTCGGGTGGCATTCACCCCCAAACCGAGCACAAAGTGGCTCGTTTCAGTGGCCGGTTTTAGCTGGCCGCATATAGAACCTGAAGCAAGTCCAGCAGATCGAAGGTTTTGGGGTCCCGCACCGAATAAAAAACCTGATTGGACTGCTTTCGGGATACCAGAATGTCTTTATCCCGCAACTGGCCCAAGTGCTGGGAAATATTAGACTGGGTGGTCCCCATCAGAGCTTCCAGCTGATACACACTTTTTTCGCCCGAACGCAGCACATTCAGAATGCCCAGCCGAATGGGATGCCCCAGCGCCTTTAAACGGCGGCAAACCTTATCCGATGCCTGTGCGTTCATACCGATGACCTCTTGATTTTAATTGCTTTCGCTTCAATGACCCTTGCACTTATTATATATCAATTTATTAATAAATTCTAATATTTTTATAGGCGAATGGTTATCCCTCTTCCTGCTATCCCACTGGGGAATTGAAGCTGAGGCGATCCTGCCTCACACTGGGGACAGACGGAACACACAGGAATTCGCGTTGTTTAACAACACCCGCCATCCCGTGACTAGCAGAAAGGGGACAGCCATGGCCGATGCTCGTGACCCGTTCTACGCCCACTTTGAGAACCCAGCCGAAAGCGCCACCGTTTCACTGTGGAAACACAACGCCCAGAACAGGCCCATTCGTGGCGCCCTCACCAATCAATTTCCGCCCTTAAGCGGTTCACTGGAAACGGATGTTGCCATTATCGGGGCGGGCCTGACTGGACTCAGCACAGCCCTTTTGCTGCATAGGGCCGGTTATGAAGTTGCGGTGGTGGATGCCCACCCGGTGGGGTATGGGGTCACCGGCTTTAACTCCGGACATTTAACCAGCATTTTGCTGGATACCCGATTTCAGGAATTGATACCCGCCTTTGGCGAAGCCAGCCTGCGTAGCGTGGTACGGGGCATTGAAGAAGCCATGCTTTTAATAGAACGACAGGTGACGGATTATCGAATAGATTGCGGATTCCGCTGGCTGCCGGGTTACCTGTTTGCCGAAACCACCGAGCAGCAAAAGGCTTTGCAGCAGGAAGTGGAAGCCATGGCCAAGGCAGGTCTGGCCGCCAATCGAACCTTTAACGTACCCCTGCCCTTTGCGGTGGAAGAGGGGGTTCAGGTCAGCCAGCAAGCGGCCATCGATCCCCTGCGCTACGCCCAAAGTCTGGCCGCCCAACTGCATCAGGAAGGGGTCCCCCTGTTTGAAAATGCCCGAGTCACAGACATCGAAAGCCATGGCCGAGAGGGCGGACACCTCCTGAAAACCGAAGGCGGCAGCATTCACGCCAAAAACGTGGTGATTGCCACCCACACCCCCATTGGGTTCAGACCCCTGTCTCAAACCCGGCTGGAACCGTGGCGATCTTATGTGATTGGGGTGCGAACCGACAGCGTGATTGCCGATGCCCTTTACTGGGATATGGCCGACCCCTATCACTATCTGCGACTGGCCGAGGATGAACAAGGGCCGCTCCTCATTATTGGAGGCGCGGATCATCGAACCGGAGAGTCACGCAATGCCGAGCAGTGCTTTAACCAGCTGGAAGCCTTTGCCGCCCAGCGCTTTAACGTCAACCGGGTGGATTATCGATGGTCGGCCCAGTTTTATGAACCTGCGGATGGCTTGCCCTACATTGGAAAAAGCGCCGATGTGTATATCGCCACCGGATTTTCCGGGGAAGGGCTGACTTACGGCACCCTGGCCGCTCAACTGATTAGCGATCTGATTCAGGGCATTCCCAACCCCTGCGCCGATATTTTAAGCCCCAGCCGCACCAAGCCCATTGCCTCAGCCGGTGGTTTTTTATCGGAGAACCTCAGTACGGTAGGGCATTTTGTGGGGGATCGCCTCAAAAAAACAGCCATTGAGACACCCACCGATGTTCCACCCGGCGAAGGGGCAATTTGTTTGGTGGATGGGGACAAAGTGGCCGTTTATCACAGCCCGGAAGGCGTGTTTTATGGTTTTTCTCCGGTATGTACCCACGCCCGTTGTTTGGTGGACTGGAACCCCACCGAAAAAAGCTGGGACTGCCCCTGCCATGGGGGGCGCTTTAACGCCTTGGGCCAAGTGTTAAACGGACCGCCGGTGGAGGGTCTGAAACCGGTGGAACTCAGCCCGGATCTGGATCAGTCGTTGTAGATTTGGGGGTTTACTATTCCCAAACCCAACAAAAAAGTTACAATAGAAGCATAGCCACGAGGCTGAATCACGCAAACTGAATGTTTGTGCTGTTTCATACCCCGCTTTGGCGTTTCAGCGTTTAGTAAATTCGTTTAGAGAGTTTAGAGTGAGAGCGCCGAACCTGCTTAACCCGGCAAAGGGTCTGCCAATGTCACGAAATCATAACTCGCCCCGATCGCTGTCTTACCGTCGGTACCAGCACAAAAAGCAAAGGCAGCAGCGCATGGCCATTTTGGTGCTGGGCGTGTTGCTTTTACTGGGACTGATTGGCGGGGGAATCTGGACCGCGTTTCAAGTGGTGCCTCAAGTGCTGGCTCAGGGAGTAGAGGCATTGCCCGATTTGCCCGATGGGTCACAGTCGTTCACCGATGCCCCCCCGGACACCCGCCAGTTTGAAACCTTTCTGGATCGGGATTTCGGCTTGCTAAAAATTCCCAGCCTGTTGTATTACCATAACCTGGACTACGCCTTGCTCACCCATCACGGGGCAGGCATCTTTCAAAACAAACTGATGCCGGTGATGCCGCTGGCCGAAGACGCTGCCCTAAAAAGCCAGCTAGAAGCCCTTATGGCACAGTTTCCAGCCGATCGATTCAGGCCACACTTATATTTTTACAACCCACAGGATCGCACCTACGTTGAAATCAATGGGTATGATCCGGTACCTGCCGCCAGCGTGATTAAGCTGCCCATTTTGCTGGATTACCTGATGAACGTGGACAAAAACCTGATTACCATTGATACCCCGCTGTTGTATGCCGAATATCACCGGGCGGCTGGCTCAGGCAGTCTGCAATATCAGGATCCGGGCAAGGCGTTTACCGCCAACGATGTGGCCGGACAAATGATTAGCATTAGCGACAATACCTGCACCAACATGATGATTTCTTATTTGGGTGGCACTGAGGCGGTGAACAAAAAACTGGCCAACCTGGGGCTGGTGCATACCCGCATTCGCAACTGGTTACCCGACTTAAGCGGCACCAATACCATTTCTCCCTACGAAATGGTGAGTGTGCTTTACAATATCGATTCCGGCCCGCTGGTATCCCAATTATCCCGCATTAACGGCACCGAAATTCTGGAAAGTACGCACAACCGCCGCCTGATGGTATGGCCTTTGCCCAAAGAAGCCAAAGTGGCGCACAAAACCGGGGATATCGGCACCTCACTGGGTGATTCAGGAACCGTATACCTGCCCGATGGGCGCAAGTATTTTTTATCCATGCAAGTGGAACGCCCCTATAACGATTACAGCGTAAGGGATCTCTTCCACCAGGCCTCTCGCACCATTTATGATCACGTGGCCGCCCAACCGGCACCGCTGCTGCAATCCATTGATCCCACCCAGCTCACGGAAAACCCGTCATCCCATCACACCGGGGCTTTGAAAGCGTTGTAAGCCCACGCTTTATCCCATATCGCAAAGCGGTTGTAAGCAACAGGGCAAAATCGCTTGGGCGACTGAACGCCCAAGCGATAAAATTTTACCGGCGTGTCCGGGGCCGAATTAAAAGCCTATCAAACGCAAATTGCCTGTTTAAAGCTTCCAAAAAGAATTCTAAACAGCGACTTGAAGCTCTTTCCATTCCTGGTGAGCCAGCTCGATTAGATCACTGGCTTGATAATGGTTCAGATAACCTTGAAACAGGAATGAACCCGCTCCTTTATAGCCTTCAAACCACAGCCGAATAATTTCCACCGTACCGGGGTAACGCATCAGCAAGTCCTGAATGTCCTGCACATCGGAAAAAGGACCATCTTTCAGCAAGCCCACCATCTTGGTGTCCTGCTCGCCGCCTTCGGAAAGCTGCAAAGCCCCAATCAGGCGCACATCATCCAAAGTACCCATGGGTCTGGCCGACGCCAGGGTAATAATATCCATCGGATCTCCATCGCCGCCCTTCTCTTTGGGCAACATGGTTTGCGGGATAAATCCGTAGTTCATGGGGTAGGGTAAAAAGTTGATGACCCGTGGAATCCCGTTCTCTTCATCGTGATAGAAATCGCCACTGATGGGATCGGTTTGCCATTTCTCGTTTGTGCCAGCCGGAATTTCTACCACCATCCGGTATTGTCCTTGAGGACTTTTATATGCAATATCTTGAACCGGGTTAACACCAGCGGAAATGATTTCAATCATGGTTAATGGGGAACTCCGTAAACATCTAAACCAACCACTACCATACTACAGGAACATTCAAGCGCAACCCCGGCCAGCCCATGCTTTTAAGGCCGACTTTTCCGGCCGACTTTTACAGCCGGCTTTTACGAGAAGTGTAATGCCGAACAGGAAGGGCAAACATGAGCGCTGTGGCGGTAACAGTTAAGTGCAACACATTGTCGGCCATGTTAACGGCCATACCCAAAACGCGACCATCGGGGGCCAAAAAGCCCAGCACGGTTAAAAACCCGTAAATGAGGGCAAACAGCAAGACAATCCGACGGGCCACCCCCCAATGCACCCCAAAACCCACCCCCATTAATATCAGGCCCGAAACCAGATGTAACAGATTGTGTATAAAATCAACCCGAAAAATGCCAAACAACAACCCCTGCGGCGCAAATAACGGAATGCCGCCCAAAAGGCCCAACAGAAAAAGGGCCAGCCCCACCACCTTGGCATAGGTATGAACCATCACGCATCCTCCATGGTTTTACAGGGGGTGTTACAGGGGAACCATCCGGTAATCAGTCAATCTAATCGTGATTCAATTCAGCGGGTATTCAATTCGGGAGTCCGGCAAACCAACCATCCAAAACCCATCATCTGTTAAAAGCGGGGACAAAGAAACGCTAGCCAATTTTCCAGTTTGCTTCAGCATAGCGGGCCTCCCCCCATTAAAGAATTAGCCAATCGGGCCATTCCTACCCCCTTCCCCACACACCCAAAAACCGAATCAGGCAGGTCAGGAAAAACAAGCCACAATGGCCCCTCGTTCCGGGAGGCGCAACGGGTCAGGGTCTACTCTGAAAGAGTAGGGCCGATCAGTCGCTGCCCATGGCCGCAAAGTAGTTACGACAAGCCATATCCAGCATGGCCTCAGTTAAAACAGGCTGTGTTTTTTGATAAGAAGCCGCGTTTAAAATCTGCTCCAGAATATCGCGTGGCTGACAGCCCCGGAAGGGTCGTTTCCCCACATAGTGATTCTGAATCAAATAACTCACCTTGGCATCATCGTAAGCCACTTGGTATTTTTCACACAGCATTTTAAAAATTTGCCTGAACTGGGCCTCGCTGGGGTCTTTTACATGAATTTTATAGGGAATCCGCCGCAGAAAGGCATCATCCACCAGCGATTTAGGATCCAGGTTGGTGGAAAAAATAATCAGCTCATCAAACGGCACTTCAATTTTTTGACCATTGGGCAATACCAAAAAATCCATGCGCTTTTCCAGCGGCACAATCCAGCGATTCAGCAAATCAATATGGCTCACCCGCTGCCGACCGAAGTCATCGATTAAAAACACCCCACCATTGGCCTTCATTTGCAAGGGGGCTTCCGATATCTTGAGAATGGGGTTGTACTTGATTTCCAAAGCGTCCATCATCAGCTCACCCCCCACCATCACCGCCGGACGCTTGATTTCCATCCAGCGCTGATCGTACTTGGCCATCAGCGGGTTTTCCTGTGGCACCGGATCATGGTTCTGGGGGTCATACAGCTGTAAAATCTGACCTTCCACAAATAACGATTTGGGAATAAAGATATCGTTGTTAAAGCAAAGGGCCAGTTTTTCAGCAATGGACGTTTTACCGTTGCCGGGTTCCCCGTATAAAAACAAGCCCCGGCCCGAGTTAATGGCAGGCCCAATGGTATCAAACAGGGCCTCATCAAAAATCATGTCCCGAAACGCTTCAGAGAGTACCGCGTAATCGGGTTTTTCGTTGCGAATGGACTGCGCCTTGACCGCCTCCAGATACGTTTCAAAGCGAACCGGCACCGCCCCGGCGTAAGCGGAGATATCCCGAGCCATCATGGCTTTTTCCTGGCCCACTTCGCTGAGCATATACACAAAATCGCCCATGCCCACGTTATTTTTGTGCAAAACCAGCAAGCGACTTTTCAGGTCTGCCAAAATAGTTTCCACCAGAGAGAAGTGCAAACACAAGTCCATGGCCAGTTCTCGCCCGGTCATGGCCCCTTTGGCCAGCATAATTTTAAAAATCAGTTCTTCCACCACCACCTGGGCCAAACCGGTTTCGGCCAGGGTTTTGGGAATAGCCGGTACAAAGCGGCTGGCCGGAGCAGGAATTTGCACAGTGGGGGCCGCAGGCAGATTGCCCATTGCGGCTTGATAACTCTCCAGGGTGGACATGGGGCATGTATTCCTCAAAAAAACAAAAGGGGGACTTTTCGACCCCAACCTGAAGCGGGGCCATGTTCATTCGTATTAATAGGCATATGCCACCATTGCTTCATTCAAAAACCAATGTTAAAGAGAGTTAAAGCAAGCCCATCCATTCAACACATTGGTTTTAAAAATGGCAAACGGTGGCATAATAAGCTATTAGATAGGATTGGATTGGCTAGCTTGGGCCAATGGGCATGAGGCGTTGTATCGGGAGTTCGGTCATGATTATTAAAAAGTGCAATCGTTCCTTTAAGAAAGGGAACTTTACCATTCAATTAATTGGCTTAATTTTTGTTGGCCTCATGATGGCCGCCTTTGCGGTGGATTTTGCCTATTACTTTGCCGCCCAGAATTTACTGCAAACCAGCGCCGATAGTGGTTCTTTGGCCGCAGCCACAGCCCTTTACCGGGATACGGAAGTTGACCCCGCCGCCAAGTTAAGCAACGCCAAATTCGCCGCACAGGATCTGGTTCAGGAAAACACGCCCGAACTGCGACTGGCTGAAGAGGATGTGACCTTTGGTTTTATTGATCCAGCCACCAAAACTTACAACGCGGCCAGTTTTACCATTCCCAGCGTCAATCCCGATTACAGCCTGACCAACGGATACAACGCGGTTCGGCTGACAGTGCGACAGGCCGAAGGTAGCCTTAACAAACCCTTGCCCACTTTTTTCGCCCGCCTGTTCGGGGTGGATCATATGGATACCGGGGCGCAATCCATCGCCCTGATTGATCAAACCGTTAACGGTATTACCAACGGGGGATTACGCCCCATGTACGTTTGCGAGGCCCAATTCAAAAAAGCCATGGAAGATGGCGTTCCTGAAAATAACGTGGTTCGCATTTACGGCGATCATGTGGAAGTGGACGGGGTTCAGAATCAGGCCGGTTGTCCCGAACTGGGTTCCGGCAACTGGGGTTTTGCCGACTTAAGAAACTGTAGCCCCGATGCCGTAGGCAGCAGCACCATTCGAGACTGGTTTGCCACCGGCTTTCCGGGCACCGTAAACGTGGGAGAATGCTACAGTAGTAGCCCCGGTAACTTCATTTCCAGCGCCAGCAACGAGCTGGACAAACTCATCAGCAATAAAACCCTGTTTCCGCTGCCCCTTTACGATAGCTGGTCTGGGGGAGGCTCCAACACCAAAGTGAATGTAAGCGGGTTTGTGGGTTTTAAAATGACTGGCTACAAGGCCAATGGTTCTGCTGATAGCCGCTATATTGAAGGCCGCTTTTACCGGCACGCCTGCAAACAGGGATGCAACACAGGGGGCGCAGCCGCCGGAAGTACACCCGGTGGCTCTGTTGTTAAAATTCGGCTGGCCTCTCGTTAAGGCGACATAACCTCTATACCCTCACCTCCTCAAACCTGTTACAGGGTCTTTACAAGCGCGTTTGCTCAGGTTTGAAAAGTTTTAGACCGAGGCATTCTGCTTACAGTTGAAGTGGTTTGAAGTGGATTAGTACTAAGAACGTTATAGAGGTGTTACCCATGCAAGCAGCCAAACGGCGATCTTATGCTGGCGGGTCTGCCATCATTTTAAGTATTGGAGCCTTGATGCTGGGGCTAAGCGCATCGGTAATGGCCATTGATTTGCCCTATTACTTTGCCACCCAAAATCAGTTACAAACCGCCGTAGATGCCGCCGCACTGGCAGGGGCCACGGCCTTGCCCACCGGTGAAGCAGAAGCCTCCGAAGCCGCTTTGGAACTGGCCGCCGAAAACCCGGTGGGAGGGCAAGCATTGAGTGAGTCCAACCTCAATTTTTCGGTTGATAAAAGTAAATTTAAAGTCACCGGCGAAGTCTATATACCCACCATTATGGGAAAGCTGCTCTGCGCCCTGAGCGGCAACGGTGGCGGGAAAGAACTGGAAGGTGAGCAGGTGGAAGGCGGCAATGCCGGAAACTCTGGTGAAGCCAGTTGTAACGCCATGAAAGTGGTAGCCGGATCCTCAGCGGCCCCAGCGGCCCGAGACACCATTTTGGTCATCGACACCTCCAACTCCATGGATGACCTGGGAAACAACCGCCCCATGAAAGACATTAAAACAGCGGCCAATAAGTTCATCAGTATCATTGCAGCCTTGGACAATGAGTCCGTGGATCGCATCGGGCTGGTGAGCTTTGACCAGACCGGTGCCAAAGAGATTGGCTTAACATCGGCCAACCAGTCTCCCAGCTTTACAGCCGTTAAAAACAAGGTAAATGGTTTAAGTTTATTTAGCGGTGTGGGCTGGAACACCAATTACGAACCGGGCCTGAAACTGGCCCTGGATGAATTACAAAGCAAGGGCCGCAAAAACGCCAGTAAAATTATTATTTTTATGACCGATGGCATCCCCAACCTGCCCGCCCCCGACAGTTATTATTCCTACAACTATCGGGAACCCTACCGGAAGTGCATCGATCCGGTTAACAACTCTCAAGTGGTCAGAAACCTGTGCTACACCAGAAATGGTCAAAAAATTTGTCCGGTGTTGCCCAACGATGCCATTAAAAACAGCATGATCCCGGCCTCCGCCGTGCAATGTACCAACACTTATGTAGACGCCATGGAAAGCAAAACCAACCTGCAAACCGAGCGGGCCAAAACAATGGGGGTCACCATTCACACCATTTCCCTCTACGATCCTTATCTGTCAGGTAATTCTCAGGATATTTTTCGCCGGTTGCTGAAACAACCCACCTGGCGGCCTGAACAACTGGACTTTATGGCCCAGCGTACCGAGGGGCAACAGTACGAGGCAGCCAACTACGATTCTAATCGGATACAGGAAATTTATGAAACCGTGGCCCAGGATATTCATGTGCGATTGACCAATTAAGGAGCCTTTGCCCATTATGCTTAAACCACAGAAAACAACCCGCCTCTTCACCCGTACATCACTGGCCCTGTTGTTTGCGGCCATGGTGATGCTGGCCCAAGCCCATCTAGAACCGGCTTACAGCGCCTTGTTAGACGGCCTTGCGACCACCCCCATCGCACCCTCTCAAAATGAGAATGAGCCGGGCGGCGAATGCACCGATGCCGACGGCGACGGCCAATGCGACGCGGATACCGACAAAGAATAAGCAGAGGAAATAAGCACAAGGCCCCCCCCGATTCACTGCACCCCAACCACTGTTAAAAAAACAGCGGACCTGATCGACTGATCACGTCCGCTGTTTTGATATGTTTTAACAGAACTAGCCCTGAGGCAAAAACCTTACAGGCTGCGCTGACAGGTTACCCGGTACACGGCCTTGGCCACCGGCACCCCGTCCAGAATATACTCGGCAATCAATTCGCCTTCCAGGGTTTGCTCATCCATATAAGAAACCATCAGCGTTTCATCACGCTTCCACAAATTGTTGGTTTCATACTGGTAGCTGGTGTTAATAATGGCCAAAGCGCCATAAATGCGGGAAGGGCGCTCTGAAACCCGAAACAGGCGAACCCGTTCCGGCTCAATGTTAATGCCAAAATTATCGTAAACCACTTCCACCAAACTGCCGGTTTCCATCCAGTCACCCCGAAACTTATCGGCGTCAAAGGCGGCGTGCATGGCCTCAATTTTTTGATCCCGCTGCTGCACCTGTTTGTGCAAGGTTTCATTCAATAATTTCTGACGCGAAATTTCTTCCTGCTTGTACTGACTGAGCTTCTCTGCGTCAATCAGTTGCTTTTGCAAACGAGCTTTATCGTCCAGCAGTTTAAATTTCTCGTTTTCATTAAAATTTTCCCGCAACTGGGTCATTTGCAGGGTCATATCCCGCACTTTTTTGTGGAATAAATTATTGGCGCTGTACAGGTGCGAGTTCAGTTTTTCGGTTTCCAGCAACTTTTTATAAAGCTGATCTTTTTCCTTGTTAAGCTTTTGTACCAGATTCACCACGCTGGCAGCGCCACTGCCTAACTCTCCGGGTCGGGTGGGCCGCTTGGGCACTGAGGCGTAAGCGGATTTTTGCAGCACTTTGGCGGAAGCCGACTGAGCGCCAGCATCCCCGGTTGGCGAAGCAAAGGCAGGACGGACTTCTCTGGGTTTTGAATTTTCCAGCGGCGGCAGGCTAATGAGTTGCCGAATTTCCTGAATGGTGCGCCCCAGGGTAATGTGCTTTTTAATGTTTTTGAACAAATTAACGTGATGCGGACTGTATTGCTTGCGGCCATATTCGTCCACCGGAATTTCCAGGCTGAGTTCTTTTTCCCATCCCAGAAGGTCAGCCTCGTGTATATCGTACTTTCGCAACGACTCTAACGCGGTATCGACGGTGTACAATCTGATGTCCCCTATATTTTGCTGTGCTCCCACTCATCCTATTATAAAGGATGGCGGCGCTCTGTAAATATTACGCTCGTCATATCCTCCAAACAAAGGACATGATGGCCTCAAGGCGAATACGTCTTTTACCCGTGGACTTAACTGCCGGGATTGATAAACACGTTATAGACGTCGTTGCCCAAAATAAACACAATCAGGGCCAGTAAGCCCATAAAGCCATACTGGGTGAAACGCTCCCGCACTTCCTGCTTAACCGGAGAGCCCTTCACCGCTTCAATCAGCAAAAAGAAAATATGCCCGCCATCCAGCGCCGGAATGGGCAACAGGTTCATTACCGCCAAAATCACGCTGATAATGGCCGTTAACATCAACCCGGTCTGAATCCCATTTTGATCAATCATGGCAGCGCCTTGCTTCACGATGCCAATGGGCCCCGCCAACTCTTTCAGCGCCATTTGGCCCGTAAACAACCGACCGAACGCCTCAAACTGCTTTACAATAACCGTACCCAAAAAGGAGGAGGTTTTAACTGCCCCATCCACCGGACTTTTCAAGGCATCGTAGCGCTGCACGGCGGCCAACTGAATGCCAATGGTACCAGCCTTGTTCGGGGTTACGGTCAAGGCACGGGTTTGCTTGCCCCGCAGCACTTCAACCTCAATGGGGCGGGTGGCGTTTTCCTTGAACACCGCCTGCACATTCTTTACCATGGCCATGTAATCTTTACCGGCAATGGTTTGATTATTAATGCTTTTAAGCTCATCGCCCTTTGCAAAACCAGCTTGAGCCGCCGGAGCAGAGGCGTTGGCCACTCCCCCAATCATCACCCTGCGTTCGGCCTCGCCACTGGGATAACCCCAGGCCATAAACACCACAAACATCAGGGTCCAGCCTAAAATGGCGTTGACCGTCACCCCGGCCACCATCACCGCAAAGCGGGACAATAAAGGCTGATTCTCAAATCGCTCTGGAGAATCCTTGGGCAAGGGGTTTTCAGGATCATCATCCGCAAAAGCCACATAGCCCCCAAACAAACAGGCATGAATACAATATTCCACATCGCCTATTTTTTTGGACCACAGGGTAGGGCCAAACGGTAGGCCAAAGCCAAAGCGCTCTACCTTTATTCCGCATTTTCTGGCTACAAAAAAGTGTCCCATTTCGTGGGCAATGATTAAAACGCTGATGAAAATCAACATCATTAAAATGGAGCCGAACTTGGAAATGTCCGGGATAGCCAGTAATTCATACATGGTGGTACGGGCGCCTCTTTTTCATTAAAACCGGATAATGCCTGCGACACACCTCAGGCGGCGGGTAAAATGCCACTTGTTTCTTAAAGGGGATTGTTTCCATTCAACAAGTAGACTTTTATTCTACCAAATCCAAGCGATTAAACGGCTCATTTCAAAAATGGATGCCCCCAAACACGGCATCAGAACGCCGATGACCAGCCCAATCCGGCCAGCAACCAGTCCACCAGCCAGAACCCCGCCGCGAAGCCAGTCATCATTTGCAATAAGCCCGCCCCCCATAACCGTCGCCAAAAAGAAGGGACGCCGTGGGGACGTTCTGTAAAGCGCTCAAGCAACTGATGACCCGCCCGAATGCCACTGGCCAATTGCGCCCAAGAAGGCGTTTTGGTGGTGAAGTGCCTTTGCAACCAAAGCCCCATCGGCCTCCAGAAAGAAAAGACCAGCCAGAACCACAACGTGGCATACAACAACAAACCCAAACCGCTCAAACGCGGGTTGGCGTAAAACAACGAAATGGCGGCAATCTGCAATCCACCCAGCAAAGCCACCAGGTTGGTGCCGCACCGCTGATGTTCTCTGGGTTGGGTGCGAACCATAGGTTCAGTTAATGCCAAATCGGCTTCAATGGCGTTAATGGTCATATGTTCGGCGGCATGCAGACCCGCCAAAGGGGTCAACCGCAGTAACCCTAGCAAACAAGCCAGCAACAGCCCGCCCTGCAAAATGGTTTGCTCACCCACCGGTAAAATTTGAACCGGCGGATAAACCAGAACCAGCACACTAAAAAGCGCCACCGACAGCAAATCCAGAAAGGGGGCCAGTATGCCAAACAAAAAACCGGCGGCCACCAAACCCGGCCAACCGGCCCCGGCCATGTAATGCCCAGAAGTCATGTAAACCCCCAGTGGCGTGGCCAGCCCACCCACTCGGGGTGGTCGCAAGGTGCCAGATTTCAGCCGTATCAGCCGGGGCAAACTGGCGCATTTACCAGTATAGCGGCCTTTGGCATCCACCAAAGGCAGCATCGCTTGCTCACAGGAAGCAAACCGATAGTTCACCTGCTGCAAGGTTTCATTGGCAGAAACCTGACAAGGCATCCACGCCTCTGCAAAAGACTGAAGCCGCGCCTCATCTGGCTGTTTCCAAAGGTGTGCCAGATCGCCACGCCCAATCACAGCCAAAGGCTTTCGCTTTGGGCCTATTAGCACCACAAAGTCCAGGTTTAACAGCAATGCGCGAAGCTGGCCCATAGCGATATTTCCCTGAACGGCAGGCACCACCTCGGCAATCACATCAACACGCAGCCCTTGATAACGAGGGCTTAACTCACCGTTTGCATTGCCGGGTTGATGAACGGACTGTAACAAGATCATGGTATCCCACTGGTTGGGTGGCTTTATTATAATCCGCAGGTCCCCGTTTTGATACCCAAAAACAGGAGTAAAGCCCCGCAAGGCAAAGCCAGCGAGACTTTAAAAGGTGATATATCCGTTAAATTAGACGCCTAACTTACTTTTAAGTTCGCGGCTAACAACAACCGGTTCAGGTAGCTCATATGGCGGGGAGGGCCTTCCAGGCGTACATTAAATCCCCGAATCTCGTTATTATCGGCATAAATTGGATCAATTGAATTGATGGCCACTTTTTTGGCTTTTTGCACGTATTTATTGAGCAAGCCAATCTGATGAGTCACTCGCAGGCTTTCCGTCACCAGCGATTCTGGGGTCGTTGTTTCCATCGACACACACCTATTGCTTCTTGATAGTCAGGAACCGGGTCACAGTACTTTTCTTACGTAAAACAGGAACAGCGGCAAAACGCTATGTCTACTACTAAACATAGCAGTTGCTTCCTCTCAGTTCTATTATACTAATAGAGGATTTTTTGCGTTTGGCTTGTAACAAAATTACACGCAAATTTACATAACTTCGTACAGACCCAAAGTCAATGTGTGTATTCAATTGTTGGATTTTACAAACGACCCGGCTTGCGCCGAAAGCAACGTTTCCCCTTGCGACTTTAACTCAAACTCTTGCGACAGGCTCCTTTAAACAAAATTAACCCCAAACGACAGGAAAGCCGGGGTTGAGCAATTGTCTCCCCGGCCCATTTAACGCTAAACAGCCAAGGTGGCGTTCAGCTTATCCCAATCCGCTTTGAACAGGGACATACCCTTTTCAGTCAGCGGGTGATCATACATTTGCTTCAACACTTTGAACGGAATGGTAGAAATATCAGCGCCCGCAGCAGCGGCCTGGGTAACGTGCAATGGATGCCGAATGCTGGCGGCCAGAATTTTGCTGGCAAACCCGTGCTGGCGAACCAGATCCACAGATTCGGCAATCACTTGGGTACCATCAAAACCAATGTCATCCAAACGCCCCACAAAGGAGCTGATAATGCTGGCCCCGGCATTGGCGGCCAGTAACACCTGATTGGTGGAAAACACCAGGGTTACGTTGGTGTGAATGCCCTCTTGGGCAAACCACTTGACGGCTTTCATCCCTTCTACGCAAAAGGGAACCTTGACATAAATATTGGAAGCCCAGGTGGAAAAGGCCTTGCCTTCTTTAATCATTTGCTCGGCGGTGTCGCCCACCACTTCCATACTCACCGGGCCATCCGGCACCAGTTCGCAAATTTCACGAATCACACTTTTCACATCGCCACTGCCGTTTTTGGCCAACAGGCTGGGGTTGGTAGTAACACCAGAAATCACGCCCATGGCGGCGGCTTCACGAATTTCTTTCAGGTCGGCGGTATCAACGAAAAGTTGCATAGTGGCTATGAGTCCTTTTTTGATGCATTTTTAATTTAAAAAATAAAGATTTAATTTTTCAGCCTTGCTTTTTTTCAGCTCAACTCGAATTTTTATCGCTTTTTTTGAGTGGTCGTTTTTTGTTAACTTTGTAAGTTAGGCCGCTTACGGTAAGTCCCACACAAAGCCAAAATATCCTAGCAGAAAATCATCTACGACAAAAAGGCGTCGGTAAAGTTTTTCACACGATCCGGCCAAACAGCCGCGCTTTGCGAGCGTTTCATCAATACAGGAACGGCTCTAGGACATTCAGGGGATAACGCTGGGATTGCGCTTAAGGTAAACTGTGAACAGGGTTCTGTTTTAGTACCTATACGAACAAATGACGAACAAAATCGGTTTGGCTCGTCTGTAGAAAACAGAATCAGCCCGTCCGGCGGCATCAATGTTAAAAATGTGGAGTCCAGGCGCTATGAGCAATAAAACCATCCATACGCAACCGCTAATTGCCGCCACGCTAGCCTTGGCCCTGGCTTCTTCCGGTTTATTGGCCTGGACCCCAACCGCCCAAGCCCAGGATGCGGGTCAAACCGTATTGAAGGGCGGGGTTATCAAAACCAAAAAAACCATTACCAGCCCCACCGTTAATGAAAACGACATTAAGGAAATCCCGCCCGGCACCACGCTGGATATGGTAATTTCCACTGCCGTAACCACCGGTGTGAACATTGAGGGCGACGAATTTTTTGGCAAGGTGAGCAAAGACTACACTGTAGACGGCAAAGTGGTCATCCCCAAGGGCACCATCGTGCATGGACTGGTATCCGAAATGGAAGGCCCCAAGCGGGCCGGACGCAATGGGTATATCAGCACCAAGTTTGATTATATGATTACCCCGGACGGGCGGGAAATTTCCATTGAAGGCAAAAACACCACCCGAGATTCCAAAGCCAAGGCAGCGGCCAAAGTGGTGGGCCGAGCCACCGGCTTTACCGCAGTAGGCGGCGTGGCTGGGGCAGTTATGGTTTTAAAATATGGCGGAATGGCCGCAGTGGCAGCCTCTGAAGGTTACGCACTGGCTGGCGGGGCCGCCGTGGGTGGTGTGGTGGGACTCACTGCCGCCATGCTGACCAAAGGCAAAAACGCCATGATTCAACCGGGCGCCGAAATTCGGGTAAAACTGGCCGAAGATTTACACCTGCCCACCATGAATATGCCGGATGCCTCAGCCGATAACTACGCCTTAGAGGGGCTTCAGGTTAAAGTACTGGGCATGCGCTTTGATAATGACCCTTTCGGAGAACCCACCGAGATTAATTTAACGCTGGATGTGACCAATCACACCGAAAATACGTTTTCCACCTTTGAAATCGGGCTGGAAGACGAGCATGGCAACATGTTTTACCCCTCTCCCTTTGGCGATACCGGCATGTGGTTCAACAAAATCACTCCCAATGCCCATGTAACCAGCAATATTACCTTTAATGTGGACAACGTTAAAACTGACCACAAACTGGTCTTTTTCAAGCAATACAGCCGGGAACCTCTAGCCAAAATCGCGCTGACCGATGCCATGGCGACCCCTAAAAAAGGGCAACGCAAAACCGAAAAAGCGTCGAGCCATTAAGTTTTAAAACCGCCATCCGTCCACACCCCAGCCGTATCACAGCACCCGCTATCACCCAGGGCGGGGACAACCGGCGCTTGTGGAAATTTTTTCAGTATGTAATATAGTGTGACCCCGACTACGAATTTGCCTGCCTTTATTTTTGTTTTTAACGTTTGTGTTTAAACAGAAAAAATAAAGCCCAAAAAGCCAATTCGTTGTGAGGCACTATTGCCTATTGGTATCGTCTGTATCACCCACGTGAGACTTATTTGAAGGAGCAAGAACCACATATGCCAGTCGCATCACTACAAGAGTTGCTGGAAGCCGGCGTCCACTTTGGTCACCAGGTACACCGCTGGAACCCCAAAATGAAACCCTATATCTGGGGCGAACGCAACGGCATCTACATCATCGATTTAACCAAAACCAGCCACCTCTTGGACGAGGCGTATGAGTTCATGAAAAAATCCGCTGCTCAGGGCAAAAAGATTGTTTTCGTTGGCACCAAACGCCAGGCTTCCGACATTGTAGAAGAAGAATCCACCCGTTGCGGCGCATACTTCATCAACAAGCGCTGGTTGGGCGGAACCCTCACCAACTTTGAAACCATCCGCACCCGGGTTAACAAGCTGCGTGAACTGGAAGAAATGCGGAACAACGGCCACTTTGAGCGTTTGGGCAAAAAAGAAGTCGCCGTATTGACCCGCCAACTGGATAAACTGGAGCGCTCTTTGGGCGGCATTAAGGAAATGCGTGGCATGCCTGATGTGCTGTTCGTGGTTGACCAGCGTCGGGAATCCATCGCCGTTCAGGAAGCCACCAAAATCGGTATTCCTATCGTCAGCATGGTAGATACCAACTGCAGCCCCGACAACATTAAATATGTGATTCCCAGTAACGATGACGCCACCCGTTCCATCCGCCTGATTTGCAAGAAAATGGCCGATGCGATTATCGAAGGCAGCGCCAGTCGTGAAGATCACGTTAACAAAATGCGTAGCGGCCAGGCCGGTACCACGGTTAGCGCTGAAGAGATGACCGGGGAAGCCGCCGCCGCTCCTGACGCTGAAGCGCGTGAAGTAGTGGCAGTGGCCAATCAGGAAGGTTAATGCCTTTCGGTGATTGCCGACCCTGTGACTTATTAAATTTTTTAAAGGAATGAATCCAAAATGGAAATTACAGCATCGCAAGTAAAAGAACTGCGGGAAAAAACCGGGGCTGGCATGATGGATGCCAAAAAAGCCTTGGTGGAAGCAGGCGGCGATATGGACAAAGCCGCTGAAGTCCTGCGTCAAAAAGGGATTGCCACCGCTGAAAAGAAAAGTGGCCGTACGGCTGCTGAAGGCCAAGTGGCTGCCCTGATTTCCGCCGACGCCAAAACCGGCGCCCTGGTGGAAGTGAACTGTGAAACTGACTTTGTGGCCAAGGGCGAAGCCTTTTTAACCATGGTTAGCGAAGTCAACAAGCAAGTACTGGAAGACGCGCCTGCCAGCGTGGAAGCCTTGTTGGATCAACCCAGCCAAGCTTTGGCTGGTAGCAATGTGCAACAGTACGTCACTGAAAAAATCGCCGCCATTCGGGAAAATTTGAGCATTCGTCGCTTTGTGCGCTACCAGCGTGAAGGCAACGGGGCGGTTCACTCCTACATTCATACCGGTGGCCGGGTGGGCGTATTGATTGAACTGAAAGCCGGAAAGCCTGAAACCGCCAGCAAAGATGGCTTCAAACAGTTGCTGAAGGATTTGGCGATGCAAATTGCCAGCGCCTCCCCCGACTTTGTGACCCGTGCTGATATTGATCCTGCCGTTATTGATGAAGAAACCCGTGTGGAAATGGGCAAAGAAGATTTGGCCAACAAGCCGGAAGAAATCCGTCGCAAGATTGTAGATGGCCGGGTGTCCAAAATTTTGGGCCAGCGTTGTCTGATCGAGCAGCCTTTTGTGAAAGACCCATCCCAGTCCGTGGATGACATCATCAAGGCCCGTGCCACCGAATTGGGCGACAACGAGGTTGAAGTGATTCGCTTTACCCGTTACGCCCTGGGCGAAGGCATTGAGAAAAAAGAAACCAACTTTGCCGAAGAGGTGGCAGCCGCCGCCCGAGTGTAAAGCTTCTTATTAAAAAAGCCCCTCCTTTTTACCGGGAGGGGCTTTTTTTCAGACAGTCTTTCCTTTATTTAAATAGCGTCCCTATCATTGAAGACCAGCGAGCGTTAAAATGACTATGACCCCAACAGAAGCCGAGATTATGAACCAACCCAGCCCACTCACCCCCAAAGGCATCAAATACCAGCGAGTGCTGCTTAAAATTAGCGGCGAAGCGCTGATGGGCGATCAAGGATTCGGCATCAAGCCGGAAGTCATCAGCCTGGTGGCCGATGAGATTGTGGAAGCCGCATCGTTGGGTTGTGATGTTGCCGTGGTAGTCGGCGGCGGAAATATTTTCAGGGGCGTACAAAACTCCACCAAGCTGGGCATGGATCGCGCCGCTGCCGATTATGTGGGCATGCTGGCCACCATTATGAATTCGTTGATCCTGCAAGAAACGGTTAAATCCAAAGGCATGCAGGTTCGGGTAATGAGCGCCATTGGCATGGATCGCATCGCAGAGCCTTATATTCGCCTTAAAGCGGTTCGGCACCTGGAAAAAGGACGTGTGGTTATTTTTGCGGGCGGCACCGGCAATCCGTTTTTCTCCACCGATACCACTTCTGCACTCAGAGCCGCCGAAATTGGGGCCGATGTGATTATGATGGCCAAAAACGGGGTAGATGGGGTGTACGATAAAGATCCCAAGCTTTGCCCGGATGCCGTTAAATTTGACACACTGACTTACGATGATGTGTTGATGAAAGACTTAAAAGTAATGGATCAAACCGCAGTGACCCTTTGCAAGGAAACCCGGTTGCCCATTCTGGTGTTTGACTTTAACCGTCACCGGGCCATTACCAAAATTTTGCAAGGCGAAAAAATAGGGACCTACATTGGGCCCCTATCCTAAAAAACCGGTATAAAGCGCAGCCCGTTACAGGGCTGTATTTCGGGATAAATGGCGATCAAACGATTTGCGCCCCTCATCGCGCAATGCATCGGCTGCGATTTTAAGGCCTTTGCGCTCGTAAGACAGCGCCCACTCAAAAAAGCGCTTGGCTTCTCGAAGATCATCCGATTCAAACACGTTCATGTTTACATTGAATGCCAAATCATCCATACCATGCTGCATGCGATTAACCTCTACTCAATCATCCAACCTTAAATAAAGCGCTTCAAAGCACTTCGCCCCAAGGAACAGTCTGATGTTACCCCAATAAATATCGAAAGGATGAGTTTATATTAACTCATCTCAGTGGTTTTGAGAACCTTATTGTAAGGAAAACAAGAATTTCACTTGCATTTCGCATTTGTTTCAACAGCTAAAACAGGGGGCTTCAGAAGCCACTCGCTTACTCTCCGCCAAAAAACTCGGTAAGCATGCGTTCACGGTAATCAAAAACCCGTTCCATTTGAGCCCGAGCGAAAAAGCCGCCCACTTCCCCAAACGGCCAAAAGGGCAAGGCGTAATGGATGGTGTCTCGCACCTCCACCC
This sequence comes from Vampirovibrio sp., assembly GCF_041737375.1. Classification (NCBI taxonomy): domain Bacteria; kingdom Bacillati; phylum Candidatus Melainabacteria; class Vampirovibriophyceae; order Vampirovibrionales; family Vampirovibrionaceae; genus Vampirovibrio; species Vampirovibrio sp. The sequence goes on from NZ_JBGSRV010000018.1 coordinate 262,694, forward strand.
CACCTTCTACAGGCTCAATGGCGTGTTTGTGATGCCAAAAGCTGAACGGGCCGTTTTTCTGCTCGTCAATAAAGTAGTGAGGGGCCTGAGCCTGGGTGATGATAGACACCCAACTAGAGGGAATCAGCCCGTAAGGCTGGATTTTATGCAACAACACCAGACCCGGATAAATTTGTCGAACCTGCTCGTAGCTCTGGTCCTGAAAATGCACCCATGGCGGGGTTAAAAGCGCCAAATTAGAAGGATTGGAAAAAAATGCCCAGGCCACATCCTGAGGGATGGGTAAAAACTGGGAACGAATCAGGCAATGAATTTTCATACTTTTATTTTGCACCATTTTCACAGATGGGGCTAGAGCATTGCTCATAAACATTGAAAAATTCAAAAATAGAATCTGAAAAAATCAAAAAACCAACCTGCCACGCCTATAATAAAGAGATGGAAAGAACGTATCTCAATGACTGCCTGAAAGATGGCCTGACGGTTCGCTGGCCAGACTCGGCCATGCCCATTAAAATTTATGTGGCGCCCTTTCGCTGGTACGAAAAATCCAAGCAAAACGAATCTTACGCCTATAACCAAATGGTGTTTGAGGCCTTTGATTTGTGGAGTCGGGTTTCAGAAGGGCGCATCCGGTTTCAGCAAATGGCCCAGCTGGACGGCTCACAAATTGATGTGAGCTGGCGGCGGGTGGATCGCAAGTCTCTGGGGCATTGCCAGTACATGGTAAATCCACAATCCCTGATGTATTCCGCCGAAATCAAAATCGGCATTTCAGATGGGCTGGTACACGGTCAATACAACGACATGGACGAGGTGAAGCACACCATTGTGCATGAAATCGCGCATGCCCTGGGCTTAATTGGCCATAGCGACGGGCCGGAAGACATTATGTTTGTGCCCCATCAATACGGGGTCACCAGCATTTCCCCCCGTGATATTGAAACGCTGAACACCTTGTACAAACTGCCCACCGCCTTTGATTATCAGGCCGTGGGGCGCAAGTTTAAACTGAAAGAACCCTTTACCATCCATGATGTGCTGAACAAGCTGGAAGGGCGTACCGAGGAAAGCGGGCGGAAAATTGATTTCATTCCCCCACCACCGCCGGAAAACCCGGAAGTGCTGATGAGCCAGCACGATATTTTAAGCCAAATGGGCAAATTTCATTTGGCCACGCAAAATATCAAGGTGGACCCAAACCTTAAAAAAATGTTTATCACCCAAAAACGAAACCCGCCTCCCTCCTAGCCAAGCCGTTGCGCCGCTCCAGCGGAAAAAGAAGGTGACAGCACCGCCGAGGGCCGGTTAAGCAGGTTCACATTCATATTCTTTAACAACCACTGAAGAATCTGCCTGCCTTGTCGATAGCTAAGGGACAGACTTGTTTTGAAAGGGTTCCTGCATGCTGAGCAAGATTTCATACCCCGGCAATACCACCGCAGAATACGGCATTGTGCTGGGCCTGCTGATAGGCTTGGGCATTTATGGGTTAAATGTACTGGGCCCAGCCATTAACGGCAACCTGAAAGAGGTTGCGGCCACCCAGGGGACTCTGAGCATTCTCAGCCCGCTGGGTAGTGGATCGCCCGGTAAAAGTAGCGCCCCCAAAGCATCGAGCCAGCCCCCTGAAGAAGCCTCCAGCCACCCTGCGGGTAACGGCGGCAGCGGCGGAGCCAGTAATCCTACGCTTAACATCGCCACGCCCGACGCCACCCAGGTAACCCCGCAAGTGAGCGGCAGCAATGGCAGTTATGTGCAGGCCATGACCCATAACGCAGGGCAGTTACTGAACATTGCCGAAAAATACAAAGACAAGGATCCCGAAGTTTACGAAATGATTATTAAGCTGGGGCAGCAAGGCCAAGCGGTCGCCAACGCCATGAATACTTCCGCTGGCTCAGCGTCAATGCAGGATGAAGTGATTAGCGACAGCAACTCCGACATGTTTGTGGGCATGTTTTCCGCCATGAGCGCAAGCGCCAGCATTGATTTTAACCAGCAATCAAATGACTACCGCAACTTCTGGGGCTTAACGGTCAAAAACTCTAAAGATTTCCAGAGTATGAGTCCGGCGGATCAGGCCATCGTGCGCAACCTGGTTGAAAGCAGCAATCAAGCAATGGAAAGTTTTCGACCAGTCGATTCCGATGCGGAACAAACCGCTGCACAAGTGAATCAGGATAATGAAGAAATCGAAAACTGCGGGCGAGGCGGTTGCTAGCGGCAGCCGTTCAACCGAGTTTTTTTGATGGCTCTTTGAATTGCCCCTACATGCCAGTATGCCCCCCAAAGGCCTGAAAAGGGGAAGGACGCAAATACACCCTTCCCCTGAAAGCCCCAGAAACCTGACGCTTAACCCATCGAACTCAGCTCAAAATATTGCGGGCGATAACCGTGCGCTGAATTTCGGAGGTGCCTTCCCCGATTTCGCACAGTTTGGCATCCCGCAAATAGCGTTCCACCGGGAAATCCTTGGTATAGCCATAGCCGCCATGAATCTGAATGGCGGAATTGCTGGCCCGCATGGCCACTTCAGAGGCGTACAGTTTGGCCATGCTGGCTTCTTTGGTAAACGGCAGACCGGCCAGCTTTAAGCGTCCGGCATTGTACACCAGCAACCGGGCCGCCTCAATTTCCATAGCCATATTGGCCAGCATAAACTGAATGGCCTGAAACTCGGAAATGGACTTGCCAAACTGCTTGCGTTCCTTGGCGTATTGCAAGGCTTTATCCAAAGCACCTTGGGCGATACCCACCGCCAAGGCCCCAATGGAAATACGGCCGTTGTCCAGGGTTTGCATAAAGTACTTAAAGCCTTTGCCTTCTTCCCCAATCAAGTTCTCAGCGGGAATTTCGGCTTTATCAAACTGCAAGGTACCCCAGTCGGAACCCCGCATGCCCATTTTTTCATCTTTAGAACCCAGAGAAAAGCCCGGCGTGTCCTTCTCGAAAATAAAGGCGCTGATACCCTTGGTGCCTACGCCCTTTTGGGTCACTGCCGTGGCAATAAAGGTTTCCGCGTAATTGGCGTTGGTAATAAAAATTTTGTTGCCGTTCAAAATATAGTGATCGCCCTGCTTCACGGCCGTGGTTTCAGTGCCGCCCGAATCAGAACCGGCGTTGGGTTCAGTCAGGCCGTAAGCCCCCAGTTTTTTACCCGAGCATAAATCGGGCAAATACTTTTGCTTTTGGGCTTCATTGCCAAACAGAAAAATGGGCATCACCACCAAAGAAGTGTGAGCGGCCAGCCCCAAGGCGGTGGAAGCGCAAACACGGGCCAGTTCCTCAACCGCAATGGCGTAACTCAGATAGTCCGCCCCACTGCCTCCGTACTGCTCGTCTACGGGCAGGCCCATCAGTCCCAGTTCAGCCATTTCCTGAAAGGTTTCCACCGGAAAACGGCAGTTTTTATCGATTTCGGCAGCCCGTGGCTCTACCGATTGAACGGCAAATTCCCGAACCATATCCCGAATCATACGCTGCTGTTCGGTTAAACCCCATTTGTCCTGGCTGACGTCAATTGTAAGCGCCATCCTGCCTCCTTATTTCACTTCAATGATTTTCTTTCACTCGATTCATGTCATACCGAAATGATCGATCCCCGGTAGATTATTGAGCCGGATATCCTAAAAATTGGCCTATTGCTATTTTAAGGCCGAAAAGCGGAATTAAACCACCCAACCCCGGAATCTGACCCTCGTGATAACCCCTTCGCTGGAGAAGAACCTCATTACTACTATACCTGCTCAAGCCATCAACTCAATCACCTCCTGCCAAATAAATGAAAGGCCGTGCGCCAGGTTTGCCAAACGGTCGCTGCTTGTCTATGCTGATTGCAACACCGCCTTGTCAAAATACCCAGCCCTAAACCAGCCAGCTGATCATTAAGGGAAGAGAGATTATGCAAAACCAACCCGGCAGTTCCCTGTTTATTAAAACCCTGCCCGTGGGGCCGTTGCAATGCAACTGCACCATTATTGGCGATAAAGCTTCCGGGCAGGCCATTGTCATCGATCCCGGCGGCAACCCCGAAAAACTGCTTCAAATTTTGGCGGATGAAGGGCTCAGTGTGAGTCAGATTATTCATACCCACGCTCACTTTGATCACTTTCTGGCATCCGGGCAAATGCACCATAGCACCGGAGCCCCACTGTGCCTGCATAAAAATGACAAACCCTTGTGGGAAAATCTGGAAATGCAGTGCCAACGCTACAACATTCCTTTTCAAGCGGTCCCCCAACCTCACCACTGGCTAGAGCATGAAGAAACCTTGAAACTGGACGCCGTAACGGGGAAAGCCCTGTTTACCCCCGGCCACACCCCCGGCTCCATGAGCTTCTGGTTTGAAGCGCCCAAATTGTTAGTGGCCGGGGATACCCTGTTTAAGGGCGCCATTGGGCGTACCGACTTATGGGGCGGCGATTACCCCACCATTGAGCGTTCCATTAAAACCCAACTTTATACACTGGATGAAACCGCCACCGTAATTACCGGCCATGGCCCCAGCACCACCCTGGGAGATGAAATGCGGCATAACCCCTTTGTCAGGGCCTGATATCAGCGCACTTGTCAAAGTGGAGGATATCAAAAAAAATTCCATCACCTCGTGCCCAGCGCCAAATCTCCCGGCAGCTTTTATTGCAGTCCGGCTTGATGCACCGGCAAAGTCACCACAAACGTAGCGCCCGCTTCAGGCTTGCTTTGGGCAGTGACTTCCCCGTGATGGCGGTTAACGATTTTTTGAACAATGGCCAGCCCCATGCCGGTGCCACTGTATTCATGCTCCCCATGCAAGCGATCGAAAATGGTAAAAATACGGTCCAGATGCTTTTCATCAAACCCAATGCCCTCATCCTTGACCCGGATTTGACAATGCGTATCAGAAACAGGCACGACGGATACCTCTATTACCGGCCCTGTACCGGGTTTATGAAACTTCAGGGCGTTATCAATCAGGTTTTGTAATACCTGTTGCATCTGCAATCTGTCGGCGTCAATGGTCATCATTTCCCCTATGGAAACCTGAGCGCCAGTTTCATGAATGGTTTCCTCCAAATCAGAAAGCACCTCCTGAGTAATTTCCATCAGGCTGACAGGCGTAAAAGGTTGCCCCCTGCGAGTCACTCTGGACAGGGCCAATAAATCGGTAATCATGCCCTGCATTTTGCCAGATGCTTTCTGAATGCGATCTACATAATCCCGGCACTCCTCAGACAAATCATCTCCGAGTGCCGTGCGTAAAAACTCGGTGAATACGATTACTTTTCGCAAAGGGGCCTGCAAATCGTGAGAGGCAACGGTGGCAAACTGTTCCAGCTCCGTATTACTCACTTCCAACCGGCTGGCGTAGTTTTTCAGATTTTGCTCGCTGGCCTTTAACTCCTGGGTCAAACGTTCTCGCAGGGCTTCATCTCGCACCCCCACAATAATATTGGCGCAAGCCACCAGATAAGGTTGTAGCTCTTCGGCCAGCGCCTCATCATATCCGCTGGATCGATTGGCGATGCCGATCATGCCTACCATTTCGCTTCCCTTGTACAAAGGAAGCCCCAAAAAAGCCCTTAACGGCGGATGCCCTTTGGGCAATCCCCCACGGCGGGGATCCTGAGCGGGATTGTTGGAAAAAACCGGTTTCCCCGTCACCATGACCTGCCCAAACAGCGTTTTCAAATTATGAAATTCCATGCCTGAGTCAATCGTTTCCTGATAAAGGCGGCGGGTTTCCTCGTTCCAGGAAATATCGGTTAAAAAGTGCGTTTTCAGGTAGGGCTGCTGCTCACTATCGTGCAACACCTCACCGATAAACCCATATTCACTGTCTGTATAAGCCAGCAAGCGGTTCAACAGTTCCTGAAACATTTCCCAGTTATTGCCACTGGTAATAAAGTGGTTTTGAGCCTGACTGATAATGTGAATGAGGTTATAGCTTTTTTCCAGCTTTCGCATCATTTGTTGTTCGTGCTGGGCCAGCTCCATCTGGTAAAAGGCGGCCCCCAAATAGTTAACCACATCACCCAGCAACGCCAGATCCTCGGTGGTCCACTGGTTGGGCTGGGCGCAGTGCTGCAGATTCAAAGAACCGTAATGTTTGCCCAGATACTGAATACCCAGACGAACATAAGCCACAACCCTAAACCGTTCGCTCCAAACCTGACGAAACGCTTGCATGTGAGAGGCCACCGTTTCATCTGACAGACCGTTCAATCGAAAAGCGCGCTCTATCAGATTTAAAAAATCTTCTGAACTGACCACCGGACGTTTTAAGCGCTTGAAATAAGCCGGAACGTAAGTTTGAAGACAAGATTCCAGAGCCGGGGGAAACTTTGAAAAATCAAAGGGCTGAATGGCGGAAGAAGATAAATACTGATTGGAAATTTTAAGGCCGTTGTCACCGGGCTCTGACCCCGATGGGTAATAAATAATCATGACCCGATCCGCTTGAAATCTGGCCCCGATAATGCGAACCGCCTCATCCATCACCGACTCTATACTGTCACTGCGAGTGGCTATTTCCAGAATTTCCCGGTTCAGTGATTCCCGATCCAGCCTTTTTTCCAAAGCCCGCTGAATTTGCTTGCGAGGGGAAATGTCAAATACCATAGTGACAGCAACATCAGGATCTTCCTCTAACAAGCGGGCCGACGTTACCAACACATCCAGCCGGGAACCATCCTTTCGGATGTATTCTTTTTCAAAAGGCTGGCAAGCGTCCGATGTTTTTATCTGCTGAATGGCGTTGGCGCAAACGGCCCTGTATTCGGGCGGGGTCAAGGTCCAGATATCAAGCGCCTGTTGCGTCAATTCCTCTCGACTGTAGCCGGTCATAGCCATAAAAGCCTGATTACAATCCAGAATTTTGCCATCCAGCCGAAGGTAAAAAATCCCAGCCAAATTGGCATCCATCATCCACTGGGTACGGGCGGTGGACTTCCTTTCCTCGGTCACGTCAACGGCAGCCATCACGTAACCCGAAAACTGCTCTGCGGGCTGAAAGTGAGGGGCGCCAGTATTCATCAGGTATCGAACCAGACCATCATGACGAATGGCCCGATACTCAAACGTAAAAGGCACTTTTTGAGGAATGGCACGCGCATAAACATCGATCAACTTTTGGCGATCCTCGGGATGAACCACTTCCATCCAGCTTTTATAGAGTAAATCATCGCAAGAGAGACCCGTAAAATCCTGACACGCCTGGTTATAATAAACAGCCCGTCCCGTTTCATCACAAATACAGATTAAAACCGGCACGGCATCCGTCAGGGCCCGAAACCGACTTTCAATATCCTGTCCTTTCAAACTGGATGACTGTATTTCAGGATTGCCACTGGCCAGCCGAACCTGGGACTGTAGCACATCTCCCAATAAATAAGCCACGGATTGTAAAAAGCGCAATTCATCCGACCTGAAAACACGATGCTGAACAGACCCCATTTCTAACACCCCAAAGCAGGCCCCGCCACTAAAAATGGCAACCGCCGCCGCAGTGTTTATATGCTCATAATCCGGCCCTGGCTGAAAACGAGGCTCCGCTCCCGTGTTGGGCATAACCACCACCCCGGCGCTTTGCAAGGCCAAGCCTGCCAAACCACCATAACCCACCGGCAACAATTCATTCAGCAAAAGCGCATCCGACAAACTATCTGGCCAGCCCTCAGCCGCATTTAAAATCCAACCGCTAGCGGATGAACCTTGCAATAACCGACAGGCCTCTACTGGTAAAGCCCAGGTTATCTGATGAGCCACCTCTAAAAACAATTCCGTCAAATCGGCGCCCAAAAGGGCCGCATGACTCAGGGATGACAAGACGTGTTGCTGTCGTTGAATGGCCTCCAGAACCTCTTGTAACGCCGCAACCGTCATTTCATTCATACTGGGGCAGCCTGAATAGATAGCCCCTGTTTCAGCGCCTGCCTTCTCAAAAACAGAAAATGCTTTTTTGGATTTCTTACTCATTGCTTTCGCAGGTCAAGCTCAATCTCTCAAAAAAACCCATTTTGAACCAACTGATATTTACTAAAGCATAAAGTGTTGAATCAATAAATTAGCCACCCTGTTCAAAGGTTATATTGTGGCGTATGCTGGGTTGGAACGCCTTCCCTGAGTTTTCAATCGAGAAGTTCTGAATTGAATGTTAAACCGCTCAATCCCCGGCCATTGTCCACCCAGCCAAAAATCAATCTTCATCAGTGGGGCTTCCTCCGGCATCGGGTATTGTTGCGCCCAAACACTGGCTGAACTGGGTCATCAGGTTTTCGCCGGTTTTCGAAACCCAACGGACGGAGAAGCCCTGCGAACACTGCATCCCGGCATTATCCCCATTCCACTGGAGGTGACCAGCAGCACCGCCATTGCTCAGGCGTTTCACTTGATTGAAGAGCAACTTCAGGGAGCGGGCTTACACGGACTGGTGAATAACGCGGGCATTGTGATCAGCGGCCCACTGGAACTGGTGCCCATTGCGGAATGGCGACATCAACTGGATGTTAATTTAATTGGCCAGATTGAAGTAACCCAGCGTTTTTTGCCCCTGCTACGAAAAGGGCGGGGACGCATTGTGAATATGGGTTCGGTGGCGGGCATCAACGCCCTTCCCTTTGTTTCGCCTTATTCCGCCTCCAAATTTGCCTTGGCGGCCATTACGGATGCCTTGCGTGTGGAGCTGAAGCCTTGGGGCATTCAAGTGGCCCTGATTGAACCGGGGAGCGTGTCCACCCCCATTTGGCGCAAGGCCCGGAACATATCCAATGCGGTTCAGCACAAACTTCCCGAGGACTTGCGGCAACTCTACGCAAGCGCCTTAAATCTGGTTGAACAGGCATCGAAACAGTCCGAAAGCCGGGGCATTCCCCCGGAAGTTGTGGCCAGGGCGGTGGTGCATGCCTTAACTGCCCCGCGTCCCAAAACCCGCTACACCCTGGGTAAAAACGCCTTGTGGAGACGCCCCTTTTCCTGGCTGCCCGATACCCTTCGGGACACACTCATCGCCGCCAAAATAGGACTGCCTACCGGCGAGTAATCAATCCTCAACATCGCCCTGAAAACTATAATTACAGCTTGTGCGGGGCGAAATAACGATTGAGGATGGGAATCAGGCGATCCGGGAATTGCTCATCGTCGTGAGGGGCCATCACAATGCGGGAGCAAAACTGGGGAGAGGCCAAGCGCTGCAAGGTACCACACCGAATCAGCTCCGGCACCAGCGTATTTTGAACCGCCACCACATTCACCCGCCGACCCAGCGCGTAACCCACTTCAAAGGCGGTTAAGGGATCAAATTCCTCGCCATAATAAACGGCAATTAGCAAATTGGCCTTGTTAATGGCGTCCATACAGGCTTCCGTCATCAACAAATCCAAATCGGTTTCACGATCCCCGGTCAATTTCATATCAGCCCGTGGTTGCCAGTCTCGCAACGAACCGTTTTCAGCCAACTCAGGACGAACCTCTTCCGGCATAAACAAAGGGTAATTGTAGGCCCGCACCAACTTGGCAAGCCTTTGATTAAAGGCCCGTTGCTCAGCATGCTCAAACGGGGCGGCCAGATAAACCAGTTCTGTAAAACGTAGCATTTTCCGAGTTTACCGGAAAAACTCATTTTTGAAAACCAGAGCTTCAGGGCTGTTTTCAAAAAAGGCCCCCATCACGCCCGGTCATGGTATGTCGGGCTGCGTTCGGTTTGGGTCCGTGCGGTTGGGCCCTGTTGAAGGGCTAGGCTGATTCAGGGGGGCCTCTGTGGTAGGATAGGTTAGCTTCAAAACAAGCAATATTCCCCAGTCCGTCATCAAGCCCTGAAGGAGCCCACCGCATGCCCTCCCCTGCCCGTCAGGCGGTATCGACATCCGCCACTCTCAATGCTCAAAATCAGCAAGATCAAAAAGTGGTGATTGGCATGATTGGGCTAGGCACCGTTGGCTCCGGGGTATTTAAAATTTTTCGGGATCAGCCCGAAATCTTTTTTCAGAAAATCGCGGTTAAAGATGCCAGCAAAACCCGCAACATTGATGATTTAGATCTGGACGTGCTGTCTCAGGATCCTTATGCGGTGGTGCGTGATCCTGAAACTCAGGTGGTTGTTGAGCTGATGGGCGGGGCGGAACTGGCCAGAGAACTGGTAATAGAAGCGCTGAACAACGGCAAGCACGTGGTTACCGCCAACAAGGAACTGATTGCCAAACACGGCCCGGAACTGTTTGATCTGGCCCGCCAGAAAAATGTTCGCATTTTGTTTGAAGGCGCTGTGGCAGGGGGTATTCCCATTATTATGCCGCTCAAGCTGTCTTTAGGAGCCAATCGCATTCAGGAAGTGGCCGGTATTTTAAACGGCACCACCAACTATATTTTAACCAAGATGACCCAGGAGGGCTGGAGCTTTGATCAGGCGCTGGCCGAAGCCCAGGCCAAAGGCTTTGCGGAAGCCGACCCCACCAATGACGTGGAAGGCTTTGATGTCTGCTACAAAATCGCGGTGCTATCCCTGATTGCTTTCAAGCAAGTGGTAGATCCTCTGGCCATTTACCGGGAAGGCATTACCCGCATTACCGCTGAGGATATTGAACATGCAAGGGAACTGGGCTATGTGATCAAACTAATCGGCCTGGCCAAAATGGGGGAAGATGGCCGACTGGACATTCGGGTTCACCCCATGCTAATTCCCAACGATCACCCGCTGTCCAACGTGCAAAATGAATTTAACGCCATTTTTGTAAAAGGCGACGCAGTGGGCGACGTGATGTTTTATGGCCGGGGCGCCGGAGAAATGCCTACCGCCAGCGCCGTGGCCGCCGACATTTTAGCCATTGCCACCGGCTTGCTGAAAGGCAATGAGCCGATTCCTTCCATGATTATCGATCTGGCCACCCCGGCCAACCTGTTGCCAGTGGCCGACACCCAAAACAAATATTACTTACGACTGAACACCAAGGACAAACCCAAAGTGATGGGCCATTTGGGAAATGCTTGCGGGGATGCGGGCGTCTCCTTGGAGGCGGTAATGCAAAAGGGCATTAACCCCGATGGCACGGCGGCCATTGTACTGCTTACCCAAGCGGTCAGCGAAAAACAGATGAATCAAGCCTTGGAAACCATTCGTCAACAAGACAGCACCCGTGATATCGGTTGCCTGCTGAGGGTTTTGTAATGCCCGGTATTTTAGAGCGCTATCGCCGCTTTTATGATTTCCCGTCCGACTTTCCAATTGTCAGCCTGAACGAGGGGAACACCCCCTTGATTCCCGCCCCTAAAATTGCGGCGGAAGTCAGCCGTTTGTCAGGACAATCCGGCCTCCAGGTGTTTTTAAAGTTTGAAGGGCTAAATCCCACGGGCAGCTTTAAAGATCGGGGCATGACTTACGCGGTTTCCAGAGCGGTGGCCGATGGGCATACCCATATTATTTGCGCCAGCACGGGCAATACCAGTGCGGCGGCCGCCGCTTACGGCGCACGGGCCGGACTCAAAACCCTGATTATTTTACCGGGCGGCAAAGTGGCGCTGGGCAAATTATCACAGGCCATTATGTATGGCGCCTCCATTGTGGAAATTGACGGCAACTTCGATCAGGCGCTGGATATTGTGCGGGCCTTGGGAGAAACCGGCAAGGTTTGCGTGGTCAATTCCATTAACCCCTATCGCCTGCAAGGCCAAAAAACGGGGGCTTTTGAGGTGTGCGACGTACTGGGCGAAGCCCCCGATGATCTCTATATTCCGGTGGGTAACGCCGGAAACATTACCGCCTACTGGATGGGCTTTCAGGAATACGCCAAGCAGGGCATTACCCAGAAACTGCCCCGCATGTGCGGTTATCAGGCCGAAGGGGCTGCCCCTCTGGTATTGGGACACAAAGTGGAAAAACCCGAAACGCTGGCGACCGCCATCCGCATTGGAAATCCGGCCAGCTGGAAACCGGCGGAAAGCGCTCGGGATGAATCGGGCGGGCGGATTGACTGCGTGTCTGACCCCCAAATTGTAGAGGCTTATCAGTTTTTAGCCGGAAAAGAAGGCATTTTGTGCGAGCCTTCCAGTGCGGCCAGCGTGGCGGGCTTGTTTAAAGCCGCCCAGCTCAATCAGATCAAAGAAAACAGCACCATTGTGTGCGTGTTGACCGGCAACGGCCTGAAAGATCCCGATTCCGCCATTCAATACGGCACCCCGGAGCGGGCCCAATTGCCTGCCGACCCGGATCAGGTGGCCGCCTTTTTTGGGGTTTAAAAAATCGCCGGAAGAGCTACCCATTCAGCCTGAGTATTCGGGTTAAACTTGGGTAAGTTTTTGAATGGCGCTAACCCTAGCGTGTTTTAAACCGCTGCTGCTCCCGCCCAACGTTTTTTTAAAGCGGTTCGCTGTAAAGCAGCTGAGCGCCTTCGGTATCCACGCTGACATCATTAATTTCCACCGACCACCCCTTGGCCCGCACCAAATGCTCCAGTTTTTCCAGCAAAAAGGCATGCAGCACAGTGGGATAAAAAATGGCCATGGTAGAACCAGAGCCGCTAATAATCATGCCAAAAGCCCCATCATCCATCACCAAACGCTCAATGGCCTCATATTCGGCAATTAACTTTCGGCGATAGGGTTGATGCAACCGATCGTGCAAGCTGGCCCGCAAGGCGTCGGGATCTTCCCGTAACAAAGCGTAAGTGAGGGTGCTGGCTTTACGCAGGTTAAAAATACTGTCTTCCATGGAAACCGATGCCGGGAGAATGCGTCTGGCCGCTTCCGTCATCACCGGATAATCGGGGCTTACGGTCATCACCCGCCACTCATCCGGCCAAGGCAACGGGTAAGGACGATCATCATACAGCACCACCCCGCCCAGCAAGGCCGGAGCCACGTTGTCCGGGTGGCCTTCCATGGCCACGGCCATTTCCAACAGAGTGAGGGATTGAAAGGGTTCCTTCAGGATTTGATTGGCGGCCACCAGGCCCGCCACCACTGCGGTGGAGCTACTGCCCAGCCCTCTGGCCACGGGAATATCCGCCTGAACAGTGACTTGAAAAGCAGGACGGGGCTGATTGGCTTTGGCATACAGGACATCCATGGCCCTGAACAACAACCCGCTTCCCGCCGAGGCTTGAGACGATTCCTGTTGCAGGGAAGCCGTATCCGCGCTGCTGTCGCTGGAAATAATTAAGGCATCTTGCGCCGCATGCTGAAAGGAAAACCGGTTATACAGACAAACGGCCATGCCAAAACTATCAAAACCCGGCCCCAGGTTAGCGATGGTAGCGGGAACCCGAACCGTAAACATGGCATGTGTCCTCTTTTAATTCATTTCAATTGGAATTCACTGCGATTTGAATTCACTTCAATCCATCTCAATTCAGTTCCATTCTCTCATCTGAAGCAATTGAACTGACTTTGTTGGACGGAAGCGCCCATTAACGCTTTACAGTGTACCCCAAACCACTTAGAAGCACAGAGCACTTCCTGAGCTTTCCATACTGCCCATTCGACTAATCAACCTCGACTGGAAAATGTGCTCCTACGGGTAATATGACAAATCGTTTAAAAAACATATTATATTTCCACTGAAACAAGTTTAAATCCTATAGCTCAAACGTACTTTCCACGCTTTACCACTCGTAACCCTTTACGGTTTATCCGTAAAGGGCTTTTTCTTTTTTAAAACGCCATACCCTGTCCTGTCCTAGCCTCAACTATAGACAACCGGGCAATAGGTTCCACCTTGACCAGCGTTTAATATGCTTACATCAAACACAAATTTTCATTGATAGCTCAAACGTACTTTCCACGCTTTACCACTCATACCCTTCACAATGTGAAGGGTTTTTTCTGTCCATTTTTTGGGGTCAACCGACCGGATTCGGTTTTAAACTCACCCATTGGCAGAATGGTTATCCCGCCATGGTCTATCACACCCGAGGGCTTGAGATGTGGACTTTCGGGCAATGGTGAGAGCCGGTTAAAACCCGTATTCTATTGAGTATCGAAAAAGTTTTACACCTGATAGCTCAAACGTACTTTCCACGCTTTACCACTCTGCCCTTCACCCTGTGTGAAGGGTTTTTTCTTTTTTAAGCTAGCGCATCGCTTTTAAGCTTGCGCTTCGCTATCGCTCAAGCGTTGCTGGTAAGTGGCCAGCGCCAGAGACACCAGATCCTGAAAGGCGGCTGAAGCCTTATCGGAACCATAATTTTGGTGATAATCGGCGGTAAACAGTCCAATCAACCCGGCCAGCACTTCAAATACAGCCTGGGTATCAATTTCATCATCCGCATCCGTGCAATTTTCCAGCAACAACGGGTACAGCTCGCCAATAATATCCAGCGCCAAATCACTTTGAAACGACTGAGGTGACTCGGCAGGTTCCGCCTTCTTGCGGGCAAAGGCCGATTCAGACTGGCCGCTCACAATGTTTTGTTTGCCTGCACCCGTTATTTTTTTGGATGGCATGGCCCGTCTCTCCCTTGCAAACTCTAGCTTGCCCAGTGTAACTGTTTTCAAAGGCGGAAACCAGTTTTATTCATGCTTTGTAAAACAAGGCGTTTTCATACTCAAATTCGCCATCAACGCACGGCCAAAAAGCGTTGAGGCTTTTTCCCGGCTTCCTGAATCAAACCTTCCAGCTCGGAGGCCAGCATGTCTTTGCCCTGCCCGTGATCATCACTCAAAAACTGAATGTAGGACAACGCATCAGTTCCGCCCCCATGACTGCCCCCCCAGTGCAGGCCCTCTTGAGCTTCTGCCACCTGATCTGGCAGCCAGCCCACCTGTTGCACCGGAATCAACTCTCCCAAAAACAAACGGGTTACCGCCATCAATTTAAGCCGATGCCGGTGATGGGTGAGCCGAACATCCGCCTCCGCCCCCCGAAAGTGAGCGCTGGTTTGAGGCCACATTTGGGGCACCAGCTGCTGAAAAGCATGGGGGTGTTTTTGTTGAAAGTCTCGCAAAACCACCAGATGCTGAACCCGCTGGGCCAGTGTTTCGGTGGGACCAGCCTCCATGCGGGCAATCACCGGCAAGCGCAACTGGTGCGCGGCGCTCACAATTTCAAGCCAACGCTTTACCGTGGCCTTTTTAGGCGAAATCTGGGCGCGGACCCGATCCACCAGAATTTCGGCCCCAAAGCCGCCCAAAACCTGCAAGCCGTAATCCATCAGCAATTCCAGAATATAGGGTTCGTTTCGGTTGCTCAAAATACAGAGAAACTCAATTTCATCGGGAGAAAACCCTTGCAGCCGAATGCCCGGCATCTTTTCCCGAATATGATTCATCAGCTTTACATAGGTTTTTAAGGCCGTCGCCGCTTCCAGCCCCGGCAAACAAAGCAGGGAATGAAACCCGCCGCCGCTCAGGGTCAAATGGTCTACCTTTCGAGACTGAGCCAACTCCAAAGCGGCGTCAATCTGATCAATGGTCAAGGTATAGGCCCCTGCGTCTCCCGATTGTTTGGGATACGGGTAAAGGGTCGGGGCCATTTCGCACAAATTGGTCAAAAACAGGGAAGTGCCAGTTTCATAGCCAATCGATTCTCCGCTGTGGCGAATTTTCAGCGTTTCTGCCACCTGGCGCAACCGGCTCAATTCTTCCTCCTGAGTGATCCCCAGCAGGTGAATGGCCTCTGGCACGGAAAGCACCCGCCCGTCTTCCGCCGCATCCAGAATAGAGCGGGTGTTTAAGGGGGCGCCCGAATTTCGGCCCGTCTTTATTTTTTCAGGTTGATGGGAAAGCATACTGGTATTTTAGGGGAAACACGCCGTTACGCATTCAATTCCCGCCTCTCGATCATTTTTCGGCAAAAAAAAGGCGGTTTTTTGCAAACCGCCTATATCTCATCATTCTATCTATTTAGATTTCATCATTCAGGTTGGGATTAAAAGGCTTCTCTATCCGGTCAACATTTAAACTTGGTGTTTACGTTGTTTAAAAGTTATTCAGGCAATCCAGGCTGGTACCCCGTTGGCCGAAGTCAGCTGGTTGACAGCCACGCCGTTGATCTGACCGCTGACGATACCGCCGCTGGGTGCCGAAACAGCACCCTGCTGCTGATTAAATAACTGCCCCATCAAGGCCACCTGGCTTTGAAAAGGAAACACCACCGCAGTACCGGAAACGGCGAAAGGCTGTCCGTTATTCAAACCATTGGTAGAAAAACCGTTAGAGGCAACCACCACCGTGTTTTGCTGAGGCTGGGCCTGCAATTGCAGAATGGCCTGCTGAGTACTTTGTAACTGTGCTTTTTTCTGATTGATTTGAGTCTGCAAGGTGACAGCCTGCTCTTGAACGCGATTTTTGTCCTCATCGCCAGTTTGATCCAGTTGCAGCACCCGAGCCCGCTGGGTTTCCAGAGCGTTAATATCCTGTTGCAGCAATTGAAGCTGACCTTGCAGTTGCAAGCGAATGAATCCGTTTTGAGAGGTGTTGCTCACACCACTCACCGGCTGAAACAAGGGGGAACCGCTCAGGAACGTTTGGGGAAAAAGCTGGGCCTGCTGAAGAACCGGGGTTACAAAATTGTTAAAAGGCGGCTGAGATCGGGTAATGGCCGGAAATAACGGTGGCACCAAATTGGGCTGAAACAGGCCATTACCGCCAAAAATCTTGTTGGTGGCATCCATGGTGCCTATCAATACATTCGTCGCGCTGGGATCGGTCCAAATCAGCGGGTTAAAGTTAGCCAAATCCTGATTAAGACTGGCCGATGGGGTCAGAAAATTGCCGCCAAAACTGGAGGAAAAACCATTATTCAGGGTTCCACTGGTGGGGGTGATGCTCTGGGAAAATCCATTGACCGAACTCAGGATATCTCTGGGATCCAGAAAATCGTTACCCCGACCATTAAAAACCCCACCGGCCTGAGTGCCGGAATCAATGGTGGGATTGGCAAAACCGGGCTGGGTAATGAGCGGATTAAAGCGGGTGGTGGATTGGATAGACATGGCGATCCAGTTCCTTATGATGAGCAGAATGCTGACTGATGAGAGAATGAAGAATGAAACCATGACGAATTATGAATCCGTAAAGGCAGAGAGAAAAGATGGAGGAGATGTCCCTTACACTTAAATAAAAAATACTTAAGATATAAAATTGATCTCTTTTAACAAATGTTGTTACAAAATCTTAAAAATACCCCGCAACCAAACAGGCCAAAATCAACCGCAAGCAAACCCGCAGTTATCCAGCGTCCTGTTAATTTCTGGTAAAAAAGAGGGGGTTAGCGCTTGACCATTTCAAACAGCAACACGGCAGTGGCGGTGGCCACGTTCAAAGAATCAACGGTGCCATGCATGGGGATTTTCACCAGAAAATCACAGTTTTTCTTCACCAGCGAGGCAAGCCCTTTGCCCTCGCTGCCCATAATCAGCAGTACCGGCATCTGGTAATCCTGACGATGGTAATCCACCGCCCCGGTATCATTGGCCGCCCCGGCCACCCAAAATCCGGCGTCTTTGGCCTGCTGAATGGCCTGATTTAAATTGGACACCACCGCAATATTAACGATCTCTTCCGCCCCGGAAGCCGTTTTGGTAACCGCAGGGCCAAACCCGGCGCTATGCTGCTTGGGAATAATCACCCCGTCAATACCCGCCGCATCGGCTACCCGCAAAATGGCCCCAAAATTACGGGGATCAGTCACCCCATCCAGCATCAACAAGCGGGGATGCTGGCCTTGTTCTTTGCGGCTCTGGCAAAGTTTGAGCAAGGCGGGCAAATTCAGCAGGGTTTTCGGGGCCACCGAAGCCACCACCCCTTGATGGGTAATGGATTCCTCCTCATCGGAAACATGACCCTCGGGCCTTGCGGCGGCTTCCGCGCTTTCCTGACTGCGGAGCATCTGATCCAGTTTTTGACGAGGCACCACCTGCACCGGAATCTTGGCGTCCCGAGCCATTTCATGAATGGATTGCACCCGCTTGTCGGGCTTTAAACCTTCGGCCAGAAAGATTTTAAAGACCTTGTCCGGGCTGGCGTCCAGCAAAGCCTTCACACTGTTTTTGCCGTAAACGTAACGGGAACCACCACTCATGGCAAACCTTCCTTTTCATTGCACAACCGGAAGGCAGCAGGGGCCAACCGAAGAAACTAAACGGGCGCCATACCATCCCCTTATTTCCGGGGGCTGGCGGGCTGAGCCTTATCATAACTGAAAGGATGACGCAGGCGCTCCTTCAATGGAATCTTCCCATCCATTTCCGGGGGCGGCGGAACCGGGAGTGGCAACCATCCATTGGCGGCCACCGCCGGGGATTCATCGGCCAAAGAAACCAGTTGGGCCCGTTCTTCCTCAACGTTGTATTGCCAGAGGCCCAAAAACTTTTTTTCCTGCCGATCGTAAACCCATGCCTTCAACAACACCACCGCATCGCTGTTTGGCTCCCAGCCCAGGGGCTGAATATCCCAGGCCAGCTGGTCCATGTGGGGCAGGTTGGCTTTTTGAGTCCAGTAGTGTTTGATAATCCGCTGAATTTCCGGGTAAATGGTCACCGTGCCTTGGGCTTGATCGTAAACCAGAATATTGGTGGTGCGCAAACCCAGGTGCAAAATACCGCTGCGCTCTTTAAACAGAACCCTTTTGCCACTGGCCGACCAATCAGTAATGGTAAGGGTACGAAAACTGAAGCGACTGACCTTGTTAAAGCCCGCATTGGCTATCGCTTTGCGGATACCGGTGGTTTTTCGGGGATCAAAGCGGGCGGCGTACACCCCATAATCAACGGGCGGCGGCGGGGGGTTCTGTGCTTCTTCGCTGGGCAAGCGTTCCAGTGGGGGTTGGGGCAAAGGCTTCACCGGCACCCAGTAAAGCTTGGCGATGGTTTGACGATCATCGGGCATAAACAACACTTCGGTATAAATAAAAGCGCTTTTATCAGGAGAAACCACCGGCGGGCTTTGAATCAGGCGTTTCCCCTCCAGGTTCCATAAATCCAGC